>CAZYRM010000118.1:0-19968 GCA_964649705.1 uncultured Planctomycetia bacterium
GTGTGGGACGGGTTGTTCCCCTTCTGCCAGAGCGGGAAGAGCGAGAACGACGCGGAGGGGACCTCCTCCCACATCTTTCCCCAGGCATCCCCGACGGGGATCGGCTCGGGGCGGCGGAGGACGTGGAGCGTCCCGTCGGCGGGAGTCGTCCAGGGCTTCGAATCCGCGCGTCGCAGCGACTGGACGTAGTGGACGAGGTCCCACCGTTCGTCGTCGGAGACCTGCGAGAACGCCGGCATCGGCGTCCCCGGCATCCCGACGGTGAATCGGTAGTAGAGGTCGGCGTCCGTACCGCCGCCGCGGTTGACGCCCGTTGTGAAGTCGCGGGGCACCGCGGGGAAGCCCCAACTGTCGGTCTGGCCGATCGCCGACGGGCCGTCTCCCTTGCCGGTCTGGCCGTGGCAGTTGAAGCACTGGAGCTTCGTGTAGACCTCCTTGCCGCGCGCGACGGCCTCGGGGGAGGAGGGCGGCGCCGTCCCGATGTCCTGAGTGGGAGGCTGGCCGCGGTCGGCGAAGTGGTTGATCGTCTCGCCGGTGTCCTCGTCGGTCCACGAGGAGAGGGCCTTCACCTGGCTGACGAGGGCCCGCCGGTCGGTCTCGGCGAGCCAGGCGAACGAGGGCATCCCCGAGCCCGGCATCCCGTTCGAGATCGTGCGGAAGAGGTCGTCGTCGGTCGGCAACTGCCCGCTGGGCGTCGTGTGGAGCTTGAACAGCCCCTTCGTGTAGTTCCGCGGGCGCGGGTAGAGGTACTTGGACGCCGGTCCGTTCCCGTCCCCCTTCTCGCCGTGGCACGGGGCGCAGTGGCGCGTATAGAGCGCCTCCCCGGGCGTCGGCTCCCCCGCGATCGCAGCGGTCGGCGCGGGGCCGTGCGGGCAGACGAGCAGGTACAGGCCGCCGACGAGGACGGCGGTCGAAACGAGCATCCCGACGATCTTCCGCGACATGCGGCCTCCTCGGGTGATAGGACCGGACTTATCCTGGACGTGGCAACGCAGTTACGAGGTGGTCTAGCGCAATCGCATTGCCACCGGATCGCGCCCCGGATCGGCCGGAAGGAAGAGGGGCAATGTGGCACGGGTGCGGGTCTTGGGCTGTGAGCCCGTTTCGACTCGCCTGACATGTGCGTCAGGTGGCGTTCAAGGCAACGGTATTCGCGCCTTCGGAAACGGTCTAGCCCGTTCAGAAGCGACGGACGAAACGGAAGTAGAAGGCCCGGAAGAGGGCCTTCTTCCAGTACGTCCGCCGGTCCGGGGCCCTCCACACCGGGGGGCGGTCGTAGGTGAAATCGACGATCGTCGCCCGCCCTCCCCCCGTCTCCAGGAAGCACATCACGTGGCCGTCGTAGTTCGCCTCGGGCTCCTTCCCGTCGATCTCGGCGAGCAGGTTCTCCGCGACGACCTCTGACTGGAAGTGGGCGACCGATCCGCTCTTCGGCCTCGACAGGTTCGTCGTGTCGCCGAGCGCGTAGATCCGCTCCCTCGCCCGGAGCGTCTTGGGGTCCGTCTTCACCCACCCGCCCGGCTCCGCGAGCTCGCTCTCCCGGAGGAATGGGGCCGTGCCGTGAGGCGGCACGAGGACGAGCAGGTCGAACGGCAGCGACGTCCCGTTCGATGACAGCGTGCGCTTCTCCACGTCGATCGAGGGCGAGACGAACGACGTGTGGATCGAGATCCCCCTCTCCTCGAGCATCGGACGCGCGGCCTTCGCGACCGGGGCGAGCGGCTGGATGTCGGGGAGCGGGTAGACGTACGAGAGGTTCGTCCGCTCTCGGAGCCCCCTCGCGCGGAGCCACTCGTCCAGGAGGAAGGTGAACTCGAGGGGGGACGGAGGGCACTTGTACGGGAGCGACGCCGCGCCGATGACGATGTTCCCTCCGCGGAACGACGTCAGCGCCTCGTGAAGCCTGACTGCCCCGCGATGGCAGTGGAAGTGGAGGTTCGCCTCGCGGCCCCCGGGCAGCCCGTCGTGGCGGAGCTGGGACCCCGTGGCGATCACGAGCCAGTCGTACGGCATCGCGCCGCCCTGTTCGAGCCGGACCTGCCGCGCGTCGGGCTCCACGGCGAGCACCCGGTCCACCACGAGCTTCACGCCGGGCCTGAGGAGCTTCTTCGAGTCCTGCGCGAGGTTGGGATCATCGCCGAGCAGGGGTACGTAGAGGAGCGCCGGCTGGAAGAGGTGGTCCCCGTGCGAGTCGACGACGGTCACGTCGAGGTCCCGACGGAGCTTCAGGAGGCGGTTGGCGACCATCGTCCCGCCGACGCCTCCGCCCAGGATGACGACCCTTGCCATGCGTGTTCGTTCCTCGCGAGGAGGGGCGACCCGGCGGGTCGCCCCTACATGTTTCCCCCGCCCGTCACTGGCAGGGGTGTCTGGGTGGGGACGGGCCACCGGCCCGGATTGAAGATCCCGCCCGGGTCGAGCGTCGATCGGACCTTCCCGAGCAGGTGAGCGAACCCCGGATCGAGCCTCCCCGCATGCCGCTCCAGGACCCACCCGGGGGTCTTGTACGGCAGGAAGCCCATCGGGAGGAGGGCGTCGACGATCGCCTGGTTCAGCTCCAGCACGCCCGAGACCTGCGCGGGGTCCTTCTTGTCGAACACGCTGATGAAGCGCAGGACGCCGAAGTGCGCGGCGAGCATCGCGCGCGCGACGAGGCACGGCGGCCAACCGCGCTCCTCCATGATCCGCACGCCAATCCGCGCCCCCTCCTCCCACCGCGATGTCGGTCCGTACGTCCCGACCCACGTCAGGCCCCCGCCCGGCGTGTCGAGGAGGAAGTCGAGCCGCGTCGGGAACTCCGCGAACTTGGAGAACTTCGGCTCGATGCGCACGAGGTCGGTCACGTCGATCGGCCCCTCGCACCACATCCCCGACTTCTTCCTCGCGCGGAGCAGCTCGATGAGGAGGTCCCGCTTCCATCGGAAGCCCTGCTCGTGGTCGCTCGCGTAGTCGACGTAGATGAAGGCGACGGGCTCCGAGGGGTCGCGGTGCGTCGGACGCTCCTCGCCGAAGATCATCTTTCCGAGCGGCCAGGAGAGGTAGCCGAGGTCGTCGAACTCCTCCTCGCGCGCGAGCTCGCGGAGGGTGGAGAGCGCGGGCTCGAGGTCGCGGACGAGGTAGAAGCTCCTGCGGCGCAGGCGCCGGGAGGGCCAGAGCTGGATGGCGCCGCGGGTGACGAGCCCCGTGGTCCCCTGCATGTTGATGAAGAGCCCGGTGAGGTCCGGGAGGGGCGGGCCGCTGCACCAGACGGGGCTCATCGCGGCGGACCCGGTCCGCACGACCGTCCCGTCGGCGAGGACCGCCTCCACGCCGTTCAGCCAGCGCGACATCGACCCGTAGCGCACGGAGAGGTTCACGAGGCCGTCGAGGAGGGCGTTGGCGAGGACGGAGCTGTCGGGCGGAGAGAGCGGGTAGCCGAGGCGGAGCTTCGGGTGGTGGGCGTCGAGGTAGGCCTTCGCCTTTTCCCAGGTGACTCCCGGCTCGACGACCATGTAGAGGTCGGACTCGTTGACCTCGATCACGCGGTCCATCGTGCGGAAGTCGACGACGATGCCACCGCGCGTGGGGAGGGCGAGCCCTCCGAGGTTCGTGTTCGCGACGACGGGGACGAGGGGGACGCCGTGGCGCGAGGCGAACCGGACGAGGGCGACGACCTCCTCCGTGGAGGTCACGCGAACGACGGCGTCAGGCATCGCGCCCGGCAGCTCGGTGCGGTCCTGCGCGAACTCGGCCCGCGCCTTCTCGTCGACGGAGACCCTGCCGTCGGGCATGGAGGCCTGGAGGTCTGCAATCCACGATGCCATCGAGTTCTCCCTCGGGACCGCCCGGGGAGAAGCAATCCGGGTGCCACCCGCGGGTCCGCGCTTCAATCCACGCGAACGGTATCGGTTGCGGACGGAAGCCCTTTGCAGGGACGCCGAAGCGCGATAAGGGAAACACGGCCCGGCGATGGGTCCGGCGCTGCGGCGGAACCCCTCTGCCGGCCGACAGGAACGGTGTGGGGGGAAGGCCGGCGCGGGACCCTACTTCTGAATGAGCCTTGCCAGCTCCTTCACGCCCGCCTCGAACGTCGGGTCCCCCTCGCCCGCGTGTTCGACGGCGACGTCAGGCTCGATCCCCTTCCTCTCCGTCGGCGTCCCATCGGCGAGGAGGTCCTGCCAGCGGGAGTAGAAGACCTTCAGGCCGTTTCCGAGCTGGACGGGCTGCGGGTTCCCGCTCGCCCCGCGGGTCGGCTGGCCGACGAGAGTCACCTGGGGGAGCTCCCGCATGATTTTGGCGAACCCCTCGCCGCTGCTCATGCACACGGGGCCGATCAGACAGACGATCGGCTTCGTGTAGGCCTCTCCGCCGCGAGGCTGGAGGACGCGGTCGTGCGTCTCGCCGAAGTCGCCGTGACCGGGGCCGTTCCGGAACCGCGACTTCGCGTAGAGGAGCGGCTCGTCCGTGAAGCGCCCCGCGAGCCATTGCGCCCGTCGCTCGTCGCCTCCCACGTTCGCGCGCAGGTCGATGATCAGCCCCGGCGCATCGAGGAGGCCCTCGATCGCCTCGTCGATCCGCTGGAAGAGCTTGTCTTCCCCCTGGAGCGATCCGATCGCGACGACGCCGAAGCCCTCCTCGGTGCGCCCCGAGAAGGCGATCTTCCCGATCTGGTTCACGTCCTTCAGTCTCTTTCCGACGGTCCGATAGTCGTAGTTCGGCTTCGGGGTGGAGACGAAGGTCCCGACGGTCTTTCCGTCAGGCGTCTGGATCCAGACGTGGAGGTCCTTGAACTCGCCGAGCATCTCGCCGACGGCGACGAGGAACTCGTCGGCCGTCTTCGCGGCCTCGGCGCGGGGGCGGTACTTCGCGACGAGGGCCTCCCAGTCGACCCCCGACGTGTCGAAGTGGCTGTAGTTGCGGTCCATGTCCTGGACGAGGTGGTCGAAGTCGGACTCGGCGGCCAGGGGAAGGACGAGGGCGAGGAGGAAGACGGCGATTCTCATGATGGCCTCCGGGATCGCCCCGTCGTGGCGCGACACCAGCGTGGGGGCCGATATCTGATATCTGAGAGCTGATATCTGATATCAGATATGCCCGGAATCCCGATGTGGAAAGCTGCCCATATCTGATATCAGATATCAGCTCTCAGATATCAGATATCGTCGCCCCGCCCCCATCCCGCCCAGCATTCCACCTCCCCCAAGCCGCCCTCGTCCCTCCATCCACCCCCCCGGAATACAACGAGGCCGGCCCACCGTGGGCCGGCCCCTTCCCCACTCCCCGGCTGGAGACCGCCAGACCAGGGACTACCAGTGGCAGCTATGCCAGCAGTGGCTATGGTGATGGCTATGATGATGGCTATGACCCCAACAGCTATGGTGGCTGTGGCAACCATGGTAGTGGTTGCAGTAGTACCCGCCGCAGGCCTGGGCCTGGGTGGCCGCACTCGGCGCCACGGCGACGATGGACAGGGCCAGCAGAGAGCCGGCGAGCGTACGGAAGAGGGTCTTCATTCGGGACTCCTTTCTCTGCCCGGCGCGGATGCGCCGGATGGGCGGTCTCCAGGCAGAGATGGTAGGCCGGACCCCAGGAGGTGTCAAGGGCGGACTGAAAAACAAGGATCGGACTACTTCCCTCGCTTCTCGAAGGTCGAGAGCCGCAAGGCCATCTTCCGCAGCCTCTCCATCGCCTTCCGGTTGATCTCCTTCGCCGTCCGCCCCGTCAGGACCTCGATCCCCTCGTCGATCGACCCGACCGCCCAGACGTGGAACCGCTTCGCCCCGACCGCCTCGACGACGTCCTGGCGGAGCATCAGGTCCTCGACGTTGGAGTCGGGAACGAGGACCCCCTGCTCCCCCGTCAGCCCCTTCGCCTTGCAGACGTCGAAGAACCCCTCGACCTTCTGGTTCACCCCGCCGATCGGCTGGACCCGCCCGCGCTGGTCGACCGACCCGGTCACGGCGACCCCCTGACGGAGCGGCACGTCCGACAGCGCGGACAGGAGGGCGTAGAGCTCCGTGCTCGACGCGCTGTCCCCATCCACGCCCCCGTACGACTGCTCGAAGCAGAGGCTCGCCGTGAGCGACAGCGGGAACTCCTGGCCGAAGCGGTCCCGGAGGAAGTTCGTGAGGATGAGGACCCCCTTGTCGTGGATCTTCCCCGAGAGCCCCGCCTCCCGCTCGATGTTCACGATCCCCGCGCGCCCGAGCGACACGGTCGCGGTGATGCGGGAGGGACGGCCGAAGGCGTACTGGCCCAGGTCGTACACCGCCAGGCCGTTCACCTCCCCCGTGCGCTCGCCGTCGACCTGGATGGCGAGGAGCCCCTCGTCGATCATCCGCTGGATCTTCTCCTCGGGGAGGTTGTGACGGCTCCGGTGGGCCTCCACGGCCGCGCGGACGTCCTCGGCGCCGACCGAGGTCTTGCCCTTCTGGGCGGCGATCCAGCTCGACTCGCGGTACGTGTCCGCGACGTCGTTGAACCGCGTCGAGATCCGGCTCCTCCGGTGCGCGCCGCGGACCGCGTGCTCCAGGAGCGTCGGCACGCCGTCGGTCGAGAGGGGCAGGAGCTTCTCCTCGCGCTCGACCTTGGTCATCACGCTCACGAAGTGACGGAGGTTGTCGCGCGAGATCGGCATCTCGTCGTCGAACTCGGCCTTCACCCGGAAGATCCGCGGGAACTCGTCGTCGACGAGGTACAGGATCTGGTAGATCCACGGCTCGCCGATCATGACGACCTTCACGTCGACGTCGATCGCCTCCGGCTTCATCGCGGTCGCCGAGGTGAGGATCATCCCCTCGGGGAGGGCGACCTCGAGGCGGCCCGTCTTGAGCACGCGCTTGAGCGTCCACCACACGCCGGGGATGGAGAAGACATCGCGGGCGTTCAGGACGAGGTACCCGCCGTTCGCGCGCACGAACGACCCGGTCTTGATCTTGGTGAAGTCGGTGTGGATCGCCCCCGTCCGCCAGATGTCGAGCTCGATCGCGCCGAAGAGGCTCGTGTAGGTCGGGTTGTCGGGGACCTCGACGGGGCATTCCTTGCGGTCCGAGGTGTCGAGGATGACGTTCACCTGGTACGGGAGGAACGGCTCGCTCGGCGCCTGGGGACCTTGCCCGAAGATCCCCGCGAGCGGGTTCGGGGCCGGCCCGCCCCCCTCCGCCTTGAACAGGCGCAGGTTGTCGAGGAGACTCGCGCGGACCTCGTCGAGGTACTCCTGGACCTCGGCGTCGGCGTGCGCGGCCTTCAGGTCCTCGACCAGACCGCGGATCGCCCGGTCGCACGTCTCCCTCTCCAGCTCCTCGAGCCTCGCCTGCATCGCCCGGTTGATCTCGCGCATCTTGCGGAGGATCTGCTCCAGCTCCTCGTGGAGCGTCGCGTAGTCGGCGACGATCCGGGTGAACTGCTCCCCGGGGATCGAGCCCTTCCTGGCCATCTCCTCGAGCTTGTCGAACGGCACGGGCTTTCCGTTGAGGAGCGGCAGGAGGTCGGGAACGGCAAGCGCGCCGACCTTCATCTGTCCGAGGACGAAGCCCTGCTTCCGGATCTTCTGGTCGAAGTCCCCGAGGAGCGTGGCCTCCTCGCCGCGGAACTTCTCGATCACGCCGCCGAGCTGCGCCTTGAAGGCGTCGCTGTCGAGGAGGGTCGGCAGGTCGTTGCGGAGCTGGACGAGGAGCCCCTCCATCGCGCGCTGGAAGCCGCGCCCCTTCCCCTGCGGGAAGACGAGGAGGCGGGGGCGGTCGGGGTCCTTGAAGTTGTTCACGTAGCAGAGGTCTCGGAGCGTGGGGCTGTAGCGCTGGCGGACCTCGTCGACGATCGCCCTGACGGTCGTCGACCTGCCCGTGCCGTCGTGGCCCGCGACGAAGAGGTTGAACCCGCGCGTGCGGACCTCGAGGCCGAAGCGAAGGGCGTTGACGGCCCGCTCCTGGCCGATGGTCCCCTTCGCGGGCAGGATGGTCTTCGTGTCGCTCTCGAACCGCTTCCCGTCGGGATGCCACGTCAGGCGGTCGGCGGAGACTTCGTGCGTCGCGGGGCGTGGCGCCCTCTTCTTCTTGGTCACCTTCTTCTTCATGGCGTCGATACGGTAGGCGCGCCGCCGCGGAATCGCAAGAAGTAGAGGACGGGAATCGCCATTCGCGAGAGGAGCATCGCCGCCACCTCGCCGGCGATCAGGCTGATGGCGAGGCCCTGGAAGATCGGGTCGAAGAGGATGATCCCGGCGCCGACCATCACCGCCGAGGCCGTCAGGAGCATCGGACGGAACCGGACCGCCCCGGCGTCCACGACGGCCTCGGCCAGCGCCATCCCCTGCGCCGTCCGCAGCTCGATGAAGTCAACGAGGATGATCGAGTTCCGCACCACGATCCCCGCCCCCGCGATGAAGCCGATCATCGAGGTCGCCGTGAAGAAGGCCCCCATCCCCCAGTGCGCGGGCAGGATCCCGACGAGCGAGAACGGGATCGCCGCCATGATCACGAGCGGCGTCGTGAACGAGTGGAACCACGCCACGACCAGGACGAAGATCAGGACCAGCACGGCGGCAAACGCCAGGCCGAGGTCGCGGAAGACCTCGGCGGTCACGTGCATCTCCCCGTCCCACTTGAGCGCCGATCGCGCCGTCGCGTCAGGGTGGCCCAGCCACAGCTCCGGGAGCCCCTCCGGGACGATCGTCGCCAGCTCCCCCCTCATCTTCGTGATCGCGTAGATCGGGCTCTCCTCCCGTCCGGAGACGTCTCCCGTCACGTAGACGACCGGGAGGAGGTTCTTGTGGTGAAGGCTCTTCTCCGCAAGCGTCCGCTCCACGCGGGCCAGCTCGCGGACCGGCACGAGCGACCCGTCCGCCGCCCGCACGCGGAGCGAGAGGACCTCCGCGAGCGACGCCCTCCGCTCCGGGGGCAGCCGGAGCACGATCGAGACGTCCTCGCGCTCCCCCTCCTCGTGCACGAGGCCCGCCTCCTCGCCGCGGAGCGCCGCGCGGATGGCCTGCTCCACCGCGGCGACCGAGACGCCGTTCAGCGCCGCCTTCACCTCGTCCACGCGCACCTCGTCGCGCGGTTGGTCGTCCTCCACGTACCAGTCGACGTCGACCACCCCCTCAGTCCGCTCGAACAGGGCCTTGACCCTGCGCGCCGTCTCCATGCGACGGGATGCGTCGGCGCCGTAGACCTCGGCGACGAGCGTCTGGAGGACCGGGGGCCCCGGCGGGACTTCGGCGATCTTGATCCGCGCGCCGAGCCGCCGGGCGATGGCCTCGAGACGGGGACGGATCCGCTTCGCGAAGTCGTGGCTCTGCGCCGCCCGCTCGTGCTTGCCGACGAGGTTCACCTGCAGGTCCGCGACGTTCGGGCCGCTCCGTAGGTAGTAGCGGCGCACGAGGCCGTTGAAGTTGAACGGAGCCGCCGTACCGGCATACACCTCCACGTCGCGCACCTCGGGCTCGACCGCCACGGCGCGGGCCAGCTCCCTCGCGGCGTTCGCGCTCTCCTCGAGCGGCGTCCCCTCCGGCATGTCGATCACGACCTGCAACTCGCTCTTGTTGTCGAAGGGGAGCATCTTCACGCGCACCGCCCCGAGCGGGACGAGCGCGACCGCGCCGAGGAGCAGCGCCACCGTCGCGCCGAGGAACGCCCATCGCAGGCGAGGGGAGCGCAGCAGCGCGGACATGAACCGCCGGTAGGCCCGCGTGAGCGCGCCTTCGCTCTCCCCCTCGCCGTGCGCCCCGAGCGTCCCCGCGAGCGCCGCGCGCCTAAGCACCCTCAGCGCCGCCCACGGCGTGATCACGAACGCCACGAGCATGCTCACCGCCATCGCCACCGAGGCCCCGACCGGGATCGGCCGCATGTACGGCCCCATGAGCCCCCGCACGAACCCCATCGGCAGCACGGCGCAGATCACGGCGAGCGTCGCGAGGATGAGCGGGCTGCGGACCTCGTTGACCGCCTCCACGGTGACCGTAAGGAGGTCCCTCCCGCGGTTCGCGGGCATCCGGAAGTGCCGGACGATGTTCTCCACGTCGACGATCGGGTCGTCGACGAGGATGCCGATCGAGAAGATGAGCGCAAACAGCGTGATCCGGTTCAGCGTGTACCCGAGCAGGAAGAACGCCGCGAGCGTCAGGGCGAGCGTCACGGGGATGGCGATCGCGACGATCCCCGACTCCCGCGCCCCGAGCGCGAGCCAGATGAGCAGCGACACCGAGACGATGGCGATCGCCATGTGGACGAGGAGCTCGTTCGACTTCTCCGCCGCGGTGTGGCCGTAGTCGCGCGTCACCGTGACCTCGACGTCCGAGGGGATGCGCTCTCCCTTGAGCCCGTCGACCACGCGCATGACGTGGTTCGCCACGTCCACCGCGTTCGTCCCCTTGCGCTTGGCGATGGAGACCGTCACGGCGGGGAACGGCCCCTTCCCCCATCGCGGATCGGCGCGGCCCGGCTCCAGCAGCACGTAGTCGGTCGCTTCGTCGGGGCCGTCCTCCACCCGGGCGACGTCGGACAGGTGGACTGGCCGGCCTCCGTGGACGCCCACGACGACGCGCTCCACGTCCTCGCGGTCCCTGAGGAAGCGCCCCGTCTCGACGAGGACCTCCTCGTCGACCGCGTGCACCTCCCCGCTCCGCGACCGCGCGTTCGCGCCGCGCAGCCGCTCGACCAGGTCCGCAGGCGTCAGGGAGTGGGCCCCGAGGGCCGCGGCGTCGAGGAAGACGCGCACGGTCCTCGGCCTCCCGCCGATGACCTGGGTCTCCGAGACGTCCGTCACGCTCTTCACGGCGTCGGCGACCTCTCCGGCGATCCGCCTGAGGTCTCCGTGTCCGCGCTCTCCGCTCGTGAGCGTCAGCGCCAGGACCGGCACGTCGTCGATCGTCCTCGGCTTGACGAGGGGCTGGCTCCCGCCCGGCGGGATGAGGTCGAAGTGCATCGAGAGCTTCTGGTTCACCTTGACGAGGGCGTCCTCCTCGTCGTGCCCGACGAGGAACCGCACCACGGCCAGGCAGCCCCCCGCCGACGACGTGGAGTAGACGTACTCGACGCCGGGGATCTCCCAGAGGAACTTCTCCATCGGCTTGGTGATCCGCTCCTCGACCTCGGCCGGCGAGGCCCCCTCCATGCGGACGAAGATGTCGACGGTGGGTACGAGGATTTGGGGCTCCTCCTCGCGCGGCAGGCGTGCCACGGCGAACGCCCCGGCGAGGACGGCGGCGATCAGGACGAGCGGCGTGACTTTGGAGTCGATGAAAAGGCGGACGATCGAGGCCGCCCAGGAACCCTCGTGCGAAGGGGAGGCGCTCATCGGCGTCCCTCCTCGCGGATCTCGGCGCCGTCGCGCAGGTCCGTCGCGCCCGAGACGACGACGCGCTCGGTCCCGCGGAGCCCGGCCTGGACCTCGACGAGCTCGCCGATCGGCGCGCCGAGGCGGACGATCCGCATGCGCGCCTGGGACTCCCCGTCGCGCACCTCGAAGACGAGGTCGAGCTGCCCGCGGCGGACGACGGCCCCGGCAGGAACGGCGATCGCCGGCCGGCGCGCGAAGACGATCCGCGCGCGGCCGAACATCCCGGGACGGAGCGAGGCGTCGAGCGGCAGGTCGATCTTGACGACGCCCGTGCGCGAGGAGGGGTCGACCGCGGGGACCGCCTCGCTCACCGTTCCCTGCACCGTCTTGCCGAGCGCGTCGATCGCCACGTCGATCGTGTCGCCGACAGCGACCGCGAAGAGCATCCCCTCCTCCACGGCGGCCTCCAGGCGGAGCGTCTTGGGGTCGTACAGGCCGAGGATCGGCTCGCCGGGCTGTGCGAGGTCGCCCGGGTCGGCGCGCTTCTCGAAGACATATCCCGAGAACGGGGCGGTGATCGTGGCATATCCGAGGGCGATCCGTGCCTGCTCCAGGGCCTTTTCCGCGGCCTCCTTCTCGGCCTGGGAGCCCTTCACGCGAAAGGTCGCCGCGTCGAGCTGCTGTTCGGAGGCGGCGCCGGACGGCACGAGTCCCTTCATGCGTCCCAGCTCGATCTCGGCCTCGTGAAGGGCGTGATCGCGCGCTCGGAGGTTTGCCTCCGCCTGCGCGACGCGGGCCTCCATGTCGCGGCTGTCGAGGAGGACGAGCGGCTTCCCCTCCTCCACCTGGTCTCCCGGCTGACGGAGGATCTCGCGGATCTCGGCGAGGACGCGGGAGGCGATCCTCGTCTGTCTCCGGGACCGGACGGTGCCGATCCCCTCCGTGAACACCGGGACCTCGACGGTCCGAACGGGGGCGATCGTCACGATGGCGGGCGCCCCCGTGGAGGGCTCGGGGGGCAGCGTGGGCGCCTGCACGCGCTGGGAGCGCCAGAAGAGCCACGCCAGCAGGGCGAAGACGGCGATCGGCAGCAGGCGGCGGACGAGGCGCATCACGATCTCCAGGCGGCGGGGCTCTGCAGGGATCGACCCGGAACGGGCTCGCAGGTTACAGGCCAACCCATGCAAAAACGGGTGTAACCTCAGGAGGCTTGGCGGGTCTATCGGCTGGAAGGGCCAACGGCTCTTCGAGGAGGACTGCATGACGAGGATTGGATTGTCCATCGTCTGTCTCGTTGCATCGATCGGGCTCGCCGACGAGCCGACGCCGAAACCGCAGGGAGGTGCCGACATGCTGATCACCGTCGATTCCGCCAGGACGCTCGCGGAGGTCCGCGAGGAATTGCCCCGGGCGTGCGCGGCACACAAATTCGGCGTCCTGGGCGTGCACGACCTCAAGGAGAAGATGAAGGAGAAGGGCGTCGACTTCGCCGGCGAATGCCTGATCTTCGAGGTCTGCAACCCGCACAAGGCGAAGCAGGCCCTGGAGGCGAATCCGGCGATCTCCACGGCCCTCCCGTGCCGGATCTCCGTGTACCGGACCCCGGACGGGAAGACGCGCCTCGCCACCCTTCGCCCGGCGCTCCTCCTCGAGATGTTCGGGACGCCGGGGCTCGAGGTCCTCGCGGCTGAGGTCGAGGAGACGCTGAAGGCGATCATGATCGAGGCGGCGAGGTAGGGGCGGAAGACGATGTCCAATCAGAGACGTGAGGGAGCCATGGAGGCATTGCTGTTCGTCGGGTTCATCGCCCTGTGGGTCGCGTTGCAGGTGTGGATCCTGCCAAAGCTCGGCGTGTCGACGTGAGCGTCCCGCGCCTGCTCGGTTGAGCAGCCGAAGGACGGGAGGAAGCCGTAGCCTTGCCGTCGTGGTCGGCGACGGGTACAGTCCGCGCCCATGGACGAGCGGACGCCGATCGCGGACCCGGACGCCGACCTCGTGCGCAGGGCTCAGGCGGGCGCGTACGACGCCTTCGAGGCCCTCGTCACGCGCCACGAACGGAGGGCCTTCGCAATCGCCATGGACATCGTCCGCCAGCGCGAGGACGCCGAGGACGTCGTGCAGACGACGTTCCTCTCCGCGCTTGAGCACCTGCCCGGGTTCCGCGGGGACTCCTCGTTCGGCACCTGGGTCGCCCGCATCGCGACGAACACCGCGCTCAAGGTCCTGCGCAAGCGCCGCGGCCTGCCGATCGCCACGGCGCCCGCAAACGAGTCGGAAGAGGGCGAGATCGCCCACCCCGAGTTCATCGCGGACTGGGCCCTGGAACCGGGCGCCCTGGCGGAGCGGAGCGAGGCGCGTCGACTCATCGAGGCTGCGCTCGAGGACATCCCCGAGAAGCATCGCCTCGTCTTCGTCCTGCGCGACGTCGCCGGGCTGTCGGTGGCGGAAGCCGCCAGGGAACTCGGGATCTCCGAGGCCAACGTCAAGGTCCGACTCCTTCGGGCCCGCCTCGCGCTCCGCGAGCGCCTGACGCGGGCGTTCGGCGACGAGGGACGGCGCGTCACCCGCACGGACCGGCACGAGGGAGAGGACGCCGGCGTCACGCCGGCGGCGAGGCTTCTGGATGCCTATCGGGAGGAGGGGCTGGCATGAAGTGCGAGGACCTCCTGAAGATGCTGAACGACTACGTGGACGGGGACATCGCGCCCGCGGTCTGCGAGGGGTTCGAGACCCACCTCTCGGGCTGCAACCCGTGCCAGGTCGTCGTCGACACCATCCGAAGGACCATCACGCTGTATCGTGGAGAGGAGCGCTACGAGCTGCCCCTCCCCTTCCGCCAGCGGCTCCACGACGCCCTGAGAGCCCGCTGGACGGGGTCGGTACCGCCTGTGACGGGACCCTGACTTCCCTCCCGATTCACAGGGGTGCGGGGAATCTCGGCTGTCCACTTGATGCGCACCGGGTCTCCGCGGGTAGAATGCGCCCCTTTCGTGACACGCCCGCGTGACGCCGCGCCCGCTGCACCCATGGTGCCGTCCGTCGGCGTCACACGTCATCGACGCATTCAACCCCGTCGACCTGGGCGCGTCACGAAGGTCCGTTGGGCGCGCGGCGATCCAGGTTCCTTCGCGGTGTAGCGGAGGGCGTCGTTGCGCCGACAGGACGGATCGGACAAAGGGAGGCACCCATGGCCGTCGAGTCCGGCCTCAAGCCCGCGAAGATCGAGGCGAAGCGCGTGTCGATCCTCGCTCTGTTCCCCCAGGCCAAGGACGTCAGGGTGACGGGGGACTTCACGAAGTGGTCCACCGAAGGCGTGCGCCTGAGCCGCGGCACGGACGCCGCCTGGCGCGGCGTGCTTCAGGTGGCTCCGGGCAGGCACGAGTATCGCCTGCTTGTCGATGGCGTGTGGACCGACCACCCGCAGGCGACCGAGCGCGTCGCCAACGCGTTCGGGACCATGAACTGCGTGTTCCGCGCGTAGGTCGAGGCGTCCACCACCGAGATCCGGGCCGCCTCGTGCCATGGCGCGGGGCGGCCTTTCCTCGCTACGTCGGCGCTCCCAGTTCGTCTTGACAAGCCGCGCGAATCGGATACCCTGTTTCCCCTCCCGCCAGGCATTGCCGGTCCGTTCCCCGAAAGGAGCCCCATGAGGCACATCGCGTTCTGTACGGCGATCCTCGCGTTCGCGTTCGCGACGCAGGCCGCCGCCCTCGACCAGGCCAAGGACTACGTCAGCGGCACCGAGATCGCCGTCGACGCCAACACCCTCCACGCCGAGGCGAACGGCGTGACCTTCTGGTTCGGCTCCGAGGAGAACCTGAAGGCCTTCCAGGCCGACACGGCGAAGTACTTCGCCCTCGCCTGCGAGGACCATTGCTGGTGGGTCCAGCACGCCATGGCCCACTACTTCGAGATCCGCAAGACCCTGTCGACGGACTCCGTCGAGGGGATCCTCCCCCACGCGCAGGCGATCGGCGAGTACGCCGCGGTCGCGGCGAAGCTGGAGCCGAAGTTCGAGGCCCCCATCCTCGCGACCTACCACGAGCAGCTCGACGCGGTCGTGAAGAACGCGGCGTTCCCCGAGCAGCCGACGCTCGAAACGGCGCGCCTGGCGTTCAAGAACCTCTCCAACCACGTGATCCTCTTCGTCCGCAAAGTCGCCGCGAAGCAGAAGGAGGCCCCCGCGGTCTTCCTCTTCCACTGCGGCATGGCGCAGGCGTGCTGGGCGCAGGAGATCGAGGAGCCCGGCAACCCGTACTTCGGGAAGGCGATGCTGAAGTGCGGCGATGCGGTTTCGACGGACGAGAGCGTCCCGTTCGACGGCGAGAAGAAGTGCGAGCCGGGCAGCGGCTGCGGAGATGAGAAGGAAGGCGAGGAGAAGGAAGAAGGCGGCTGCTGAGGGGGCAAGTAGGACCCTCCAGCGGTTCGCTGGACACGGACATCACGACGGCGGCGCCTTCCGAAAGGGGGCGCCGCCGTCTTCGTTTCCCGTCGCGCATCCCCCTCGCCAGCCCGACGGACCGCGGCGGCTACCCCTATCCCCTGAGCCGCATCGCTCCGGCGACGCGGGAGACCGCACGGAAGATCAGGGAGGACTTCGGCCGGTTCGGCTTCGGTCCCCCCGCGCGGGCGATCGCCTTGCGTACCTCGTCGGCGAGGGCGAGGAGCGGGACGAGCGCGAGGAGCGGGACCCAGTTCCAGAGCGGGAAGGCCGCCGTGCCGACGAGCCGCTGGAGCGCGGGGACGTAGATGATGAGCGCCGCCAGCGCCAGTTCGACCGCGATTCCCACCCAGAGGAGGCGGTTCCGGAACAGGCCCCTTCCCCCGGAGCCGAACACGGAAGACGACTCCGAGCGCTGGGCGAACAGGTTCCCGATCTGCGTCGTCACGACCGCGGCCAGCGCCATCGCCGTCGCGGAACGGTAGAGCTCTCCCGACGCGGGCAGGTGGAGCCACTGCCCCCGGAAACCGCTGGTCCAATAGGCGAAGTAGAAGGCGGCCATCGCCGCCGCGGCCTGCAGCGGGCCCAGCCAGACGTACGCGCGGAGGAGGAGGGCCCCGCTGACGACGTGGTCCTTCCTGCTTCGCGGCGGACGCTCCATCAGGCCTTCCTCGGGCGGCTCGGCCCCCAGTGCCAGGGCGGGCATGAGGTCCGTCCCGAGGTCGATGCAGAGGATGTGCATCACGTTGAGCGCGAGCGGGATCCGCCCCCCCGAAAAGGCGAACAGGACGAATGGCACGGCCTCGGGGGTGTTGCTCGTAAAGATGTAGGTCGTGAACTTCTTGATGTTCGCGTAGATCGCGCGTCCCTCCTCGATCGCGCTGACGATCGAGGCGAAGTCGTCGTCGGTCAGGACGATGTCCGCCGCCTCCTTCGCCACGTCGGTGCCGGCGATCCCCATCGCGATGCCGATGTCCGCGCTCTTCAGGGCGGGCGCGTCGTTCACGCCATCACCGGTCACTGCGACCACGTGGCCGAGCGTCTTCAGCGCCTGGACGACCCGCAGCTTGTGGTCGGGCCGCGCGCGGGCGAAGATCACGTCCCCCGAAAGCGCCTCCCCCAGCGCGCGGTCGTCCATCGCGTCCAGCTCCCGTCCAACGACAACGCGTCCGCCGCCGGCGGGCAGGATCCCCAGTCCGCGCGCGACGCTCTCCGCGGTCAGGGGGTGGTCCCCGGTGATCATCACGACCCGGATCCCCGCCCGCCGGCAGGTCGCGACCGCGCGGGGCACTTCCGGTCGCGGCGGATCGAGCATCGCCACGAGGCCCAGGAACTCGAGGTCCCTCTCCACGGCCTCCGCGAGGAGGACGGGCGCCGTGGGCGGGAGCGTGCGGACGGCCAGCGCGAGCACTCGCATCCCCTCGCGCGCGTACGCGGCCGTCGCGGCGAGGATCGTCTCGCGGCAGGCGGGGGCCAACGTGGCCGCGGACCTGCCCATGCGCCGGGTCGTGCAGCGTGCCAGGACCTCCTCCGGCCCCCCCTTGACGCAGGCGATCCGCCACGCGCCGTCCTCCCCGGCGACCTCGTGCACGGTCGTCATCCGCTTCCTCGCGGGATCGAACGGGAGCTCCGCGACCCGCGGGAGGCGGACGCCCTCGGCCCCCGGATCGAGGCCCCCCTTGATCGCGACCACGCGCAGGGCCGCCTCGGTCGGGTCGCCAAGGGCCGTCCACGCCGCGGAGTCCTCGCCGGGCGGAAACAGCCGCGCGTCGTTGCAGAGGCAGGCGGCCAGGAGCAGATCCCGCAGCTCGTCGTCGGCGCCCGCCGCAGGCGCGCCGTCGAGCGCGACCTCGCCGTCCGGACCGTAGCCGGTCCCCGACACCGTCCACCTGCCGCTGGCGGTAAGGATCGACCGGACCGTCATGGCGTTCTCGGTCAGCGTCCCCGTCTTATCCGTGCAGATCACCGTCGTGCAGCCGAGCGTCTCGACCGATGACAGCCTCTTGATCAGGGCGTGCCGACGCGCCATGCGCTGGGTCGCCATGGCGAGCGCCAGGGTCACGGTCGGCAGCAGTCCCTCCGGGACGAAGGCGACGATCATCCCGAGGGCGAAGAGGAAGCTCTGCGCGGCGCCGAGGTCCGCCACGAGGCGGGCGATCAGGAAGAAGACGACGCCGCAGCCGACCGCGATCGCGGTGACGACGCGGGTGACCACGATCATCTCCCGCTGGAGCGGGCTCAGCTCGTCGCCGAGCGTCTCGGTGAGGTGGGCGATCCTCCCGAAGGCCGTGGACATCCCCGTCGCGAAGACCAGCGCCCGTCCGCTCCCCGCCAGGACGGTCGTACCGGCGAACACGAGGCCCGTGGCCTCGGCCGGATCGACCCCCGCGGACGCGCCGCAGGACTTTCCCACGGGGCGGGACTCCCCGGTGAGCGAGGACTGGTCCACGCGGAGCCCGGAGGCCTCGACGATACGGGCGTCCGCGGACACGCGGTCTCCCGCGTGCAGCACGAGCACGTCGCCGGGGGCCAGCTCCTCCGCGTTCACCCTGCGCTCGGATCCTCCCCTGAGGACGTGCGCGAAAGTCGGGAGGAGACGGAGCAGGGCCTCGGTCGCGCGCTCCGCCTGGTACTCCTGCCAGAATCCGAAGGCCCCGTTGATCGCGATGACCATCCAGATGGCGATCCCGAGCTGCGGCATGCGCGCGATGAAGGCCGCGGCCCCGCCGACCCAGAGGAGGACGGCCATCAGGTGCGTGAATTGCGACGAGAAGGCACGGAAGCGGGACCGCCGCGGGGCCCGCTCGATCCGGTTCCGCCCGTGGAGGAGCAGCCGTGCTTCCGCCTGGGCCTGCGTGAGCCCCCGCGGACCGGTCTCCAGGGCCTGGAACAGGTCCGCGAGGGGGAGCCCCGCCGCCTCCCCGGCACGCAGGCCGCTCGCGGCGCGTGGTCGGGGCTCCGTCTCGATCATCGGCTCCGGTGCGTCGGCCTCGCGCCGGCCACGTACGAGACGTTCGCAATCCTCGGCGCCACGAGCCGGGCGAACTCGTTGTACGCCATCCGGATCACCTCCGTGTGCGTGCCGCAGTTGAAGTAGATCTCCTCGTCCCACGACAGCGGCTCGGAGACGATCACGGGCAGCCCGTAGAGGTTCCCGAACGGCGGCATCGCCCCGACCTCGCACTCCGGGAAGAGCTGCCCGAACTCCTCCTCGGTCGCGATCCGGACGTCGGCCCCGTCCATCGTGTGCGAGAGCGCGACGAGGTCGACGCGGTGGGGCGCCGGGAGGACTACCATCGCGAACCCGTCGGGCCCCTTGACGATGACCGTCTTCGCCAGGTCCTTGCCGTGGATGTGCGTCGCCGCGGCCACCCCCTGGGCGGTGAACGCTTGCGGGTGGGGGATCACCGTGTACGGGACGCCTTCCGCGTCCAGGAACGCCTTCAGCTTCTTGGCCACCATGTCTGCCTCCCTGTCCGCGCCATTCCGTCCGATCGGCTCGAAACGGGGGCGCGGTCCGTTCTTCAGGAGGACGGGGGCTCCCGCGGGAGGAGCAGCAATCCCCGTGCCGCAGGGGGCTTCTGCCCTTTGCACGCATATGCAAACAAGAAGGCTGGACCCGTGCGGTCAAGGTGCGATCCAGCGGGAGGTTCCGGGTGCCCGGCGCCGTCCCAGTCGGCGTCGGGCGGACGCAGACGCGCCTGGCCTCCCGCAAGGCGTTCCCTGTTCTGCGTTGCCTTCTTCAAATCCAGAAGCATGCTTCAGGAATGCCCGCCGCGGGCCGGATGACAATCCGTCTGTTCCACGAATGCGCGGAGAGTCCTAGAGTTGGGGGCCTCTCCCGGAAACAGGGGCGGCACGTCCCTTGCGTCCTTTCGCAACGGGGCCCGTCGAGCCGACTCGGCATCGACAGGGCCTTCGAAGGGGTCAAGCGAGGGAGGAGACCATGCCGCAGGATGTCCTGGTGCGTCGGCCGCAGGCTGCGCCCATGAGGCGCGTCTCGTTGGTAGCGAGGATCCCTGACGCGAAGGAAGTTGTCGTCACGGGCGACTTCACCAAGTGGACGCTCGGGGGGATCCAGATGGTCAAGGCCCCGAACGGCGAGTGGAGGACGGGCCTGGACCTGCCCGCCGGCGAGTACCAGTACCGCCTGCGCGTCGATGGCGCCTGGCGCGACCACGCCGAGGCGGCAAAGAGGGTCCCCAACCCCTTCGGCTGCGAGAACTGCGTCCTCGTCGTGAAGTAGCCGACGACTTCGAATCGCACACCGCGCCTTC
>CAZYRM010000119.1:0-19868 GCA_964649705.1 uncultured Planctomycetia bacterium
GAGCACGAGAACGATTTCGAGCCCGATTACGAGCACGCCACCGCCACCGATTCCCTTTCCGGGTGCTTACCCCATCCAGAATCGCGGATCTGGAACCGGATCCCCCTCTCTGCCATAATCCGCCGTCCGGGCAGGGAAGTCCTGCCCGTCCCCGCCTGTTGCGAGGAACGACCATGGCCAACACAGCCAAGCTCATCCTGAACGGGAAGGAGTACGAACTTCCTGTCGTCATCGGGTCCGAGGGAGAGGTCGGCGTCGACATCTCGAAACTCCGCGCAGCCTCCGGCGCGATCACGCTGGACGACGGTTACGCGAACACGGGCGCCTGCAAGAGCGCCATCTGCTTCATCGACGGAGAGAAGGGGATCCTCCGGTACCGCGGCTACGACATCCAGGACCTGGCGCACGGAGAGACGCGCTTCTCCGAGGTCTGCTATCTCCTCCTCCACGGCGAGATGCCGAACCGGCAGCAGGCCGAGCAGTGGCGCTACCAGCTCACGCACCACTCGCTGATCCATGAGGACATGAAGAAGTACTTCGAGGGCTTCCCGCCGCAGGCCCACCCGATGGCCATCCTTTCGGCCATGGTCGCCTCGCTTTCGGCCTACTACCCCGACTCGGACGAGGAGCGGACGAACAACATGATCCGCCTCCTCGCCAAGACGAAGACGATCGCAGCCTTCGCCTACAAGAAGTCGATCGGCCAGCCTTTCATCTACCCCCAGAACAACCTGTCCTACCCGGCGAACTTCCTCCGGATGATGTTCGCCGTCCCCGCGGAGCCGTACGAGGTCAACCCGGTCTGGGAGCAGGCCCTGAACCAGCTCCTCATCCTCCACGCCGACCACGAGCAGAACTGCTCCACATCGACGGTGCGGATGGTCTGCTCGAGCGGGGCGAACATCTTCGCAAGCATCGCGGCGGGGATCGACGCGCTTTGGGGACGCCTGCACGGCGGCGCGAACCAGGCCGTCATCGAGATGCTGCAGGAGATCCAGAAGGACGGCGGCGAGGTGAAGAAGTACGTCGACCTCGCGAAGAAGAAGGACAGCGGCTTCAAGCTGATGGGGTTCGGGCACCGCGTCTACAAGAACTTCGACCCGCGGTGCGTCATCCTGAAGGACGCGGCGGACAAGGTCCTCAAGCAGCTCGGCGTGAAGGACCCGCTCCTCGACATCGCCCGGGGCCTGGAGGACGCCGCCCTCTCCGACAGCTACTTCAAGGAGAGGAAGCTGTACCCCAACGTCGACTTCTACAGCGGCCTCCTGTACCGCGCGATGGGGATCCCGACGAACATGTTCACCGTGATGTTCGCCCTCGGGAGGATGCCGGGCTGGATCGCGCACTGGAAGGAGATGCGCGAGACCGGCGAGGCTCGGATCAACCGCCCGCGGCAGATCTACACCGGGAAGACGCACCGCGTCTTCCTGCCGCTCTCGCAGCGCTGATCCACGTCCCCGGAACCGGATCAAGTGACGCAATCACCGCATCCCGCTATGCGACAGCGGGATGCGTTCGTTTCCGGGTTGCGCGACCGCCTAGATCGCCGGACGCGCGGCCACGGACGCCTCGCGCAGCTCCTTCATCAAGTCTTCCGCGACGGCCTGGAGCTGCATGATCCAGCTTGCCGCCTTGCGGAGCTGCTCGACGCCCGTCGAGGGGTCTTCGAGGTGGTTTTCGACGCGCTTCAGGATGATCTCCTCCTCGGCGATCCCGATCAGCGCCTGGGAAGGGTAGTTCCACGGCGCCGCAGGGGAGTCGTCGAGCTCGGAGATGCATTTCGCGATTTCGTCCCGCAGGTCCCGCACGCGCTTCAGGAGTGCCGCGCGGAGGTCGGAGGACTGGTCACCGCGCATCGCTCGGGGGTGCATTCAACATCCTCCTCGGATGTGTCTCGTTGGCTGATGGCGACTTGCTCCGCGATCTGTATCGGCAGCGGGACAGCCGGATGTTTAGTCGCGGGGGCCGGACCGGCGGCGGGCGGGAGCCGCGCCGACGGCATCGGCGCGGGCGATCGGCGCTAGCGCGAAAAAAAGGGGCGGGATCCTAGTAGTTCGCCTTCACCCACGACGCCCAGTCGGACTGGAGCTCGTCGTAGCTCCCCCCGAAGGCGTCCAGCAGCGCCTGGTCCTGGGGCGTCCCGCTCTTCATCATCCCGAGGAAGCGCATGAAGTCCTTCTTCCGCGCCGTGAAGAACCAGTCGAGCAGGCTCCAGGCCTTCACGCACATCAACGAATTGAGCGAGTTCGTCCCGGCGTTCAGCGTCGCCCTCATGTCGGGATCCGTCCCGTCCTTGAGGCCCGCCTTGATCAGCGCCTTCCACCCCGGCGGCGTCCCGATGCTCTTCCCCCCCATCGCCCCCGACTGCTGCGCGATGCAGAACGTGCTCGCCGTGTCGTTCAGCCTCGCGCTCATGTAGTACGCCAGCCCCTCGAAGATCCACGCCCGGTCGACGATCTCACCCGCGTAGTAGTACCAGAGGATGTGCGTCGTCTGGTGGATCGCGAAGTCGATGCCGTAGTCCGGCCCCCACGGCCCCGCCCAGCACTCGCCGCGCGGAGGGTTCCACGAGTAGTAGCCCCCGAGCGACTTCATCCACTTCTTGTCTCCCTCCGCGCAGCCCGAGAGGGCGTCGATGAAGACCCCGTGGTGGTCCTGTGTCTCCAGGATGATCAGCTCGATCGGCGGCGGGGCCAGCACCGTGTCCGCCGGCAGCTCGAAGATCGCGTAGAACTCCGTCTGCGCCGCCTCGGCGAGCTTGATCGTCTTCTTGAGCGGGTCCCCGCCGTAGAAGGCCCACACCTTGAACCGCTCGCTCTTCCGCTTCGAGAGCTTCAGCCCGAGGGCCTTCTCGACGTCCGTCTCCTCGTTCCACTCCTCCCCCTCGCCCGCCCCGGCGACCTTCGCCGCGTTCGCCTTCTGGGCCTCCTTGTCCGCGGGAGAGACCCAGACGCCGTTCTCCTTCACGTGCCCCAGGGCCTTCCGCGACGCCTCGTGGTCCGGGTCGAAGATGATCGCCTCGCGGTAGCACGACTCGGCCTCCGCCGCCATGCCCTTGTCCTTGGCAAATTTCCCCACGTTCGCGAACTCGTCCGCGAGCTTCTTCTCGGCCTTGGGCTTCCGCGTCTCGAAGTCGGCCTCGATCGCCTCCTTCTTGTCGTTCGGGCCCATGTACGCGCGGAGGATGTCGTAGCGGGGGATTTCGACCCAGGAGTTCCCCTCCTTCTTGAATCCGAGGTTCTTCCGCGCCGTCGGCTCGTCGGGGTCATAGACGATCGCCCGCTCCCAGCACGGGCAGGCGAGCTGGTGGGCCTTCTTCTCCGCGGCCCACTTCCCGAGGGTCGCGTACTCGACCGCGGCCTTCTTCCTCGCGGCGGCGATCTTCTTCTCGTATTCGGCCTTGGCCTTGTCGTCCTGGGCGGAGGCGACCGCGACCAGGGCGAGCAGAAGGGCGACCGTGCGGGCGATCATCGTCCTCTCCTTCGATGCAGGGCGGCCCTTCCGGTATCCCCGCCGCCCTGCCGCGTCAAGTGGAACTTCCCTCGTCCACCGAGGGGAAGTACCCCGCGGCGCGGAGGGCCTTCACGAGCGCGTCGAGGTTTCGCTTTTTCACGATCGCGACCGTCGGACCGAGCCGCCGATCGACGAGCGGGGAGAGCTTCCGGCTCGCGAGGACCTCCTCGAGGAGGTGCGGGTCGTCCACGGCGACGTATGCCTCCGCCTCCCCGACGCGGATGTGGCCGTAGCGCGTCGAGACCTCCTCGACGAGGCGGCGGACCACGTCCGGGAGCGGCGTCCTCGAGCGCGCCTCCAGGAAGGCGATCATCTCCTCCGCGGGGCGGCCTCGATCGAGGTAGCCGCGGACCGACTCGCGGGAGAGGCGGAACTTCCCCTCCCCCGTCGGCTCCGCGAAGGAGAACAACTCGCGCGCCACCTCGAACGACGCGGCCGGCGCGAGGACCTCGAGGCTCGCCTGGACGACGATCTTCTCCTCCGCGGGGCAGGCCTCCCCCTCGGGGCGGGGGGCCTTCCCGACGAGCGCCGCGCCGAGCGGGGTCAGGCAGACGCCGGGGTCCTCCGAGGCCTCCTCGACGCGGACCACGCCGATCCAGAGGAGGGTCTCCGCGACGATCCGCCTGAGGAGCTCCGCCGGCGGCACCGGCGGCGGCCCGGCCGCGTCCGCGGTCTCGAAGAGGGCGAAGTACCCCATCTCGCGGGCGAGGGCCTGAACGGCCGAGAGGCGGACCCACCGCTCCGACGGGCAGAGGGCGAGGCCGCGGAGGAGGGCTTCGCGCGCCCGCACGACCGGGACGCGGTTCGCGGCCATCACGACGTCCTTGTCCGCCTCCCCCTCCATGAGTCGACGCGGCGAGCCCTCGTTCCAGAACCTCCCCGCGAGCCAGGCCCGAAAGACGCGCTCGTGCGAGGCGAAGCCCTGCTCGAAGAACGAGGCCCCCTCCCCGGCGACGACGACGCGGCGCTCCTCGGCGGCGTCCTCGGCGATGGCGGCGATGCCGATCGCGAGGCCGAGCGAGGCGACGAAGTCGGGGTAATACGCCTCGTCGCGCAGGAGGGCGAAGGCGGGGGCGAGGCGCTTCACGTCGGCGCGGGTGACCTGGCCCGCCTGGGTCGCGCGGACAATTCCCGCGGCGGAGGCGGCGAGGAAGGCCCGCAGGTCACGCAAGAGGTTCCCCTCGTTCGTTGCGGTCCGCGCGGGTGCGCGACCGAGGTCCCCCTTCGCGAGGGCCGAGTCGACGGCCGATTGGCGCGATTGGAGGAGAACCTTCGCGAACCGCTCCCGCTCGTCGGAAGGGATCACCGAGAGCGGCGGATGGAAGATCGGGAGGGTGAAGGCGAGGCCGCGATCGGCGAGCTCCTTCTCGGGCGGCCACGGGCGGGTCCAGAATTGGGCCCGCTGGGCCTTGGGGACGAAGGCGGCGATCCAGTCGTCTCGAGACATCTGCCCGCCGGAGTCCATCAGCCGCTCCAGCGCGCGGAGGGCCTCCGCGGGGAGGCCGGCGACCGCGGCGCGGAGACGCGCCTCGTCCCGGAGGTGGGCGCGGAAGGAGGAGACGTACGACGCCGCGAGGTCGCCGACGACCGGGCAGCGATAGCGGGAGACGAGGGCCTCGAGGGCTCGGCGATCGAGGCCCTTGATCAGGCAGAGGCCGAGACGGGGCTCGGCGGGGACTCGGGCGTGGCAGAGGGAGAAGCTCTGGGGAGGGAGGAAGAGGAGGTCGCCGCCGAGCTTCTGCCTCGCAGCGCGGGGGGTAAAGAGGAGGGCGCGGCTCCGGAGCGCCCCGATCGCCGAGGAGACCTCGGGCGGGCCGAGGCGGGAGAGACGCTTTTCGGTCTCGGCGAGGAGGGACTCTCCCCCTTCCGAGAGGACGTCGCGGAGGACCTCTTTCTCCACGGCGGTGAGGTTGGCGAGGACGGCGTTGAGGTATTCGGGGGAGGTGATCCTCGTCTCGATGCGACCGAGGGGGATGTAGGCATCTCGCGGGCCGGCCTGACCCAGCTCTCGCTGGACATCCTGGGGCAGCTCGGAGATGAGGTCGATCAGCTTCATGGGGAGCGGGCAGCGTCCCGCGGGGGGCGGGCGGGATCAAGTTAAGTCGTCATTTCCAGCAGTGGGAGGGATGCACTGCTGGAAAAGCCAGCACTTCGCGTGAGTGCGCCGCAAGCCTCCGCGCGACGCAATCCGTTATCGCATCGCGCCCTGCAGACGAATCACGCGGATCGCGCCTTCCTGGCATGCGCCGTGTCCTACCTATCCCCAGCCGTGCGTGAAGGGCGCGTGGCGGAGGGAACTGAAAACTGACCTCCTCTCTCGCTGCCTGGGGGCCGCGGGCCCACCCCCCGCTCCCCCGGGCGGCCTCTTTTCGGTGCATCGGTGGCGGTGGCGGGCTCGTACTCGTGCTCGTACTCGTGCTCGTGCTCGTACTCGTACTCGTGCTCGTGCTCGTGCTCGTGCTCGTGCTCGTGCTCGAAAGGATTGTGCCTTGAACACGCTCGTCTTCGACCACGAACGCCTCGACGTCTACCGTGCCTCCATCGACTTCAACGCCTGGGCAGGAGTCCTCCTCGACGGACCGCTCGCCAAGTGTGCCCTGAACGTGGCCAAGCACCTCGATCAGGCGGCGGCGTCTATCACGCTCAACATTGCCGAGGGGAACGGCCGCCGCTCCCATAAGGACCGTTGCAGGTTCCTCGACATCTCGCGCGGGTCCGCCCTGGAGTGTGTCGCCTGTCTCGACGTTCTCGTGGCGAGGAAGGCCCTGCAGGAGGAGGAGACCGTGGCAGGGAAGGGTCTGCTCAAGCGGATTATGGAGATGCTGTACAGGCTTGTCGAGAGGTTGCTAGCGAACGAACGGTAGGGGCGTGCGCTTCGAGCACGAGTACGAGTGCGAGTACGAACACGCTTACGGCGGGGAAGGGTGCGGACTACTTGCTTGCGACGCTTAGGATATGCGCAATCTCGGGCAGGAGGAGGTCCTTCATCCCCACCTCCGCGCCGCCGGAGCTGCCGGGGATGTTGACCACGACCTTCCCCTTCACGATCCCGAGCTGGGCACGGGAGAGCATCGCCGAAGGGCCGATCTGATCGAACGAAAGGTGGCGATACAGCTCTCCGAACCCCGACAGCGTCTTCTCGAAGAGCGGCGTGACCGCCTCGAGCGTGACGTCCTTCTTCCCGACTCCCGTCCCCCCCGTCGTAATGACGCACTGCGCCTCGCCCGCCAGGGCCTCCTCGACGGCCTTGCGGATCGCCGCGGCGTCGTTCTTCACGACCGAGTGCGAGACGACCTTGTGCCCCGCGTCGACGATGAACTGCTTTACGAGCTTGCCGGTGATATCGGTCTCCAGCGTCTTCGAGTCGCTCGTCGTGATCACGACGAACGCGATCGGCCCGATCTTCTCCGCCTCGTGCTTGTGGTCATGGACGCCCATGGCGGTCCTCCTAGACGTCGAGGAACTTCACGTCGAGCGCGTGCTTTTCGATGAACTCCCTGCGGGGCTCGACGACCTCCCCCATCAGGATGGAGAAGATCTGATCCGCCTTCATCGCGTCTTCGAGCTTGATCCTGAGGAGCGTCCTCGTGGCGGGGTTCATCGTCGTCTCCCAGAGCTGCTCGGGGTTCATCTCCCCCAGCCCCTTGTACCGCTGGATCTCGATCCCCTCCCTCCCGATCTTCTGCACGGCCTTGAGGAGCTCCTTCAGGCAGTAGATCGGCGCCTCTTCCCCCTCGTAGACGAGCTTGTACCGCGGAGAGGCCTCCGTATCCGTATCCCTCCAGTACTCCTCGAGCGGGAACCCGAAGGCCTCCATCTCCGCGACGATTGTCGTCATGTCCGCCGCGGTGTGGATGGAGTAGTAGTCGACGGGGTTTTCCGGCCGCTCCTGCGGGAGGTCGTCCTCTTCCACCGTGGTCAGCTCCCTTCCCGCCTCCGCGTGCTTCTGGAGGAAGGCCGTGTACTCGTCCGGGTGGTAGAAGAAGTGCTCCGCCCCGTCCAGGACCGCGCGGGCCTCGGGGTAGCGACCGTCCTTGCGCATCCTGAGGAAGCGATCGAAGGCGACGCCTTTCTTCTGGATCGGGACGACCTGGTCCTCGATGCGGACGAGGACGTCCACGAGCTTCCTGAGCGTCTCGGGCGGGACGGGCTCCCCCTCGCGGACGTTCTGCATCGTCGTGCCGTCGAGCCCGAGCTCGATGAGCGTCGCGCGCATCTCGTTCTCGCTGCGGACGTACTCTTCCTTCTTCTTCCTCTTCACCTTGTACAGCGGCGGGCAGGCGATGTAGATGTGGCCCTCCTCGATCAGCTTCGGCATGTGACGGTAGAAGAACGTCAGGAGGAGCGTACGGATGTGGCTGCCATCGACGTCCGCGTCAGTCATTAGTACGCACTTGCCGTACCGGAGCTTCGCGATGTCGAACTCGTCGGTGCCGATTCCCGTCCCGAGCGCGGAGATGATGGTCCGGATCTCCTCGTGCCCGAGCATCTTGTCCAGGCGCGCCTTCTCCACGTTCAGGATCTTACCCCGCAGGGGCAGGATCGCCTGGAACTTCCTGTCCCGCCCGCCCTTCGCGGAGCCGCCCGCGCTGTCCCCCTCGACGAGGTAGATCTCCGTCGACTCGACGTCACGGCTCTGGCAGTCCGCCAGCTTTCCCGGCAGCCCCCCGCTCGCGAGCGCCCCCTTCCGCCGCGCCACGTCGCGCGCCTTCCGGACCTCCTCGCGGACGTGCGCCGCCGAGACCGCCTTGGTCACGATGGTCGCCGCGGCCGTCGGGTGCTCCTCGAGGTAGGTCGAGAGCGCCTCCGCGGTCATCGAGGCGACGAACCCCTCCACCTCGACGTTCGTCAGCTTGACCTTCGTCTGGCTCTCGAACTGGGGGTTCGGGACCTTGACGTTGATGATGGCCGCGAGCCCCTCCCGGTAGTCCTCTCCCGAGGGAGGCTCTTCGTTCGCCTTGAGGATGTCCTGCTTCTTCGCATAGGCGTTCATCGCCCGCGTCAGCGCCGCGCGGAACCCCGAGAGGTGCGTCCCGCCGTCGTGCGTGTTGATGCTGTTCGCGAAGGAGAAGACCCCCTCGTTGTACCCGTCGTTGTACTGCATCGCGACTTCGAGCGAGAGGCCGTTCGGGTCCCCCTTCTCGAAGTAGATGATGTCCTGGTGGACCGTGGTCTTGTTCTGGTTGAGGTGCTCGATGAACGCCCGGATCCCGCCCTGGTAGAGGAACGGCTCGCTCTTTCCCGTCCTCTCGTCCGTGATCGTGATCGAGAGGCCCTTGTTGAGGAAGGCGAGCTCCCTAAGCCTCCCCGCCAGGACTTCGAAGCTGTAGGTCGTGTCCGTCGTGAAGATCGTCGTGTCGGGCTTGAACTGGACCTTGGTCCCGCGCTTCTTCGAGGCGCCGCGCGTCTCCACCGGCGTCACCGCGATCCCGCGCTCGTACCGCTGGAAGTACTCGTGCCCGTCCCTCCAGACCTCCACGACCGTCCATTCGGACAGCGCGCACACGGCCGAGACGCCGACCCCGTGGAGCCCCGCGGAGACCTTGTAGACGTTGTTGTCGAACTTCCCCCCCGCGTGGAGGGTCGTCATGACGACCTCGAGCGCGTTCCTCCCCGTCTGCTGGTGGACCCCGACCGGGATCCCGCGCCCGTCGTCCGTCACCGCGACGCTGCCGTCCTCGTACAGCCGCACGAGGACGTTCTTGCAGTATCCGGCCTGGGCCTCGTCGACCGCGTTGTCGACGACCTCGAAGACGAGGTGGTGCAGCCCCTTCGTCCCCGTGTCCCCGATGTACATCCCGGGGCGCTTGCGGACCGCCTCGATGCCGCCGAGGACCTTGATGGAGTCCGCGTCGTACCGGTCGGAAGAGGACTGGGGCGTGGGATTCTCGGTAGGCTCGGTCACAGGCTCCCCTGAACGAACTTGATGTCCTTCACGAGCTGATCGGGCAGTTCCGCCGCCATCCGCGCCACGAGGTCCCGCTTCCGGAACCCCGACAGCTCCGCGAGGAGCGCCGGGGAGCCGACCTCGATCGTCACGACGTAGCGGTTCTTGCCGGGCACCAGCCGCGTCCTCGACGCAACCTCCGGGCCGGCCACCTTGCGCCAGGCGGCCTCGACGTGCGCCAGCTCCGCGCGACGCGAGAGCCCGGAGACCTCCAGGAACTCCCGCACGACGTCGCCCAGCGCACGGGGCTTGTGCCGCTCCATGCCGCTAGACGTCGATGGTGAGCGGCATCACCAGGTACGTATAGTCCTTGCCGCCGCGCATCACGACCGCGCTTGCCTTGTCCTTGAACTCCAGCGTCACCCCCTCCTCCCCCACGACGCGGAGGACGTCGATGAAGAAGTCGGGGTTGAAGACGATCTCCACCTCGTTGCCCGTGTACTTCGCCGCGAGGTCCACCTTCGCCTCGCCGAGGTCCTGCGCGCGGGAGAGGAGCGTCAGGTGGTTCTCGCGGATCTGCATCTTCACCGCCTTGCACCTGTCGCTCGTCATCAGCGCCGCCTGGCGGACCGCCGCGAGGAACTCCTCGGTCCCAAGGAAGATCTTGTGGTCGTAGTCCTTCGGGATCACCGCGTCGTAGTCGGGGAACTTCCCTTCGATCAGGCGGGTGAAGACCATCGCGTTGTGCGTCCGCATGAGGAACTGGTTCTGCTGCACCGCGACGTGGATCGTCTCGTCCTCGGTGCCCAACGTCTTCTCCAGGAGTGAGAGGGCCTTCGGCGGGACCAGGACCTCGAGCGCGCCGTGCTCGGCCTTCTCGACCTTGCGCCGCACGAGCGCCAGGCGCCGCGCGTCGCTGGAGACCATGCGGATGTCCTTCCCCTTGAGGACGACGAGGATCCCCGTGAGGGCGTTGCGCGTGGTGTCGGTGGAGACCGCGAAGGCCGTCTTCGCAATCATGTCCCGAAGGTCCTTGGTCTCCATCGGGATGGCCGACTTCGTCTCGAAGACCGGGAAGTTGGGGTACTCCTTCGGCTCCGCGCCGACGATCTTGAACTTCCCACCCTTGAACGAGACGTTTGCGAGGTTCCCGTCGCTCTCGATCGAGACCTCCTCGTCCGTCGCCTCACGCAGCAGCCCGGCAAACGGGGCCGGCGGGAGGATCAGGATCCCCTCCGCCTTCACCTCGCAACCGGGGACCTCGCGGACGATGCCGATGTCGAGGTCCGTTCCCAGCAGGAAGACGTCCTTGCCGTGGGCGTGGAGCTTGACGTTTTGGAGGATGGGGACCGTGCTCTTCGTCGGGACGACCGACATGACGGTCTGGAAGGCGGCGAGCAGAGACGCGCGATTGCACTTCAGCTTCATGGAGACCTCCGTGGAGGGGGATCTTTTAAGAGAGTAGAGATCCCGGTACTTCTTCTTATCCGTCCCTCGATCCGATGTGGAAAACCCGCTGAGGAGGATCTATAAATACCTGAACTTCAACGGATTGCAACAAAAACAGGCCATTCCAGGACTGTGGAAAACCGGTGCAGATCCGGCATGGCTCCATGGGCAACTTGGGGCTTCTCCATGGGCCTCCGGAGCCCTGGTGGAAAACCCCCCAACCGCGCACCTTTTGTCCACAGGATCCGGGCGGCCTCTCCTCCGCCGACTAACCGCCGGTTCGGACCTGGGCCTGAATCCGATCGACCAACGCCCGGAAGTGCGGGTCCGCCTGGATCTTCTTCTGGATCCGCTCGAGCGCATACATCACCGTCGTGTGGTGCTTGCTCCCGAAGTAGGCGCCGATCTCCTCCAGCGAGAACGTCGTCAGCGTCGTCCGCGCGACGTACATCGCAATCTGCCTTGGCAGCGAAACCGACTTCGTCCGCTTTCTCGACTGGAGGTCCGCGATCTTCAGGTTGAAGAACTCCGCGACGGCCTTCTGGATGTCGTTCATGGAGACCGTGAAGCTGCCCGGATGCGCGCGGATCGTGTCCTTGAGCGTCTCCTTGGCGAAGTCGAGGTCGATCGCGACGTTCGAGAGGCTCGCGAGGCCGATCACCTTGACGATCGCCCCCTCCAGCTCCCGGATGTTCGTGTCGACGTGCTGCGCGATGAACTGCAGCACCTCGTCTCGCACGGTCTTGCCGCGCATCTCCGCCTTCATGCGGAGGATCGCCACGCGGCTCTCGAACGAGGGCGTGTCGATCCGGACCTCCATCCCCCACTTGAAGCGGGAGACGAGGCGCTCCTCGAGCGTCGGGATGTCCTTCGCGGGGGAGTCGCTCGACAGGATGATCTGGCGATGCGCCTCGTGGAGCGCGTTGAACGTGTGGAAGAACTCCTCCTGGCTCCCCTCCTTGCGCTGGAGGAAGTGGATGTCGTCGAGGAGGAGAACGTCGAGCGAGCGGTACTTCCGGCGGAAGGCCTCCACCTGCCCGCGCTTGAGCGACTCGATGTAGTGGTTGACGAACCCCTCGCAGGAGACGAAGCAGATGTCGAGGTCGGGCTGGCGCGCGAGGATCGCGTGGCAGACGGCCTGAAGGAGGTGGGTCTTCCCGAGGCCGACGGTGCCGTGGATGAAGAGCGGGTTGTAGACGCGGCCGACGTTCTCGCTGACCGCGAGGGCCGCGGCGTGGGCGAGGCGGTTCTCGGGGCCGACGACGAAGTTTTCGAACGTGTAGTGCTCGTTGAGGATGTAGTCCTGCGGGGTGGTCCGCGCGACGGTCGGCAGGACGACCCGGTTCGGGACCGGGGCGGGGGGCGGGGCGTCCGAGAGGGTGAACTCGACCGGCGCGGGCCCCATCGCCGACTCGATCGCCTCGCGGAGGGCTCGCCCGAAGTTCTGGACGCACCAGTCGCGGTAGTAGGCGTTGGGAAAGACGACCTCGACGCGCTCGCCCTCGGCCTGGCGGAACTCGACGAAGGTGAACCAGGTGCCGTACTGGAGGGGATCGACGCGGCCGCGCAGCTCGGCGACGATGCGGCCCTTGATTTCCTCGGTGAGGACGGACATGGAGTGGAGGTCCTTGGGAGCGAAGCGGCGCGGATTCTACGGGCCCGGGGGGTGCGTTCAACGAAAATGCCGGCCTTGTTTTCCGGGAAGTGCGTGATACAACGTTCGTGTCCGGCGTCGCTTGCGTAACGCGGGGGTGAGCGCACACGGAGCGGTGGAAGGGCGCGCACGGAAGCCGTGACCGGTCGGCAGGATCGGCCGGCCGGGCATTCCGGCGGCGCGGCGGCTTTTGTTTTCCGACGTGAGCGGCCGTCTCAAGACCGCCGCCGCGGAATGCCGATAGAGAGGAGAACTCGGGGCCTCGTCATAGGGGGGGACGCCATGCGCGGGCTCACGGTCCGTCTCGAAGAGCTGAAGGGCGACCTTCCGCTGAAGGGCGCGGTGCTGCGCCTGTCCGGCTTCGTCAACGCCTCCACGAACCGCGCGCTCGAGGACGCCCTCGGGAGCACGCTCGCGAAGAACATCCGCTTCCTCGTGATCGACTTCCTCGGCGTCGACTACATCAACTCCATGGGGATCTCGACGCTCCTGACGCACTACCAGACGGTGCGCGGGCAGAACGGCGACGTGGCGCTCATCAAGGTCCACCGGGACGTCGGGCGGACGATGCACGTCCTGGGCCTGACGTCGCTGGTGCCGTTCCTCAAGGACGAGAAGGCGGCGGCGGACTACTTCATGCAGGTCTCCGCGCGGCGCAGCCCGCAGGAGACGAGGGTCTCGGCGAAGCCGAAGCCGGCCGCGAAGAAGGTCGCCCAGTTCCCGATGCGCCGTCCGGCGGCGGGGGTCAAGGGGACGGTCCTCATGGTCTCCCCGACCGAGAACCTGTTCACCGACGTCCTCAAGCTGCGCTTCGAGAAGGCGGGCGGGAAGTTCACGCTCGTCCGCGACGCCGCGGCGGCGCTCGCGTCGATCGACAAGGACCCGCCCGACGTCGTGGTCCTGGAGAACGCCCTCCCCGGCTCGGACGACTTCCTGAAGGAGGTCAAGGTCAACAAGGGGCGGTCGCTCGTCTCGGTGATCAAGCTGTACCAGCGGGATGCGGACATCGGGGTCCGGTCGAAGTTCAAGATCTGGGAGGACGACTACCTCGTCGAGCCGTTCGACATGCTGGAGCTCTACGCCCTGATCGAGGCGGAGATCGTCCGCGCGCCGAAGGCGAGGGCGAGCTTCCTGCACCAGCTCCACCTGACGTTCAAGGGGTCGACGGACGCGACGAACTCCGCGCACGGCCTGGCGAAGAACATCATCAACGAGGCGGGGTTCAGCGAGGACGAGGCGGTGACGGTGTTCGCGGCCTTCCAGGAGGCGGTCGACAACTCGCACCGCCACGGGAACCGGTACAACGAGGACAAGCGGATCGACTGCGTCTTCCTCCTCGACAAGGAGAAGCTCGTCATGACGATCGAGGACGAGGGGGGCGGGTTCGACCACGGGTACTTCACGAACCTCGCGACGGAGCTGGACGCGGTCGAGCGGGCCCGTCACAGCCAGGCGATGGGGCGCGCCGGTGGGCTCGGGATCAAGCTGATGCTCGAGTGCATGGACGGCGTGCAGTTCGTGGGGCGCGGGAACAAGGTCCGCCTTGAGAAGAAGGTGGGCGCGAAGAAGCCGACCGCGGCGGCCCCCGCGAAGGCGTAGCGGACGCCGGGAGGCTCACTCCCGGGCAAGGCGGCGGACCGCGGCGTCTGCCCACTGCCAGGGGAACTCGTGCCCCAGGCAGTCCTCCAAGCACCTCTTGTACTCGGCCAGCGCGTCGTCGCGCTTTCCGTCCGCCTCCTTGCGGATCGCGATCGCGAGGCGCGCCCAGGCGCGGGTTCCGCGGCCCAGCGTTCGTGGGAGCCTCTCGATGTCCGTCTTGTCGTCGAGCCCCCCGAGGTGGCGGCAGAACTCCGCGGCGAGCGGCGATTGGATTCCCTCCATGGAGTCCGTGTCGACGCGCAGGCGGATGGCCTTCGGCGGTTTCAGATCGAGCGAAGCGCACGTCCTGGTCCAAAAGTCCGTGACTCCCTTGAGGTCCTGTTCCCCCCCGCGCAGGAGTCCCTGTGCGACGAAGCCGTTATGGTCCGTGAAGACGCCCTCGGGCGGATCCCAGACGAGCACCTCGGCGGGAGGGTGGATCCCTCGTTCGGTCCGCCGGACGAGGAATGCCGCGGGGAGGACCGCGTCGGGCTTGGGGTGCAACGACCAGGAGAAGGCCCCCAAAGGCGCGTCGTCTCCCATCTCCGCCGCGAGCAGGCACTCCCAGGAGGAGCCGTGCTCGGTCATTCGGAGGGCCTCGGCCCTGCGCCCGAGCCCGAGGAGACAGAACAGGTGTTCCGTCGAAGAGGATGGTCCGCCGATCCCTTCCCACTCCCGCAGCGCGCTCTCGTACTGGCCGTACTCCGTGAGGATCGACACGATATTGGATCGGATCCGCGTTCTCTCCCGATCGCCCGGGTACCGGGTCTCCAACTTCCGGAGGAAGTCGATCGTCGGCTCCGGGTCCTCGCCCACGACCGATTTCCAGTCCAGGGAGTACGCCCCGCCCTTCGTGGCGTGTCCGACGAATGCCTCCATGCCGAGATGCTGCTCCTCGCGGGCGTCGACGGCCCCAGGAATGAGCGGGACCATGGGAACGGTGTTGGCGAGCAGGTGCTGCACGGCGGTTTGCGCCTCCGGGGTCTGCGAGAGGGCCTCGTCGGCGAGGACGCGACGGAGGCGGTCCTGGTGGGCCGGGTAGTCGCCCGCGTCGAACTCCACCCCGGCGCGTCCCACCTCGGCGAGGAGGCGGGCTCGGGCCGGCAGCGCGTCGCGCGCGCGGACGACGATGCGGCGGAACCGGTAGGTTCCCTGGTACAACTGGAGGCCGCAGTAGCCGTTGCCGGAGGCCGTCTGTTCGCCGGGCCAGTCGAGGAGCGGCTCCCCGTACCCCATTCCCTCGTCCGCGACCCACGTCCGAATCCGGTTACCGTCGCGCTGGACCTTCACGCGTCGCCAGCCCGGCAATCCAAGGAGGTGACGGGTCGGCTGGACGACAAGGTCGTGGATGATGTTGTCGTTCTGGGCCCCCGCGACCTTCACCGTGGCCCCGTCCTCGCACCCCAGTCCGATGAAGTAGCCGGAACCGTACCTCGTCTGCGGATCCGAGTATTGCCAGCCCCGGATGTCCGAGGAGACGAAGCACCCGAAGTCGTGAGGCGGGGTCTCCTGCAGGACTTCGTACTCGATGCGGATGTCCCCCGAGATCGATCGCATCAGGACCAGCATGGCCGTTTCACTCGGGCAAGCACCGACGATCTGGTCGCCTTCCTGCGTCCAGGTCCCCACCAGCCCGACGGCGGGCATCCAGTCGAGCAGGAAATCCCGATCGGGATCGACGCCAGAGTAGACGACCTTCCAGTGAGATTCCTCGAGGAGGGAGGGGACCCAGACCCAGGCCAACAAGGCAAGGCCGAGCAACACCGCAACGACGCTTGGGATGACGACGCCCTTGTGCCGCCTCGCCTTCCGAAGCAGCCTGCTGACTCGCGCGATGGGCGCCGCGGTGATCGGCTCCCCGTCGAGGTGTCTTCGCAGGTCGTCCGCGAACTCGTTGGCGGTGGGATAGCGGCGGGCGGAATCGACGTCGAGCGCTTTGAGGCAGATCGTCTCCAGGTCGCGGCAGACGGTTGGCACGACCGTGCGCGGGCGGGGCGGGTCGTCGCCGCGGACCGCGTGGACGAAGGCCTGCTGGGGCGTCCCGGAGTGCGGGGGATGGCGGGTGAGCATCTCGTAGAGGATTGCGCCGAGGCCGTACACGTCGGTGCGCGCATTCATCCCCTGTACGTCCCCCCGGGCCTGCTCCGGGGACATGTAGTGCGGGGTCCCCATCGGGACGCCCACCACGCTCCTCCGCTCCTCGACGTCCATCTGCCTCGCGAGGCCGAAATCCATGACCTGCGGTTCGCCGTCTTCCCGCACGATGACGTTGTTCGGCGTCAGGTCGCGGTGGATGACGTTATGCTGATGCGCGAAGTGCACCGCCCGGGCGACCCTCTCGAGCAGGCGCGCGATCTCCTTGCTTGAGTAGTCCCGTCCCCGCTTCTGCCGGTCCACGAGCTCGTGCGCCAGGGGCCTCCCCGTGACCAGCTCCATCGCGTAGTAGGGGAGCCCCCTCTCTTCGCCCAGGTCGTACACGGAGACGATGTTCGGGTGCTTCCCCATCGCCGCGACGGACTTCGCTTCGGTCAGGAACCGTTCCCGGTTCCGCGCGTCCGTGACGACCTTGACGGCGCACGGCGTTCCGAGCGTCGTGTGCCGCGCGCGGAACACGAGCCCCATGCCCCCCTCGCCGAGGACCTCCTCCAGGTCGTAGGCGCCCAGCCGGTGGGGAACGTTCGGCGGCCACTCCCCGCGCTTCCTCGTCGGCGCTGCGGGCGTCGGCTCCTTGTACAGGGCCGGCGGGACCGTCTTGTCCGGGTCCTCGGGCGGCTCCATCAGCGTCGGCGTGGTCATGCGAGGGGGAGAGACGGCAATCCTGTCGAGCGTCCGGGCCAGATCGAGGAACCGCTCGCACGGCTCGACCGAAAGGCCGAGCCAGGAGCTGACGACGTCCGAGGCGAGGGTCAAAGCCCCGTCCGTCTCGATCCGGGCGAGGGTGGCCTGTGCGACCGCGTCCGGCACCTGGCCGGAGCTTCTCGCGCACTCGATCGCCCTTCGCCACTCGTCCTTGCCAGCTTCGATGGACACGCTCCCTCCCCGTCAGTGCCTCTCCTTCCATCGAGCGGCGAGCGAGAGAAGGAACTCCACCTCTTCCTCCAACTCCTCTTCGCTCGTACTCAGAGGGCACAGGACTTCTCTCACACACATCTTCAGGGCCGCCCGCCCGCGCGCGAGCAGCGTGTTCACCGAGGCGATGGTCCTTCCCACCCGCGCGGCGATCTCGGCTTGCGTGAGGCCGTGGTCGTACCTGAGGTCCAGGAGCTCCGCCTCCGGGCTTTCGCGCCCCCCGCACTCCTTTCGGTGAAGCTCCCGCGCCTGGTCGAGCACCTCCTGGACGTAGAACGCGGCGAACTCCGTGCGCTCCTCCGCCGGCGCGGCAACGAACGGCAGGACATCATCGAAGGGGACCCGGGTGTGTGCGGAAGGAGGGTTGTCGTCGTCCCTCGTTCGCCGGGCATTGGCCATCTGGTAGCGCGCGGTGGCGAAGAGCAGGTCGCGGAAACGACCCTTGCTCTCGTCCGCCTTCGCGAGGAAGGCTGGCGAGAGGATGAGCTCTACGACCCGATCGGTGAGGAGCTCCGCGTCGACCCTCCTGGGAACGCGCCTCTCAATGAATGCGAGGAGCGGGCGGCGGTACTGAAGGTAGGAGGTGCTCCAGGCGGACCGGTCGCCTTGCTGCGCGAGCCTCAGGCGCGACCAGACCGTCGAGGTGAACTTGGAGGGCTCTCTGCCCAGGGCCCCCAGGTCCTCGGCCACGATCCGTCCTCCATGGCGGGACGGTGCGAGACTAGCATCCGTCACACGCTGAGGACAAGCGTGGGCTTGTGCGCTACTCGACGGGAGGACGCGCGAGGTGGCCCACGGCCGGCAGGGTCTCCCCATTGAACAGGGCATACCCCTCCCACGGCACACGGGTCCAGCCGCGGAAGGCGTAGCCCGACGTGGCGTCGTCGAAGCGCGCCAGCCAGCCCCCGCGTCGAGGGTCGCGGCCGAAACCGCAGACGATCTCGGCGCGACCGTCACGGTCGGTGTCACCCAGGGCGGGCCGCGTCTCGCCGCGGGTCGAAGCGTGTTCGCCATGGGGAATGGCGACCCAGGCCGCGTGCTCGAACGAGGCAGAGGCGTCGGCGCGGATCTCCATCCAACCACGCCCCGGGCGATCGAGTCCGAGCGCGATCTCGGCCTTCCCGTCGCCGTCGAGGTCGCCGATCGAGGCTCGTACGCCCGCCTGGCTTTGACGATACTCGCTCCACGCGACGCTTCCCCATCCCATCGGACCAAACCCCGTCGTCGCGTCATCGAGCACGCAGAACGACGCGCCTCGGGACGGGCACAGGACGACTTCGGCCCGCCCGTCGCCGTCGACGTCTCCGACGGTCGGCCGGACCTCGCCATCGTCCTCGTTTTGACGTGACCAGGGGAGCCTGTGCCAGCCCGCGAACGCCCAGCCGTCCGCCAAGCCGGCGAACACACCCCAGACGCCGCCGCTGCCTGGGACGCTGCCCAGGCCGAAGACGACCTCCGCGCGGCCGTCCCCGTCGAGGTCGCCCGCCGCGACGTGCGTGCCTCCGTTGCGTGCGTTGTACGTGCGCCAGGGGACACGAAGCCACTGGAGGAAGGCGTAGCCGTGATCCGCGTCGTCGAACAGGGCGATCCATCCGCCCCCATCGTTGGGAGAGAGCCCCACGACAATTTCGTCGAGGCCATCCCCGTCCAGATCGCCCGTAGCGGGCTCCGTCCCCGCCCCAGAGGCGCGGTAGGAGGACCACGGGACCTGCAGCCATCGGTCGACTGGCCATGTGTCCCCTTCCGGTCGCAGTGCGGCGAGTGCGCCTCCGCTCCCCTGCCCCAGGCCGACGACGATGCGCGGCTCGGTCGTGGGGACCTCGTACACGACGACGAGCCGTGGACGGCGCGAGGGGTCCTGGAGGTAGTCGCTGCTCCAGAAGACGTTGAAGACTTCGGGCCAGTTCGACGTCGGGCGCAGTTGCAGGCCGTAGTTCGGGTAGGTTCCGTCCATCCAGGCGTTGTACAGGTCGGTGACGTCGATCGAGTACCAGGCATTCAGAGGCGCGGGTGGGAGCGGATCCTGGCGCCACTGCACGGCCGCAGGGCGGTCCGCCCACCACAGTCGGTCGGTCCAGCTCCACGGTTCGACGATGCGATCCAGGAACATGCCGACGGGGGCGCCGCGGCGGTCGTTGCGGTACAGCTCGAGCGAGGCGGACCTGGCGCGCGAGGGCATCCCGGCCAGGTCGAACTGCAGCAGGCTGTGGTATTCGTCACCCCACCCTCCGACCTGGAGCTGGTCGTCGTCGAGGCCCCCGCCCGGGCCTCCGCCACCGGGCGCCCAGGAGTAGACGCTCGTGGTCCAGATGTCCTTCCCCCCAGCAAGCTGGCTCTGCCAGTCCCCGGGGCCGGGTTGCAGGACCCGGGTCGCAGTCCCCGCCATGAGGGACGATGCGACGAGCAAGACGAACACGATTTGCGCAACGCTGCTGATCCGCTGTGAGTCCTGCGTCATGATCCGCCTCCTGTGGCTTCTCCTCTGCAGACGGGATGTGCGACGGAGACCACTTCCTTTCAGTGACGCTGACCCACCCCGGATGGGGTCGTCGGGCATGAAAGCTCCCACCTCTGGCCTGACATACCCTGGTGGAGGGCGAGAATTGCGAGTCCATCGGGTCGAATGCGACAGGAGGATGCCATGGGCGGGATTCGTGC
>CAZYRM010000120.1:0-19265 GCA_964649705.1 uncultured Planctomycetia bacterium
TTCCCCGACCCCAGGTGGATCTGGTACTGCGCGTCCCGCTTGAAGGCCTCGAAGTAGCAGGCGATCCCCTCCGTCAGCCAATGCGTGTTGGTGTGCTTGGCCCCGAGGACCTTCGTCGCGGCCGACACGAGCTGGTGCGTCCCCTCGTGGAAGATCGTCTCGTACGGGTCGGGGACGCCCTGGAAGATCTCGATGTCCCCCGTCCTGCGGCTGAAATGCCCGCCCGCCCACTCGGGCGCCTGGGGATTCTGCTCGTGGTAGACGTCGCTGCTCTCGTACACGATGATCGGCAGCACCTCCTCCGCGCCCTCCCCTTCGAAGACTTGCTCGATCTTGAACTTCTTCGCGTACTGCTCGCGGAACAGGATGTACAGGGTCTCCACGACTTTCCGGTAGTCCTCCGCGATCAGCTCCCCCGCGTACTTCGGGGAGTCCTGCACCGCGACGAGGTACGGCTTCTGGTCGACCACCTTGAACGTCATCTTCCCGCCGCGCCGCTTCTCGATTTCCTCCTTCTTCAGGAAGGCCTTCTTGTTCCACGGCGGCAGGTCCTTCAGGACATCGTCCCGCTTGGACATGTCCGCGAGCTTGTCCTTGATCCCCTCCCAGAGCTCCCTGTCCTGGTAGGTCCCGTAGTCCGTCAGCACCCGGTCGAGCTTCTTGTTCGCCTTCGGATGCTTCGGCGAGATGCCGGGGACCTTCGAGAGCCGCTTGCCGAGGCCGTCCCCCGCGATCTGGACGAAGATGTCCTCGGCGACCCGCTTCAGCCCCGCCGCCTCCACCCGCTCGCCGATCGCGAAGTACTTGTCGGCATAGTCGGGGTCCGCGGGCAGGAGCGCCTCGATCCAGGTCTGCACGAGCGCCTCGTACGCCGAGCGGATCTCCTGGTCTTCGGGCCCGAGCTTCACGGCGACTTCGAGCCACTCCTCGTACTTCTCCTGGAAGCCGTTCGTGCGGGCGTCCCGCGCCGCGGCGAGCCAGTCCTTGGCCCTCTTCGGGTCCTTCGCGTCGGAGTCCGCCAACTGGTGGCCCTTCAGGATCTCCCCCGCGCCCTTCTTCGCGCGGTCGGCCTCGGTCGGCTTCTGTCCGCCGCCGTCGTTCCTGAGCACCATGACGAGAGCGACCACGAGCACGACGAGGGCCGCGGCGCTGCCGAGGAGGACCGTCTGCTTGGACGCCTTCTTCCGGGCGGGCCGGCCGGGGGCGGCGGCGGCGGCGACGCGACGGGTGGGGGGCTTTCCGGTCGCGCGTGCGGCGCTCGCCGGCGGGACCGGGAGCAGCTTCTTGCACTTGTGGCACCGGATCCGCGTCCCGGGCGCGTGGGCCGCGGCGTCGAGCGTGGCGCCGCAGGAGCAGGTCATCTTACTCATCCCGACTCCCCTCGAAGGTCCCCCGAGCCTACACGGCAATGCGCCGGCGCTGCAAGCGTCCTGGTGTGCGCGAAATCCCCGAAGATCACCCCGGATGCCGCTTTCGTCCGAACCGTCGTTCTGTCAGCTCGAGGCGTGCGGGTCGGATGGCCTGGGCGCGCGTCCGTGCGAGATCCAGATCCCAGCGCGGGCGTTGCCCGCATCCCAGAGGCGAACGGTGTCCGGGCCGTGCATTCACCACAGAGTCACGGAGGACACGGAGGCCGCCGTCGATGCTCCGATGGGGATGGACAACGCAGCGGCCGCCGAGTTGAACCTGGGCATCTTGACCTGGATCACACCTCCGTGCCTCCGCTCCTCTGTGGTGAAAGGGACGTCAGAGCGGACGGGATCGAGCGCCCTCCCTGCGACCGACGCAAGCGCGGGCGAGGCCTGCAGCGACAATGAATCCGCTAGTTTCATTTAGAGTTGCTACTTGGATATGAAGTTGCTACTTTTATATCGCCATGCGACGCACTCCTGGAATCCTCTCCCTCCCTGGCTACCTGTCCGCCCCTGCAGGGAAGACCTACGACTTGCGATCCGAAGACGACCGAGTCGTGCTGAAGTTCAAAATCGGACGTGGAATCGGGGCACGCGAGCTCCATGCCTCGATGGCCGACCTGGCCGTCGCCCTCTCCGACGACCTTCAGGGCCTCCACAACTTCGCCTGTCTCGTCTGGCACGGAAAGGGAATGAGCTGGCCCCGGGCCCAATGGGAGTGGAAGCGACTTCTGGTCGCCCTCAAGGAACCCATCCGACTGCGGATGGCGCTCCTCTGGGTCCCCGACGAGGGCCCTATCCAGATCCTCCCCGAGAATCCCACCCTGGAGCAGCTCGCCAGGCTGATCCACGCAAGCCCTCTTCGACGGAGGCCACCTTCGGAGCCGCGCCCCTTCGCCATCTCCTCCGCTTTCTTTGAAGTGTTCAAGGTCCTCCTGGTGTGGCACCTGAAGGGCTCCGGACCGCTCTCTCTCGGCCTGCTGTGCAAGCTGACCGGCCGCTCTCATCCTACCGTCTCCGCCGCCCTCGCTGAGCTCCGACTCCGAGGCGAACTCCGACGCAACTCCAATCGAAGCGTCGAGCTGACCTCCTTCCCGCGGCGCACCTGGGGGGAGGTCCTCGCGCTCTCCACGCAGTTGCGTACGCCCCTGCGATTCATCGATCCCTCCGGCCGGCCTCCGAACCCGATGTTCCTCCTCTCCCGCGTACGCAGGCTCTCGCCGCCGGGCATTGCCCTCGGCGGGACCCTCGCCGCGGAGACCTGGCACCCACGCTTCAACCTCGCCGGACTGCCTCGACTCGACCTGTCGCTGCACCTTCCCGGCGGCGACTTCGATCCCGAGACGATTGCGCGGATCGATCCCACGCTGCAACGGGCCCGGGGAGGCCCTGAGGACGTCGTGCTCGTCGTGCATCCTCTCCGTCGTGCCGAGGCCCTGTTCACCGAGTCGGTCGGGGGCGCCCTCCCCGTTGCCGACCTCGTCGAGACGCTGCTCGACCTCCACGAGATGCACCTCGAGTCCCAGTCCTGGGAGATGGTCAATGCCCTCCAGCGGAGGAAGGCGCAATGAGGGAGCTCGACCCGAAGGCCATCCTCGATGTGATTGCCCGCGATCTCCCCGCGGACCTGTGCGAGGGAGTCTATCTCGCCGGCAGTCTCGCCGCCGCGCTCGCGCTCGGGGATCGCCCCGCGGGCAGGTCCATCCGCACCAAGGACGCTGACTTCGTCGTCCAGTCCGTGGCCGGCCCCGCCGTCCTCGTTCGGGCCGTGCGTCGGCTGAAGAAGGCTGGCTGGACCTACTTCCCCACCGCCGACTTCCCCGCGCCCGGGCGGAAGTCCGACCTGCTCCACGAACTCCCCTTCATCCGACTGGCCCCTGCCGTGAGTGCGCCCGAGTACTTCGTCGAATTCCTGGGCAGCCCGAGGATCGGAGAGCCCGATGCGAAGCGCCTGGAGAGGATTCAGGTGGGAGGGGAGCACTACGCCGTGCCCGTCTTCAGATTCATGGGGTTGACCTCCTGGGGCCTCCGTGAGTCCCCCGACGGCTGGCGCCACTCGGATCCGTCCATGATGGCTCTCGCGAACCTCCTGTCCCATTCGGCCGTCGGGAGCCAGGTCATGGAGACCCCGATCGGAGGCCGGAAGCGGCTCCGTTCGGCAAAAGACCTCGGGCGTGTCCTCGCTATCGCCCGCCTGGTTCCTCGCGAGCAGCACGAGAAGTGGATCGACCCCTGGCTCGCGGCCCTGCGAGCCTGGTTTCCGGCGGATTGGCGATCGCTCGGGGGACGGATCGGCGACGGACTGCGAGACCTGCTCTCGCACGAGCAAGGGCTCGAGGACGCCCACTTCACGGCCACGTTCACGTTCCTCGCCGGGATGGGATTCACGAAAGCGAACCTCTCCGCCGTCGCCGAGCAGCTCCTCGCGGATGTCCTCGATCCCTTCGCGGAGCAGTGCCGAAAGCCGTAGCCGCTGCGACGCGCGGCCTCGAAGTGGGCTGTCAAACCGAGTCCTGACAGTCGCCGTTTTCGTACCCGTGCCGCTACTTCGGCCGCGGGAGGCGACTGAGGAACGCCTGCCAGCGAGGGTCGCCGTGGAGAGGGCGGAGGTCGCGGTCGTCGCGGACCGACGCCGCGTCCAGAAGGCCGGCCTCGATCGCCGCGTCGAGGTGCGCGAAGGCCTCGTCGCGCAGCCGTGCGGACTCGGAGGGCTCGATCGATCTCCCCGTCCCCCACGGGCGGTCCCTCCCGAGGCTCCCCTGGGCCGCCACGCAGGCCAGGCGGAGGCGGGCCTCCGAGGCGAATCGCGTCACGGCTTCCCCCGATCGCCGCGCCGCGCGGTCGGTCTCGGGGAGGGAGGAGATCTCAGACTCCAGCGCCGCGATCGCCGCCTCGTACGCGGCCCGCACCGCGACCAGGTCGCCCCTCCGCGCCGCGACTTCGCCCTCAGCCGCCCGGCGGCTCCACTCCGGCCCCTCGACCAGGCGTCGCGCGTCGCTCCGCGCGGCCTCGAGCATCTGCAGCGCCCATCCCTCCTGCGGATGCGCCTCCGCCTGACGCTCGCACGCGGCCACGGCCTCCTCTACGCGCCCCATCTCCATGAGCAGGCCCGCGTGGTTCCCCCCCGCGTGCGAGTAGCCGGGGGCGATCTCGAGCGCCTCCGCCCAGTCCGCCAGCGCGGCCTCGTACATCGGCGTCGGGTCCTCGCCGAGACCGAGCGCCAGCGTCCCCAGCGCGCGGCGGGCCAGCCCGCGGTCGCTAAGGATGTTGGCCTCGCCCGGTCGGACCTCGAGCGCCCGGTCGTACAGCCCGATCGCCCGCCGAACCCGCTCCAGCGCGTCCTTTCCGTCCTGCGTGCCGCACTGGGCCAGGCCGGAGAGCGCCGCGGCGGCGCCGCACAGGCTGTCCACGGACCGCGGCGCGAGTTTCAGGGCGCCCTCGAAGCACTCGATTGCCGCCGTGTACTCCGTCGCCGCCTCCCCGTCGCCCCCTGCCTGGTACGCGAGCTCCAGATGCGCCCAGCCGGCCATCGCGGGGCCCTTCGCCAGGCCCGGCGAAAGCCCGGCCGCCCGCAGGCCGTCCTCGATCGCCTTCCGGTACTCGTCCTCGCACCCCCGTCCGTGGTCCCTCGCGTTGCGCGCCAGCGCCAGGTGGACGCCGGCGCGGGCCCCGACCAGGTCCCCGCGCCGGGGCGCCGCCGCGATGAGGCGGTCCCAGGCCGCCCGCGCCTTCTCCAGGACCTCCCCCGCGTCCTCGCCGCGCATCCATCGCCCCTCGCCGAGGGTGCCGAGCATGCCCGCGCGGGCCTCATGCGCCTCGAAGTCCCCCGGCGCGATCCCCAGCGCGCGGTCCACCCACTCGATCGCCTCGTCGCGGAGCGGCATCGCGTCCCTCCCGGACGCGGCCGCCGCGTCCGCCTCGAGCGCACGGACCTCGCCGAGGTACACCATCGCGGAGGCGTACCCGGCGTTCGCCTCCATGGATTTCTCGAACGCCGAGGCGGCCTCCGAGAGGAGCCCCGAGGCGTCCTCGCCGTCCTCGATCCGCCAGGAGGCCTCGATCATGCGGACAACGCCGAGGTCGCTCCAGAGCATCGCGAGCCGGGGCGACGCCTCGACCGCCCGCTCCATCGCCGCCCTCGCCATCGCGGCCTTCTCGTACGGGTCCTTGCCGACGGTCCTGAGCCGCCGTGCTTCGAGGGAGCAGACCCACCCGTGCCGTGACAGGAGCTCCGGCGACGACAGCCCGTCCGCCATGGCCTCCGAGACGCAGGCGCCCGCGCTCGCGAGCTCCGCATCGGCCTCCTCCCCGGCGTCGAGCAGGGTCTCCGCCAGCTCGCTCCAGATCCTCGGCCCGAGCAGCGCGATCTCCCGGGACCGGGGGCAGACTCCACTGGCGCGGCGCCAGGAGTCGAGGGCCGGCGCGTACGCCTCGCGCGCGGGCACGCCTCCCCGCACGCTCCGCCTGGCCAGGCGCGACAGGATGTCCACGATCGACGCGAGCGTGGGCGCGAAGTCCGGCTTCAGGTCGAGCGCCCGGCGGAGCGCGGCCAGTGCCCGCTCGTACCGGTCGAGCGGGTCGCGGCCCGATGCCTCGATCCACCCGCCATACTCGGCATGCGCGGTGCCGAGGCCGCAGGCGGCCTCGTGGTAGCGCGGCGAAACGCGCATCGCCTCCTCGTACTGCCCGAAGGCCCTCTCGTACGCCTCCCGCGGGTCGGCGCCGGTCGCCTCCAGCCACTCGATGAGCGTCCGATCGACGGAGGCGAGGTTGCACAGGGCGAGCGGGTCCTCGGGGGCGAGGTCGCGCGCACGCTGGTAGAGGGTCCTCGCCCGGGCCAGCTCGGCCGACGGGTCCCGCCCCTGGTGGGCGAGCTCGTGCCCCGCGTCATGCTCCAAGCACGCCAGGACGGTTGTCGCGAGCGTGGACTCGGGATCGAGCTCGATCACCCGTTCGGCGGCGGCCCGCGCGGCGGCCGTCTCGGACGACCGGTCGAGCCCGTTCGAACGGAGGAACTCGACGCGGATGGACTCGACTGCCGTCCGCAGCGTCCACGCCTCGACGGAGTCGGCCGAGAGTCGCACGGCCTCGTCGATGGCGGCCGCCGCGCGATCGAGGCGCGCGCGCCAGCCGTCCTTCGGCAGGTCCGGCTCGTACGCCCAGTCGATCTCGATCCGTGCGCGCCCCAGGAGGTGCGCCAGGCACCCGCGGTCGGCCTCGTGCGCGCGCGCAAACCAACCCGTCGCGGCCTCCCACTCGCCCCGCGAGGCGGCGTCTCCCGCGAGGATGACGTAGGCCTCCTCCAGGCGCGGCTGGGCGGTGATCGCCGCCTCGAGCTCGGCGCGGCCCTCTTCTTCACGCCGATCGAGGATTGCGGCGATCGCGGACCCGGCGCCGCCCTCGGTCGCCGGGAGCCCCTTCTCCGCGTCCCGCAGGTCCCGGATCGCGGCGTCGCGGAGCAGGACCAGCTCGGGCGACGACGCGAGCACGTCCGGGACCTCCGGAAGCGGGGGGGCGAAGACGTCGTCGCGGCGGGACTGCGCCGCGGAGCGGAGCATGTCGAGCCGCCGGGCCTCGAGGCGCACCTGGTAGGCCTGCGCGCGAAGGACCCCGCGCTGGTAGCGCGACGGGGCGAGGACGGCGCGGCTCCCCTCCGACGCGTCCGTGCGGCTCGCGAGGCGGATCGCGCGCTCGAACGAGTCCAGGGCCGCCCCGGAGCGTCCCAGCGCGCGTTCGATGCGCCCCTCGTAGAACCACGGCTCGGCGAGGTCCGGCGCGATCGACTTCAGCTCGTCCACCTTGGTCCGCAGCCTCGATACCCGCTCCAGGCACCCCTTGAGGTCCCCGGCGGCGCGGAAGGCGAGCGCCGCGTCGAGGAGGTCGGCGCCCCCCTCCGCGAGGTACTTGAGCGCCTCGTCGGCGGCTCGCTTGCTCGCCTCCCGCGTCCGCGCGTCGGCCTCCTCGACCTCGCGCCGCGCCTTCCAGGAGACGCCGATCGTGAGGATGGCGGCCACGAGGGCGACCGTGGCCAGCGCCGAGACGAGCGGGTTCCTCCGGATGCGACGGAGGACGCGATCGGCGAGCGTCGCCGGGCGGGCCTGGATCGCCTCCCCGCCGAGGTAGCGGCCGATCTCCTCGGCGACTTCCGCGCACCCCGGGTAGCGGCGCTCGGGGTCCTTTTCCAGGCAGCGGGCCAGGATCGTCTCCACGTCGCGCGGGACCTCGACGCGGAGCGGGGGCGGGTCGTCCGAGATGACGCGGCGGATCGTGGAGGCGATGTCGAACGTGCCGAACGGCGTGCGTCCCGTGATCCCCTCGTACAGCAGCACGCCGAGGGCGTGGACGTCGGTCCACGGGCCGATGCGGGACGAGTGGCCCGCGGCCTGCTCGGGCGCCATGTAAGCGGGCGTCCCCAGGATCGTCCCGCTCACCGAGAACTGCACCGTGGCGCCGACGTCGCGCGCGAGCCCGAAGTCGGTCACCTGCGGCTCCCCCGAGGCGTCCACGAGGACGTTCTCGGGCTTGAGGTCGCGGTGGACGATGCCGTTCGCGTGCGCGTGGGCGAGGCCGAGGGCGACCTTGCGGCCGAGTGCGAGGACGTCGCGCAGCGGGCGGCGCTCGGAGATCCAGCCACGCAGCGATCGTCCCTCGATGTAGTCCATGGTGAAGTAGTGGAAGTCCCCCTCGCGGCCGAAGTCGTGCACCTGGACGACGTGGGGGTGCTTCCCCATCCGGGCGACGAGCGCGGCCTCCCGCTGGAAGCGGTCGACGGCCTCGGGGGAGGCCCACGACCCGCCGAGCAGGACCTTGAGCGCGACGATGCGGCCGAGGCGCGTGTCGCGCGCGCGGTAGACGGCGCCCATCCCGCCGCGGCCGATCTCCTCGAGGACCTCATACGGACCGATACGGCGCGGCGTCCCGGCGGTTGGCGAGTCGGGCATTCAGGGGGCCTCGTGCGACGAGGGCACTCTGCCATCCGAGCCCTACTCCTGGCAATGGCAATTCCCGTCGGCCCTTCGCGCGTAGCCCGCGCTCGCGGGCCAGGGGGCGCGGGTACGGGGCGCGGGTACGGGCCGCGGGGACGGGCTGCGGGACGCGGACTCTCGGGTCGCGGGCGCGGGCGCGGGCGCGGGGGCTAGGTTGACGATCGAGGGCGTGCGTGCTACGTTCCCGCCGATGGAGACGGTTCGCGCGCACGTGCACGTGAGGGGGCGGGTGCAGGGCGTCTGCTTCCGCGCGGAGACCTGCGACATGGCCGAAGGACTCGGCGTGACCGGGTGGGTCCGCAACCTGCACGACGGCCGCGTGGAGGCCGTCTTCGAGGGGCCCCGCGACCGCGTCGATCAGGCCGTCGCCTGGTGCCGCCACGGGCCCCCCGCGGCCAGCGTGACGGGCGTCGAGCTGGCCTGGGAGACCCCCACGGGCGAATTCAAGCGGTTCGAGACGAGTTGGTAGGCTACCTTGTCTTCGCCGCCCCGGGGCGGGCGACCCGCGTCGTGTCGACAATCCCCGGCTTCGACTTGCCCGCCAGCTCGCGGGAGGCGCGCTCGTCCTCCTCCTTGTCGTAGCGGAGCTGCCCGTAGTCCGAGAACGCCGCGACGTCGAACTCCTCGTACGCGCGGAACGGCTGCTCGGCGATCCGCTCGTGGAGCACCTGGTCCACGGTCTTCAGGCGCGGACCGCCCTGGCCCATCGGGTTCCGCAGCGTGAACGAAGGGCGCCAGTCGCCGCGCTCGAACACGAAGTCCGAGCCCGAGCGGCCGCTCTCGTGCCACGCATCGAACCCCTGCAGGTGGCTCCGCTCCATCATCGAGCGCGAGTGCGTGGCGCGGTGCGCGAGGTGAGCCCGCGAGAAGGCCTTCTCCTTCTGCTCCAGCGTGACGTCCTCGCGACGCCACACCTCGTTGTACAGCTTCACGGCGAACTTGAGCTCGCAGAGCAGATCCTCGGGTGCCCAGAAGCCGGGCAGGCAGGTCAGCACGGTGCCGTCGGGCGTGAGCAGGAAGATCTGCACGTTGTGAGGCCCGGCGCCGTTCGTCGTGGTCACCGCCGCGCCGTCCGTGGCGTGGTCGCCCGAGGCCCCCGCGTACCCCTCGCCGGTGATGTTGCGGTAGCCGCACACGAAGCTCTTCTGGAGCACGGCCAGCACGTCCTTGTTCGAGAGCGTCACGGCCCTCAGGCTCTGCGCCGCGCTTCAGGTCGAGCCGTCCAGCTCCCCGAGCGCGTGGAGCCAGAAGACCGCGCGGTGGAGGCGCTGCGCCTCGGCCTTCGCGTTCTCGAGGTCGTCGTGCCACGGGACGGAGTGGACGACGGCGGAGACGTTGCGGTTCACCGTCTCCCCGTCGACGAGTGCGTCCTCCTTCCAGCGCTCCTTGGCGCCAAGGACGCCGACGGCGAGCAGGGCGGCGATCAGGATGCGGGAGTAGCGACGGACCACGGCTTCCCTCCGTGCAGGATCAGGCGAGGTCCCCCCGAGCTGGCTTCCTGAAAAGCAACAGCCGTGCCAGAGGTCGCCCCGAGGGTCCGTTCGTGCGGGATTGCCGAATACCCTTGCGATCCGTCAGTTGCGTCGACGCGCGTGGCCGTGCCTGCCCTGGCTGCGCGTGCCGTGTAAAGGGACTTTCTTCGTCCCGTTCGCGGAGGGCCGCGGCGCTTACAGGGCGCCCCAGGCGGCGCGCACGGCCTCGGCGATGCCGCCTCCCGTGGCCTCGCTGGCGGCGAGGCGGTCGGTCGCGGCGGCCTTGATCGACTCGGGGGCGTGGGCCATGGCGAACGAGCGGCCCGCGGCGCGGAACATCGTGAGGTCGTTCATCCAGTCGCCCACCGCGACGACCTCGGAGGCGGAGCAGCCATGGTGGGCGGCGAGCCACTCGATCGCGGTCCCCTTGCTCGCCCCCAGCGCGCGGACGATCATCGCGTAGGTCGTCTTGCTGGAGGCCGCGGGGAAGGCGACCACGGTCGCGGCCCCGTCGAGCTCCGCGGAGGCCTCCTCGGCGACCGCCTCGATCCGCGTGCGCTCGCCGACGGAGACGACGGCGAGGAGCCCCTCGTCGTCCTCCCACGAGGCGTGCTCCGCGACGCGGTCGACCTCGGCGAGGTTCGTGGACCACTTGCGCAGGTAGCGCGTGTAGGGGTGCCCCGCGGCGTCGTGGACGATCTCGTCTCCGTCGAAGAGGAAGCTGGCCGCGCCATGCCGTTTCAGGACGCCTCTGAGCGTCGAGGCGGGCTGACCGGCGATCGGGCGCAGGAAGAGGGGGCGGTCGCCGCGGGTGTCGACGATCTGGCTCCCGTCGACGCAGGCGATGGGGCCCTCGATCCCGGCGGTGCGAGCGGTGGCGATCGAGCCGGAGTACAGGCGGCCGGTGACGATGCTGACGGGGATGCCGGCCTCGCGCAGGCGGCGGATGGCGGCGAGGTCGTCCGCGTGGATCGTGCCGTCCCTTCGGAGGAGGGTCCCATCGAGGTCGATGGCGAGCAGCCTGGGGGTGGTTCCGGGGCGTGACATGGAGTCGCATTCTATCCGGTGCGCCGCCCCGATTCCTGGATTCCGTGAACGCTCCGGGGTCCGGATCCGCTCCATGGGAGGGCCGAACGGGGTGACGGAGGGCTTGATCTCGTCGAACTCGCGATGTCGCTGAGCTACGCTCCCCGTGTGGGCGAACCCGACGCACGCACCGACGAGCGCCTCGTGGACCTCTGCAACCAGGGGGACGATGGCGCGTTCGAGGCCCTCTACATTAGATATAGGGACTGGGTCGTCCGCCTGGCGTGGCGCTTCACGCGCAACGACGCGGACGCGCTGGACGTGCTGCAGGAGACCTTCTCGTACGTCCTGGGGAAGTTGCCGGGCTTGCGGCTGACGGCGCGGTTCACCACGTTCCTCTTCCCTGTGGTGAAGAACCTCTCGATCGCGGCTCGGCGGAAGCGGGACCGGGCGCTCGGGGAGGGGCCGCTGCCTGACTGCGCGGGGCCAGAGGCCGCTGTGGGTGGGGGGCGAGGCGAGCTCGCCGCGGCGCTCTCCGTTCTCTCAGAGGAGCACCGCGAGACGCTGCTCATGCGGTTCGTGGACGACATGAGCCAGGAGGAGATCGCGGCGGCGCTCGGGATCCCGGTGGGCACCGTGAAGTCGCGGATCCACAATGCCTTGGAGTCGCTCCGGGCGGACCCGCGGGCCCGGGCGTACTTCGGGGCGTAGTCAGCGGAGTTCCGGACGGGAGCGACGTGCGTGGCGGTGGATTTTAACACGAAGACACGAAGACGCGAAGGCGCGGCGGGATGGGGCTTGGTGGGAGGGGCGTGAATATCCGCAGGCGGCCGCGCGGCCCGAGGAGAAGGCGTCGCGCGGAGCGCGACGGAGCCGTGGGGCGTGGCATGGGGGCAGAGGGATGCGGGAACGGAGGCCGTTGTCGGAAGCGGCCTGCGCGTCGAGTATTCGCCCTTGTGTCCGAACGCCCCCCTCTGCCCTCCATGCCACGGCCCCACGGCTCGCCGCCCTGCGGGGCGGCCCTTCTCCTCGGGCCCCGCGGCCGCCGGGTTCTGACGGCCCCCCGTCCCGAACCTGACGGGCCTCTTCGTGCCCTCGTGTCTTTGTGTTGAAGCACCCCATCACGAATCCGGAATCCCTGAACGAATTCCCCCGGCTGCCCGCTGAATCTCCTCGGAGGCAACGCGATGGACGACCCTCAGGTCCCGAAGAAGCTGATCGACGCGCTGCGCTCGATGCACGCCTACACGCCCGCCGTGCCACAGGCCGTCGACTCCAGCATCCTGGGCCGCGCCCGCCGCCGCCTGCGCACGCGCCCCCTCGTCCTCCGCTGGGTCGCAGCGGGCGCCGTCGCCGCCGCGGGCCTCATCGCGTTCGTCGCCAGCCGCTGGGTCGAGGACGCCCACCACGAACACGCCACGCCCCCCTCCGCCCGCGTCACCATCCTCGACGCCTTCTCCCTGGCCCGCCGCATCGACGCGAAGACCCCAAGGCCCGAAGACGACGTCAACGGCGACGGCCGCGTGGATCGCCTCGACGTGGACCATGTCGCCATGCTCGCCGTGACGCTCCCGCCCCGCACGGGAGGAGGAAAGTGATGCGCACGTTCGCGCTCTCCCTGGCCCTGCTCGTCCTCCTCTGTAGCGCGCAGGCGCAGGACGAGGCCGCCGCGCCCCGCTTCACCGCCGTCAACGTCTTCATCGACGCCCAGGCCTCCCCCCTCGCCGCCTGGCAGGTCGAGCTCGCCGACGGCCGCGGCGTCCAGATCGTCGGCGTCGAGGGGGGCGAGCACGCCGCGTTCGCGAAGCCCCCCTACTACGACCCGAAGGCCCTCTCCGACAACCGCATCGTCCTCGCCGCCTTCACGACGTCGAAGGACGTCCCCTCGGGCAAGACCCGCGTCGCGCGACTCCACCTAAGGGTCGAGGGGGCGGCGGAGCCAAGGTTCGAGGTCCGCTCGTCGCTCGCCGCGGCGGCGGACGGCAAGGAAGTCACGGCCACGGTGACGCTGGAAGAAGAGCGAGGAAGGTAGCGCGAGCCGGACACGCGCAGGATACTGGAGGAGCCATGAGAGCACGGACCTGGATTGCGATCGGCCTGACGGCGCTCCTGATCGTCGCGGGGTGCTCGAGCGAGACAGGCACGGGCGCACACTACCGATCCCACGAACGGGGCGACGGGCTCAAGAGCGTTGTCGGTGGGGCTCCCCAGTCTCCCGGCGTCGCCGCGCGCACGCACATGGAATCGACCATCTTCGTTGGGGAGGAGATCCATTACGCGGAGAAGGAAGCCCCTGGGACCTCCGCCCTTCGCGAGCTCAGATTGACCCTGAACCGCGAGGGAGAGGTCCGCAACCCCCTGGTCGCCGCCGCCCCCGGCGAGGACGAGCTCTGGGTCATCGAGCGCGCCGAGCCCCCGGCGGCCGACGACGCGCGCTCCGACGACGAGCCCGGCACCGGCTCCCTCCTCGCGAAGGGCGACTCCGTCGAGAAGGAGGTCCCCTGCCCGCTCGAGCACACGCACGTCCAGGCCCGCATCGTCGGCTACATCGGCACCGTCGAGGTCACCCAGCGCTTCAAGAACCCCTTCGCCGAGAAGATCGAGGCCGTCTACGTCTTCCCCCTCTCCCACGACTCGGCCGTCAACGAGTTCGTCATGACCGTCGGCGACCGCCGCATCCGCGGCATCATCCGCGAACGCGAGGAGGCGAAGCGCATCTACCAGGATGCCCGCGACCAGGGGTACGTCGCCAGTCTCCTCACGCAGGAGCGGCCCAACATCTTCACGCAGAAGGTCGCCAACATCGAGCCTGGCAAGTCGATCGACGTCAACATCACCTACATCGAGACGATGACCTGGGCCAACGGCGGCTACGAGTTCGCCTTCCCGATGGTCGTCGGCCCCCGCTTCAACCCGCCGGGGACGACCGACGGCGTCGGCGCCGTCCCACGCAGGGAGGAGCGCACCTCGGGCCAGGCGACCGAGGTCAGCTACTTGCGCCCCGGCGAGCGCACCGGCCACGACATCATGCTCGCCGTCGACCTGGAGGCGGGCGTCGAGATCGAGGGCCTCGAGACCCCGAACCACTCCGTCCACGTCGAGCGCGTCTCCCCCACCCGCGCTGCGATCGTCCTCGACCCGAAGGACACCATCCCGAACAAGGACTTCGTCCTCCGCTGGAAGGTCGCCGGCGGCGCTATGAAGACCGCCCTCTTCACGCACCGCGACCAGCGCGGAGGCTACTTCACGCTGATGCTCTTCCCGCCGAAGAGCCTCATGGACCTCCCGCGGCAGCCCATGGAACTCGTGTTCGTCCTCGACTGCTCCGGGAGCATGGAGGGCGCGCCGCTCGCGAAGGCGAAGAAGGCGATCCGTCACGCGATCGAGAAGCTCGGCCCCGACGACACCTTCCAGATCATCCGCTTCTCCCAAGACGCCTCGGCGCTCGGGACGAAGCCGATCCCGGCGACCTCCGAGAACCTCCGGAAGGGCCTCGCGTACCTTCAGTCGCTCACCAGCGAGGGCGGCACGATGATGATCGAGGGGATCAAGGCCGCCCTCGACTTCCCGCACGACGAGCGCCGTCTCCGCGTCGTATCGTTCATGACGGACGGCTACATCGGCAACGAGCAGGAGATCTTCACGGAGACCGCCCGGCGCCTCGGCGACACCCGCCTCTTCAGCTTCGGAGTCGGGTCGAGCGTGAACCGCTACCTCCTCGAGGGCCTGGCGCGGATGGGGCGCGGCGCGGTGGCCTGGGTCGGCCTCCACGAGGACGCGGGGCGCTCCGTGGACGGCTTCTACGAGGCGATCTCGCACCCCGCGCTGACGGACGTCCGCGTCGACTGGGGCGGGATGCAGGCGGCCGAGGTCTTCCCGTCGAGGGCGCAGGACCTCCTCGTGGGCCGCCCCGTGGTCCTGACCGGCCGATTCACGGGCACCGGGAAGACGACGATCCGCATCTCGGGGATGGCGGGCGGCGAGCGGCGCGAGACGGCGCTCGAGGTCGACCTCGAGGACGCGGGCGCGACGCACGCGGGGATCGCCTCGATCTGGGCCCGGATGGAGATCAAGGACATCGCCTTCCGCGCCTCCTCCGGCGAGGACGACGGCGCCGCGGAGCGGATCAAGCAGGTCGCGCTCGAGTACGGCCTGATGTCGGCCTACACGGCCTTCGTCGCCGTGGACTCGCTGACGCGAACCGAGGGGGACCACGGGACGACGGTGACGGTCCCCGTGCCGATGCCCGAGGGGGTCCGGTACGAGACGACGGTCCCCGGGGGATCGAAGAGGGACCGAGGCGAGGAGGAGCGGCCCCGCTAGCCGCGACGGATCCTCTCGCAATCCGAGGCGGACCCGCTACACTCGTGCCTCGGTCCGGAGGCGCGGGCATGGCCGAACGGAACCCTGCAGGACCCCAGACGCTCGCCGCGGAGGCCCAATCGTGGCTCGAGGCGGGCACGCACGACTGCGTCGGGACCGAGGTGGTCCTGCGCGACCCCCACACGCCCTACCGCCTCGCCGTCCGCCGGGAGGGCGGGGCGCAGAAGGGCCCCATCTCCTGCGTCTCGGTCCTCACGGTCCGCGGCTGGTGGTTCCTCGAGGCGCGCCCCGCGAAGGAGGGCGTGCCGCTCATCGAGTCGATCCAGGCGAGCCCGCTCAAGCTGACGACCTCGGGACTCGTGAAGAAGGCGATCCACCCGACGCTCAGGAAGCGCTGGACGATCACGCGCGAGCACGACCTCCTCGCGATGGTCTGCCGCAAGGCGCCGCGCGGCGGGGCTGGGAGGTGGGCCTCGGAAGAAGATCTCGACGCGCTCGCGGCCTACCAGAAGGCCTACAACATCGAGCGTCGGACGGAGATCGAGGCGAACTTCCTCGACGCCGTGCGCGGGAAGCGCATCGCCGTCCTCGACCACGGGGGGCGTCCGGCCGCCTTCGCGAAGCTGAGCGGGAAGACGGGCAACTACGCCTGCATCGGCGGGATGTTCACGCTGCCCGCGCTCCGCAAAAAGGGCCTCGGTAAGCGCCTGACGGCCTTCCTCATCGGCGAGCTCCTCAACGAGAAGCCCGCGGTGCACCTCATCGTCGACGACGACAACGACGCCGCGATCGCGCTCTACCGCTCGCTCGGCTTCGAGGAGGTCGGGACGTGCTACATGGCCTACTTGAAGGACTGACGAAGGAACCGCCGTCGCCCTCGCGTCGTCCAACACGCCTCGCCTGCGAGTTTCAGGAGGACTCCTCATGTCCCATCGAATCGCGGCCCTCGCGGCTGTGTTTGCCCTGACCTCGACGCTCGTCGCGGAGGAGGACCCCGGCATGGCCACGGTCGCCAAGGGGAACAACGAGCTCGCCGTCGACCTCTACCAGCGGCTGCGGGCGGAGAAGGGAAACCTGTTCCTTTCGCCGTACAGCATCACCTCGGCGCTCGCGATGTGCTACGCGGGGGCGCGGGGGAACACGGAGTCGGAGATGGCGAAGGCGCTCCGCTTCGGCCTCGGGCAGGACGAGCTGCACGCCGCGATGGGGGCGCTGACGACCGACCTGAACAACCGCGTGTACGAGGGGCGGTGGAGGGAGGACCCCGACAAGGGGCGCAAGCCGTTCGAGCTCGTGATCGCCAACGCGCTGTGGGGGCAGAAGGGGTACCCGTTCCGCAAGGAGTACATCGACCTCGTCGGGAAGGCGTACGACGCGGGGCTGACGGAGCTGGACTTCAAGGCGGACACCGAGGCCGCGCGGCAGGCGATCAACGGCTGGGTGGAAGGGAAGACGAACCGGAAGATCCAGGACCTGATCGCGAAAGGGCTGCTCACGCCGGACGCGCGACTGGTCCTGACGAACGCGATCTACTTCAAGGCCCCCTGGGCGGACGCGTTCGAGAAGGGGGCGACGAAGGACGAGGACTTCCACCTGGCGGGCGGCGAGACGGCGAAGGTCCCGATGATGCACGGTTGGGACCATTACCGCTATCTCGACGGCGACGGATTCCGCGCGATCGAGCTGCCGTATCTCGGCGATCAGGCCTCGATGGTCGTCCTGGTGCCGAAGGAGGCGGACGGGCTGGCCGAGCTCGAGGCGAAGCTGACGGCCTCCGACCTCGACGCGTGGCTGGGGAAGATGCAGCACGAAATGGTGGCCCTGGGGCTGCCACGCTTCAGGACGGAGTGCTCGTTCCAGCTCAAGGAGCCGCTGCAGGCGCTGGGGATGAAGGAGGCGTTCGAGTTTCCCGCCGCGGACTTCACGGGGATGTCGGAGACGAAGGAGCTCTACATCGGGCTCGTGATCCACAAGTCGTTCGTGGACGTGAACGAGGAGGGGACGGAGGCGGCCGCGGCGACGGCGGTGGTCATGGAGGCGGGCAGCGCCCCGTCCGAGCCGATCTCGCTGACGATCGACCGGCCCTTCCTCTTCTTGATCCGCGATGCGAAGACGGGCGCCATTCTGTTCCTGGGCCGTATCCTGGATCCGAGGGCGTGACCCTGCGGCGCTGTCCCCCGTGGGAATCGGTGGCGGTGGCGTGCTCGTAATCGGGCTCGTACTCGTGCTCGTGCTCGTGCTCGGCTTGATCGCATGGGTTCAAGCCGAGCACGAGTACGAGCACGAGTACGAGCACGAGTACGAGCACGAGTACGAACACGCCACCGCCACCGACACGGCTTCCCCCGTCGCGTTAGTCGGGAATCGGTGCGCGCGAGCCTACTCGGTCTTGAAGCTGACGATCCACGTCTTCATCGTCGCCTTCGCCTCTCCCTCCACCGTGGTCTCCGACTTCACCACGGACCCGGGGACAGCCTCGCACATCCAAGTCTTCGACACCGTCTTGTTCGCCCCTTCCTCGACGACGGTCTCGTACCACTTGCACTTGAGCGTCTGATCGCCGACCGTGACCTCCTCCTCCCCCTCGCTCGTCTTGGGCTTGGGGGCCTCCGCCTCCGGAGTTACCCCTTCCGGCATCTCGGGCTTCTCCATCCTGGCCGGGATCTCGGTCTTCTGCGGGGGCATCTCGACCTTGTTTCCCATCGCGATGGTGCTTCCGGTCAACTCGGTCACGGCCATCTCCGCGGTGAGCGAGATGAGCTTCGTCGTCATCTCGGTCTCCGTCTTGAACTCCCCCATATCCGTCGTGGACTTCAACGTCACGAAGGCCCCGACCTTGAACTTCGCCCACTGCGCGTACTGTGGGTTGTCGATCTGCTCCGCGGTTGCCATCGCGGCCACGCCGACGCACAGGACCACCGAGAGAAGGGACCTCATGAGGTTTGGCTCCTGACTGATGGAACCCGAAGGAGAGCGGCCATCGTCGGACGGCCGAGACGCACGGGATGCTAGGAGAGTCGGGCCTCGCCGGCCAGGAATAGCGTCGTGCCCCCCGATCGTGGCGCGGCCGCAGGCGATGTGGTTTCATTCCCGTCGCATGCGGGTCCTCCACATCATTACGCGCCTGATCCGCGGCGGGGCGCCGCGCGTCGTTCTGGGGCTCTGCACCGGGCTCGCCGAGAGGGGCCACGAGGTCCACGTCGCCACAGGGACCGAGACCGGCAGCGAGGGCTCCCTCCTCGACGAGGCCCGCTCGTCGGGCCTCCCCGTCCACGAGGTCCCCGAGCTCGTCCGCGAGCCCAGACCCGCGGCCGACCTCGGCGCCCTCTGGCACCTCGCGGGGATCGTCCGCGCGGGGCGATTCGACGTCGTCCATACCCATACCTCCAAGGCCGGCGCCATCGGCCGACTCGCTGCCTGGCCGGGAAGGCTCGCCGGGCCAGGCGGAGCCGCGATCGTCCACTCTCCCCACGGCCACATCTTCGACCCGCAGGCGAAGATCCCCGGCGTCCATGGCCACCCCCTCCGCATGAGGCTCTTCTACGCCGTCGAACGCCTCGCCTCGCTCGCGACCGATCGCATCGTCACGCTCACCGAGCTCGAACGGCAGGAGCTCATCGCCCTCGCCATCGCCCGCCCCTCCCGCTGCGTCGCCATCCACGACGCCGTCGACCCGGGCCGCGTGCGCGACCTCGCCGCCGCCCACGCCACCACCCGAGCCGCCTTCGGCATGGCCGAGGGAGCCCCCCTCGTCGTCACCGTCGGCCGCCTCGCGATGGAGAAGGGCCACGCCTTCCTGCTCGACGCCCTCGCGGGCCTCGACGGCGTCCAGCTCCTCGTCGTCGGGGACGGCCCGGAGCGCTCGGCCCTCGAGACCCGCGCCCGCTCGCTCGGCCTCGACCGCCGGGTCCGCTTCCTCGGCGTCCGCGAGGACGCCCTCTCGGTCCTCTCCCTCGCCGACGCCTGCGCCCTCCCTTCCCTCTACGAGGGCTTCGGCATCGTCGTCCTCGAGGCGATGGCCCTCGGCGTCCCCGTGGTCGCCTCGC
>CAZYRM010000121.1:0-18958 GCA_964649705.1 uncultured Planctomycetia bacterium
GATACGCCCCGAAGTTGGGTCCCCCGTTCCCGCGGATGCGGGATTCAGCGATTTGATGGAATGCTACCAGCCCGGATCCCGGCGCGTCAACTGGCCGAGGCCTCCGTTCCTTGCGCCTGGGTGCATAGAGGTTTAGGATGCATGAAGTTGCCGGGTACTTGCGGGCTCTGCCCGCGAGGTTGCCCCATGGTCCTCACCCGTCGCCGCGCCCACCCGCTCCACGCGCTGCTCCTCCTCCCGGCGTTGCTCGTCTGGGTCGGGCTGCCTCCCGCGAAGCGCGATGCGTCGAAGCCGCTGCCGCTCACGGTCTGGATATGGTCCACGGGACGACGCATCGACCAGGAGGCGGTCCGCCGAGTCGTCGCGGAGGGCGCCGAGGCGCCGTTCGTGAAGGCCGGGACGTTCGAGTTCGCGCACGGGAGGCTCGACTACCGGCCGGAGCTCGGCCCCGAGGCGCTGCCCGCGGGGACGTACCGCCTCGTGTACTCGTTCGAGCCGTCCGTCATCAGCTCGCTGGAGGCGATCGGGGCGAAGCAACTCGCCTCCGCGATCGGCGGGGCGTTCCGAGCCGACTCGGAGTCGCTCCACGTCGCGGTCCGCGGCGTGCAGGTCGACCTCGACTGCCCGACGCGGCTCCTGCCGCTCTACGCGGAGGCCTTGCGGTCCTTGCGGGGCGCCCTTCCCAGCGGAACCGAGCTCTCGACGACCACGCTGCTCACCTGGCTCGACGCCCCGTCGTTCGAGCGTGTCCTCGAGGAGGTCGACTTCCACGTCCCGATGGCGTTCGGCTACCGAATCCCCCAGCGCGTCGAGGAGCGCTCGCCGATCGCGGACCTCGATCACGTGCTCGGGGCCGTCGCCGCGGCCGATCGCCTCGGCAAGCCGTACTGGATCGGCCTGGGCGCGTACGGCTACGTGCTCTCCTACGGCCCGAACGGCGATCTGGAGCACGTCCACGGGAAGGCCGACCCGCGCGAGGTCCCCTCGTCTTGCGTGAGGGCCACGGGGGAGGGGGCGTACGAGGTCCTCTCGCCGATCCGTCTCCACGGGATCGATGTCCCCGTCGGACGCGCGCTCCGATACGACCGGTTCCGCGTGGCGACGCTGCAGGCGTGGCTTGCGGAGCTGCGGCACGAGGCCGGGCCGCAGTGCCGCGGGGCGATCCTCTTCCGACTCGCCGGCAGAGAGGACCCTCTCGCGCTGACTCCCGCCGGCTTCCACGCGATCGCCACGGGCGCCCCGCCGTTCGCCCCGTCGCTGAGGATCGAGGGGGAGGGTTCCAGGATGCGGGCGGTCCTCTCGAACGGAGGCCCCGACGACGGCGCCTTCGGTCCTGGTGCCTGCCGCGTCACGCTGCGCCTGACGAGGGGCCGATTCGAGTTCGCCTCGCGTGGAGGCTTCGACGGGCACAGCGGCCGTCTCGGCGACTGTCCCGCGAGCGTGCCTCGCTCCGATCGGGTCGTGTGGACCTCGGCGGGCCTCGGCGGCGAGGAGACGATCTCGAGCGGGACGATCGTCGTCGGGCTTCCCTTCGAAGGGGAGCTGTCGGCGGAGGTCGACGGTCCGTCGGGACGGATCCAACTCGGGCCGATCCCCGTTCGCAGGTCGAGGTAGCCACACAGTGGAGCGTGCCGCTCGGTCGTTGCGCTGTCCCGCGTGGAGGTGTATCTTCCACGCATGAGCATCACATCCAAGCATGAGGCCGAGAAGCTGCGGGCGGACGATCCTCGGTGGGCGTTCCACATCTCGACACAGACGCCGGAGCAGCTTCTGGAAGACCTCTGGCCGTTCTTCGACATGACGCCGGAAGAGCGGGACCTCGAGTGCCAGGCGGTATGCCGCTACGTGGTAGCCCAATGGAACACGCTGCCCGAGGATGTGCGCGAGCGTGCCGAGTGGTTCGACGAGTACTCCAAGCGAGATGGCATGGCGATCCTGGCGAAGTGGGCCCGGGAGTATCGTGAACGAGGCAGCAGCACCATCTAGCGCGGAGCGAGTTGCGCGCGAGCTAGCGGACGGCTTCGAGGCCCGCGGCGTGGACTATGCCGTCGGCGGTGCAATTGCGCTCGCCCAGTGGGGCGTGGCGCGCGGCACGAAGGACGCGGACCTCAATCTGTGGATGGACCCCGCGAGGCCGATGGCCGTCGCCGAACTGCTCGGCCAGCTCGGCTGCCAGCTCAACGCATCGGCGATGGCGCGGGCCTTCCAGGACAAGGGGCTTGCGTACGTCTTCCTGCACGGCGTCAGGGTCGACATTTACCTCCCGACGAGGGAGTTCCACGAATCCGTCAAGGCGCGGAGGCGGAGGCGCCCGTTGCTCGGGCGCGACGCGTGGTTCCTCTCGGCCGAGGATCTCGCCGTGTTCAAGATGATCATCTACCGGGACAAGGACCTCCTGGATGTGCGCGGGATCGTCGCCGTACAGGGGATGGCGCTGGATCGCTCGTACGTACGCGAGTGGCTCCCGCGCCTCGTCGGGGCCTTCGACGTCCGCCTGAAGGCCTGGGAGGAGATGGTCGAGAGCGCCGAGGAGGCCCTCCGCAAGAAGGACGAGGGTTGGAAGCCGCCGTTCGCGGAGGGATGCGAGCAGCAAGAGCCGCCCAGAGAGTGAGCATGTCGAGGTGACGGGCGTCATCGCGGCTGCGGGATCGGGATGTGGATGTGCAGGTTCCGGATCCGCAGGCCGCCGCCGAGGGGCTTGATCCGGATCCTCTGCTCCTCCGGCATTGCGGCCTGCGAATCCTGGACGTGCACGAGGGAGGCTCCGTCGCCTGAAACGGCGAGGATTCCCTCGGCGAACCATCCGATCCGCACGGTGCGGGCCTCGCCCGCCCTCCGCGAGATCGCCGTCGAATGGAGCGGGGCCCCGACGTTCCCTTTGAACCACTCGATCGACTCGCCGTCCCTCCACACGATGCGGTAGCCGACGGACCGCGAGGAGGTGTCGGCATGGGCCACCTGGAAGGCCAGGGCCTCGTCTTCAGAGGCGGCCTCGAAGCTGAGGACGAACTTCATGCTCCGGATCGGGATGCTGAGGTCGCCCGCCCCCGCGCTCGCCGTCCAGGAGTCCTGCTCCTCCACCCAGCCCTGGCCGAGCGTGTAGAGGGGACGCCCGGCGAGGTTCTCCCCGGAGAAGACGTCGATCCAGTTCTTCGGCCATCGAATGGGCTCGTCGATCGCGACGGTGGACGGGGTCTCTACGACCGTCGTCGGCTCGATGCCTCCGATCGACGGCGGATCGACGCCCGGCTCGACTCCGGGCGGACCGACCCTGGGCGTGGACACGTGTCCGCGGCGGTCGTCTCCTCCCGTGAATCGCGAGGCCGCCCAGGCGCCGAGGGCGACCAGCACCGCGGCGGCAGCGAGCACCCGCAGGCGCCGTCGCGGGACCCCGCGCGGAGGCGGGGGCGCCTTACCGCGGCCGACGTCGGCGATCGCCGAGATGACCTCGTCCGACGTCCCGTACCGGATCGACGGCTCCTTCTCGAGGAGGCGCAGCACGAGGCGGTCGATCGGGGGCGGGATGCCCGGCGCGAGCTCGGAGGGCCGCCGGGGCGCCTTGTGGACGACGTTGTACAGGACGGACGCCACCGAGTCGCCGCCGAACGGGGGCTGCCCCGTGAGCGCCGCGAAGAGCGTCGCGCCCAGGCCATAGACGTCGGTCCGCCGGTCGATCGGGCGACCCTCCGCCTGCTCCGGCGACATGTACGAGGGCGTCCCCAGCACCTGGCCCGATCCGGTCAGGTTCGTCCTCGAGAGGATCTCCCTCGCAAGGCCGAAGTCGGCGACCTTCACGCCGCCGTCCCGCGAGAGGAGGACGTTGGCTGGCTTGATGTCCCGGTGGACGATCCCGAGCGCGTGCGCCGCGGCGAGCCCCCGCGCCATCTGGTCGGCGATGCGGAGCGCCTCGGTGGGCTCCAGCCGGCCGTCCCGCGAGAGGCGGCGCTCGAGCGACTCGCCGTCGACGAACTCGAGGACGATGAAGTGGAGGCCCCGCTCCTGGCCCGCGTTGAGGATCCGGACGACGTTCGGGTGGTCGAGCTGCGCGGCGAGGCGGGCCTCCCGAAGGAAGCGGTCGACGAGGAGCGGGTCGGCGAAGAACTCCGCCGCGAGGATCTTGATGGCGACCTTTTTCCGGAGCGTGAGGTGCTCGGCGAGGTAGACCTGTCCCATGCCGCCGCGGCCGATCAGGCGCTCGATCCCGCACCCCGCGAGGACGGTCCCCGCCGGGAGCTCCGGGATCACGAGCAACGTGGGGGGCTCGTCCTCCGGTGGCGGAGGGACGGAGTCGGACGGCCGCCGATCGCTGCCGGGCGAACGCGATGGGCCCCGCTCGTCGGACATGGCCTCCTTGTAACACAGGCGGGACGACGGCGCAAATCCGAGGCGCCTGGGCGACGCGCGGGACTACGAGCCGCCCAGGTAGTCCTGCAGGCCGGACGGGAGGTCGCGGAAGCGCACGCCGAACGCGGCCTCGCAGGGCTTGGGATCGACCGGGCACTCCATGCGGATGAAGTCGATCGCCGCGGGGGAGAGCGGAGGGCTCGGGAGGACCTGCATCGCGCGCGCGACGAGCTTCATGAGCCAGATCGGGTGCGGGATGATCGGGCGGTAGTGCCCGCAGGCCTTCTGCACGAGCTGCATGATGCACCACATCGGCCACGCGTCGTGGCAGCCCGCCTCGTAGGTCCCCTGGCCCGTGCCCAGGGCCGCCTTCGCGAGGACCTCGGCGAGGTCCGCCACGTGGAGCGGCTGCACCCGCTCCGCGCCGTCGCCGATCATCGGGACGAACGGCAGCCACTTGGAGAACCAGGCGAACTCGCTCATCGTCCGGTCGCCGGGGCCGTAGACCCACGAGGAGCGGACGATCACGTGCGAGTCGGGGAAGGCCCCGCGCACGGCCTTCTCCGCGCGGAGCTTCGCGCGGAACCAGGGCTCGGTGCGCCTCTCGTCCGTCCCCGCTCCGCTGACGTAGACGTAGCGCTTGACGCCTGCGCGCTTCGCCGCGGCGACGAGGCGCTCGGTCCCCTCGCCGTCGACCTTCTCGTAGGTCCAGCCGCGTTTCGGATTCTCCACGGGGTGGTTCGGAAATTGAATGGCGTGGAGGACGACGTCGGCGCCCTGGACCGCCGCGTCGAGCGAGGAGGCGTCCGAGACGTCTCCGCGGACGGGTCTCGCGCGCTCGCCCCAGCGGAGCGGGCGCGAGGGGGTCCGCGTCATGACGCGGACCTCCCACCCCGCCGGCGCCGACGCGAGGAAGGCGTCGATCGCCGCCGAGCCGATGAACCCCGTTCCCCCTGCCGCAAGGAGCCGCATGGTGCGTGAATGTCGCCCCTTCGGGGCTCCGTTCCGTCACATGACCTGGTTCCCCCAGGGCTGCGCCCTGGGCTGTTTCATGCCGCCCCTTCGGGGCTATCCCACACTGGGCTGTTTCATGCCGCCCCTTCGGGGCTACTTCACGCGCTGGAACGACTCCGTCTCGGGGTCGAACTGGTGCCTCGCGCGGTTCTGCTCCCACCAGTCCTTCCAGCGCCCGGCCTCCGATCCGCAGTCGACGTGGAACCAGCGCACGAGGACCCGATGGGCCTCGCTCCGCATCTCGTCCGCCTCGTCCGCGAGCGCCTCCAGGACCGAGGCGAGGCGCGACACGTCGCCGATCTCGAACAGCAGCGCCTCCGCGCGGAGGTGCCGATACGGGCTCCGCTTCCGCTCCGCCGAGGAGAGCTCCGCCAGCGCCTTCACCGAGGCCTCTCCCGGGACCCGCGCGATCACAGACGCCAGGCCGATCCACGCCGTGTCCGCCCTCTCCTTCGCGGCCAGGTCCGACAGCGGCCGCACGTCGTCCCCGACGATCTCGCGGATCGCCGCCCTCAGGTTCACCGCGCTCGCGTAGTCTCGCCGGCGAAGCGCCTCCACGAGCACCGTCAGCGCCTCCGGACGGCGGAATCGGGCGAGCCCCAGCGCCACCCCCTCGCGCACCACCCCGTCCGTCTCGCTCCGCAGGAGTCCCTGGAGCCTCGCGAGGCACGCCGGATCCCCGAGCCGCCCCAGCGCCACGGCCGCCCTCCGGCGCAGGGGCGCCTCCCCGGTCCCGCAGAGGATCTCCTCGAGCGTCGCACGGGAATCCCCGACGCCGAACAGCCCCGCCGCCCCGACGCACAGCAGCCGCTCGGGCGCGCCCTGCTTCGCCAGCCCCTCCAGGATCACCTTCTTCGCCTCCGCGGAGATCGTCCTTCGCTCTGGCTTCCAGGCCCACGGGAGCCGCTGCAGCGAGGCCTCGCCGATGCCGATCAGCGCGTTCCTCACCTCCCCTTCCGCGACGCTCGCCACGACGAGGAGGTCCGGGATCGCCTCCGGCGAGGCGTTCGCGAGCCCCATGAGGGCGATCCGCTGGATCGCCGCGTCGTCCTCGCTCACGCGCCTCACCAGCTCCCGCTCCGCCTCCGGCGTCCGTCCGATCGCGAGCACCCGGACCGCCGTGATGCGCTCCTCCCGGTCCTTCGTGCGTGCGGCCGTCTCCGCGGCCACCTCGACCCCCTTGCGGCGGACATCCTCGGGCCACGCGAGCGTGGGGAGCCCGCGCTCCTGCGAGAGGCTGAAGTGCGCCCCGCCCTGCTGGACGATGAACGAGATCGCCTGCTGCATCTGCGCCAGGGAGTTCCCTCCCGCGAGGACCGACAGGAGGAGGCCGCGCACGTCGCGGTTCCCGTCCGAGAGCCCCTCGAGAAGCGCGTCGCAGGCCGCGCGATTCGTCGCCACCGTGGAGACGTCCAGCTCGTCCACGAGCTCGCGCGCGAGGACCAGGCCGCCGACCGACGGGTCCTTCGCGGAGCCGACGATCGCGCGGACCGCCGGCGCGCCGCCGCAGCGCGTGAGAAGCAGGTACCCCACGGTCCGCGCGTTCGGCGAGGCCGACGCGCCGAGGAGCGCCTTCCTCACCTCGGGCGCCACCGAGGGGCCGTACCGCGCGATCGCGGCGCCCAGGCGGTGCGTGACGGGGACCCCCGCCGCTCCGCCCATCCCCCCCGGGCCGATCGAGGGGAGGAACGGGTCCTCCTCCTCCTGGTCGCCTGGAATCGCGTCGGCGAGGCGCGCGAGGAGGAGCGGCACCGCCCCCGCGTCGCCCAGCGCGCCGAGCGCCTCCGCGTACGCGACGAGCACCGTCGCCGTCGTCCCGGGCGCCAGCCCCCCGCGCAGCAGGTTCAGCACCCCCTCCTCCCGCGCCCCGTACCGCGCCAGCAGCAGCGCCGCCACCGCGCGCACGGAGTCCTCCTCTTCCTTCGCCTGCAACCGCGCAAGGCAGGCCTCGATCGACCACCGCCCGCGGAGCGTTCCGACCTGCTCCTCCACGGACTCCGGGAGCGAATCTTCCCCCTCATCGGAGAAGATCAGCTCGATCTCCCGGTTCCGCACCATCGAGAAGACCGCGTCGAGGGCCGCGCGAACCCGTGCCTCCTCCGCGGAGAGCATCGACCCGAGCGCCGCGGCCCGCGCGTCCAGGTCCCCCCACCGCCCCTCGTAGGCCTCGAGCTCGAGCTTCAGCATCTGGGCCAGGTCGAACTCGCGCCGCTCCGCCGCCACATTCGCGAACTCGAGGATCACCTCGGACCGCATCCTCTGGGCCGCGTCGAGGTGCGGGGCTTGCGAGAGGGCCTTGTCGCAGTCCCGCCGGGCGTCCGAGTAGGACCCCATGCGCAGGTCGAACGTGGCCGTCGTGTCGCGGATGCCGCGGATCGAGGTCTTCGCCTTCTCCAGGGACGCCAGCGCCCGCGCCTCGCCCTGCCTGCGCCCGACGAAACGGAGCCCCGCCACGCCCAGCAGACAGACGACCGCGACGCTCATCGCCAGGAGGATCCGTCGCCGATACCGCCGCATGCCCCGCGCCAGCTTGTCGGCGATCCCCTCGGTGTACGCCGTGACCGGCTTTCCGTCGAGGAACCTCCGGACGTCCTCGGCGAGCTGGTCCGCCTCCGCGTACCTCGACCCCGCGTCGGCGGCCATCGCCCTGGCGACGATCGCGTTGAGCGGCTTGCCCACCGCGGGGTTGAGCGATCGGGGCGGCGACAGCGGCCCGCCGCGAAGGACCTTGGAGAGGATGTCGTGCGAGTCGGTCCCCACGTAGGGGGCGCGGAGCGTCAGCATCTCGTAGAGGATCGCCCCGAGCGCGTAGACGTCCGTGTGCGCGCCGATCGACTCCGTCTCCGCGCGGGCCTGCTCGGGCGCCATGTACGCCGGCGTGCCGATGACGGTCCCCGCGAGCGTGCTCCCCGACTGCGTCCGCACCGAGCCCTGCTCGAGCGGCCGCTCGACGCTCCCGAGGAGCTTCGCGAGGCCCCAGTCCATGACGACGACCTCGCCGTGCTCTCCGAGCATGACGTTGTCGGGCTTCAGGTCGCGGTGCAGGACACCCTTCGCGTGGGCGTAGGTGACCCCGTTGCAGATCTGGAGGAAGACGTCGAGGAGGCGCGGGATCGAGTGCTCGTCGTGCCTCTCCCGGAGCCCGCGGAGCGACGCGGAGAGCGTCTTCCCGCGGACGAGCTTCATGGTGTAGAAGAGGCACCCCTCGTCGGAGATCCCCACGTCGTACACGGGCATGATGTTCGGGTGCTCGAGCTGCGCGGTCGTCTGGATCTCGCGCAGGAACCTCGCGGCGTGCTCCTTGCTGCCGGTGACCTCGGGCGCCATCACCTTCATCGCCACGGTGCGGCCGAGGTCGCGGTCGCTCGCGGCGTAGACGACGCCCATGCCCCCGTGGCCGAGCTCCTGGCCGATCTCGTACCGCGCGCGGAAGGTGGGGCGGTGGAGGCCGTCCTGCGTCGCCCCGTGGATGCCGGCGGCGACGGTCACCTGGTCGGCGACCGACTTCGGGAGGGTGATCGTCTTCGCGGATGGGTCCGTCCCCGCCGGGGTGCCCGGCAGGGTGGCGTCGGTCGGCGAACTCGTGGGTTGCGTCTCGTTCATCGTGGTGGCGTCCAGGAAATGATACGGCCCGGCCCCGGGAGTGGTTGGCCTTCCGGATATCACGAACCCGGCCCGGACGTCAACCCCGACGAGGTTGACACCCCCAGCCCCACGCGCGTACCCTCACGCCATGCGCGTCATCCTCGTCCTCGCCCTCGCGGGCCTCTCCTCCGCCGCCGACGAGTGGTACCGAGTCCAGGTCACCGTGACGACCACCTCCGACTGGACCGTCGTCCGGTTCGCCAACGCCCCGAGGTCGTGGGTCGACTCGCAAGAGGTCTCCTCGGAGGGGTCCGTCAAGGTCACCACGGGGCCCCTCGCCATCCACAAGCCCTCGATGGACGAGACCCCGACCACGCTCAAGGCCTTCGTCTTCCTGCAGCTCCCCGAGTCGGGGGACCTCGACCTCCAATTGACGCGAGGCGACCTCGGGGCCACGACAGTCTCCATCGAGGGCGTCGGGGACTTCACCCACGCGAAGGTCACCGGGGGCGGGACGAATCCGAAGGGGTTCGCCGTGTCCTCGGAGGCGGTCCGACGGCTGGGCCCGGTCCGGTTCGAGGTGAAGAAGCCCCGCGAGAAGCGCGTGCTCGCCTTCTACTATCCATGGTACGGCTCGCCAGAGGGCCCCTCGAAGCGCTGGGTCCACTGGAACCCCTCGCGGCACAACGACTCGACCGACACGCCCGAGCTCGGCCTCTACGACTCGAACGACGAGACCGTGATCCGCAAGCACGTGGCATGGGCCCGGGAGGCCGGCGTCGACGGCTTCATCTCGAGCTGGTGGGGGAGGGGGACGTTCGAGGACGCCTCGACGCGCGCCCTCCTGAAGGTGGCCGAGGAAGAGGGCTTCCTCGTCTCCGTCTACCTCGAGCAGGCCAGCGACGCCGCGCAGCTCATGGAGGACGTCTCGTACCTCGTGAAGGAGTTCGGCACGTCGAAGGCGTGGCTCAAGGAGGACGGGAGGCCCGTCGTCTTCGTCTACACGCGCGTCGTGGGGGACTTCAAGCCCGCCGAGTTCGCGACGGCCCGCGGCGCGGCCCTCCTCATGATGGACACCTTCGACGCGACCTACGGCAAGTCCGGCGGCGGGCTGCACACGTACAACCCCGTCTTCGAGGACGTGGCGCGCCTGAGGGAGACCTACGTGTCGACGAGCTGGGCCTGCCGGGTGAACGGCCTGATCTTCGCGGCGACGGTCGCGCCCGGGTACGACGACACGGTAATCCGCGAGCCCGGCGGCGCGAGGGCGCGGGACGACGGGAAGCTCTACGACGCCTTCTGGGAGGCGGCGATTGCGAGCGAGCCCGACTGGGTCCTCGTCTGCTCGTGGAACGAGTGGCACGAGGGGAGCGAGATCGAGCCCTCGAAGGAGTACGGCGACGTCTACCTGAAGAAGACCGCCGAGTGGGCCAGGAAGTGGAAGGGTCGGTAGGAGGCTCTCATGTCGGCTGCGGAGATCAGAAAGAACCGGCTGTGCGCGCTCTGGCTGCTCTCGGTCATCGTCGCGTTCTCGCTGGGGTGCTTCGCCTTCGAGTTCCACGTGACGTACGAGGAGGACGGCTCCGGCAACCTCACGCTCGACGGCGTGGTGGGGACGATGCCGAACTCGAAGTCGGACCTCGCCGAGCAGCTCGCCCAGAAGGGCTGGAAGAGCGTCTCGGTCAACCCGGCCGGCGAGAACCGGCTCGGCATCGGGGCCGTGTACCCCTTCGACGCGACGCAGGAGATCGCCCCGCTCAGGGAGTACTTCCGCGACGCGACGCTCAAGGGGGAGTCGGCTGAGAACGGGGACAAGTACTACACGTGGACGTCGTCGGTCGACTTCAGCGCGATCGAGTCGCAGTGGAGCGCGTTCGAGGCGGACTTCGCGGCGAACGGGATCAAGGCAGGCGAGGGGGCCGAGGGGTTCGGGGCATTGATGGGAGTGGTCGAGGCCATCACGCCCGAGGAGGCCCGAGCGCTCCTCGCGACGTGGCCGAAGCCCGCGATCGGCCTGAAGGTCCAGCTCCCGGGGAACACGCCCGTGGAGGCGAACGAGCACTGGCGCAATGCGCGGAACTACATGGATCGCAAGGACTCGTTCACGACGTTCCTCTGGAGCCAGGGGAAGAAGTCGGCCGAGAAGGCGGCGCTCAAGGTCGTCCGTCGGCTCGAGCGGAACGAGGGCTCGGTGTCGGCTCCGAACCTGCAGGCGCTGCTCGACAAGTACCTCGTGGAGATCCCGAAGAGCGGCGCGTACGTGGGCTTCCTGCCGAACACGATGTTCGAGGGGCACGCGAACAACATCATCGACGGCGCGATCGGGACGCTGACGGGGAAGGACTACGATGCCTACATCTGCTCCGACTACCAGCAGATCGTCCTCGATTGGCTCGGCAAGTTCCGGACGAGCGCGGACGCGGGGACCCGCGCGCTGCTCGACGGGTGGTCCTATGGGCCGATCCAGGTGCAGGGGGGCGGACATCGCGCCGTGGTGATCTACCCGCGCGGGACGGACTGGACGACGAACGGCATCGTCCTGGACCCCTGGATCTTCCAGCAGCCGAAGTACTTCGAGATCGGCTCGTGGTGGAAGGCCCTCTGGTGGTGGCCCTACGCAGGCGCCCACCCCGAGGCCGACTCGGACCAGGGAAACCTGTACCCGCACCTCTCGGGGAGGCCCGAGTCGTACCCTGCGAGCGAGAGCACGGGCGACCTGCCCAAGGGGCGCGCGAAACCGAGTCGGATCATCATTCTGCGATGCCCGGTGTCCGTGCTGCTGACGACGGGGGACGGGCGTCGGATCGGGGCGATGATGAACGGCCAGCTCGTCAACGAGCTCGGGCGCGAGGCCAGCTTCTATCCGCTGTCCGACGAGGGCAAGGAGGGTGACATCACGTGGGCGTTGTTCCTGCCCGATGTGGAGTTCACCGCGGACATCCGGGGGAAGGCGAAGGGCGAGTTCCAGGCCACGGTCATCACGAAGGACGGCATCCAGACCTTCGGCTCGCAGCAGACGTTGGCGGGCGCATCGGCGACCTTCCAGACGCTCGGCGGGCGTGGTCTCTCCGCCTTGTCGCTGCCGAACGGCACGAGCGTCGAGCCGCGGAAGCTGACGCCCGACGAGGCGCGGAAGGAGCTAGGGGTGCCGGCGAGGCCCGCCTCGGGCGGAGGCGCGGCCTCGGGCGGAGGCGCCGCCGCGACGACGGGTGTTTGGTCGCTGGCGTGGGCCCCGGACGGGGAGGTCCTGGCGCTCGCGGTCGGGAGGACGAACGGCGGCGCATTCGAGGGCTCGGTCGACGCCGTCGAGGCCGCGGGAATGCGTCCGGTCGGCCAGGCGCCGTTCGCGCAGGATGCGCCGATCGCGGTGGCATATTCGCCGGACGGGCGGAGGCTCGCGGTCGCCCTGGGACGCATGGACGGAGGAAAGCGGATCGGCCGGATCGCCATCCTCAACGCGGATACGTGGGCGCCGCTCGGCGAAGCCGGGCCGCTGACGGAGTGGACGGTGTCGCTGTCCTTCTCGCCCGACGGCTCGCGGATCGCGGCGGGGTCCTGGGATGGGAGCGTGGGTATCTGGGACGCGGAGACCGCGGCGCCGTTCGCCGCCGCGAGTCTGGGCGGAAGCGTCTGGTCGGTGGCCTTCTCGCCGGACGGCCGGACGATCGCCTGCGGCGCGACGGGCTCGACGCCGGGGACGACGCAGGTTGTGGTGATCGACGCCGAGGGCCGCGAGGTCTATTCGTTCGACGCCGCGCCTGGGAGCTCGGTCCAGGCCGCGTGGTCGCCGGACGGAAGGCGGATTGCCGTCGCGGGAGCGGACGGATCGGTGTCGGTGCACGATGCGTCGACCGGCGGTGCGCTCTGGACCGCGCGCGGGCACGCGGAGGCGGCCTCGTCGATCGCCTTCTCGCCCGACGGCCGGATCGTGGCGAGCGGCGGGTATGACCGCAAGGTCTGCCTCTGGGACGCCGCCACGGGCGGGGCCTTGAGGACGTTTGACGGGATCGAGAACCCCGTCACGTGCGTCCGCTTCTCCCCCGACGGCGCCCGCGTGGCGAGCGGCGGCCTGGGTCAGGAGGTGAAGCTCTGGGACGTCGGGCCGTAGTGCGGAGTTGCTCAACACGGCCAGGGCCATCGAGGTTGTAGGATCGCGAGTCTCGGGTCGAGGATCTCCCATGCGAAAGCTGCTTCCCGTCCTGCTCCTGACCGCGCTCGCCCTGGCCGACGACCAGCCGGTCAAGCCGCTTGGGTTCTCGGTCAAGGCGCCCGCCGGCGGGATCGGCGTGCTGGGACAGACCCCCGGTGCGACCGCGGGGCTCGTCGTCTCCTCCGTCGACCCCGGCGGATTCGCCGAGCGAGGCGGCCTTCGCGCGGGGGACGTCATCGACTCGGTCGAGGGACAACCCGTCTCCAGCGTCCTGCAGATGATCAAGGGCATTCCGAGGTTCGCCACGGAGGTGCGCGTGTCCGTCCTCCGGGGCGGCCAGCGCCAGGACCTCATCCTCCCGCTCGCGGCGCCGCCCCGCATCCCTGACGACCGGCAGCCTCCGCGCGTCCCGGACGACCCTCGTCCCCCCGACGACCGCCAGCCGCCCCCGCCGAACATCGGCGGGAAGCCGCCCGCCGACAACCGTCCTCCCCGCATCCAGCCCAAGCTGCCCGCGAACGTCCTGCCGTTCCTGATCACCGAGAAGGGCTTCGCGCAGGGGTACACGACGTGGTTCCTCGACGAGCTGACGAAGCTCCCCGTCGCACAGGCCTCCGCCTCCGCCGACGGCGCCGCCATCGCCTGGGTCGACGCGCAGGGGAAGCTCGTCGTCTGGCGCGACGGTGCCACGAGCGAGGTCCCCCTGCCCGGGCCGGCCAACCTCCTCGGCTGGATGTCCGACCGCGAGGTCGCCCTCTCCTCCGGCACCCGCGACCGCGCCCAGGTCGACGCGATCGACGTGGGGAGCCTCCAGTCGCGCACGCTCTTCACCGGCGACCTCGCCCGCGAGCTCCTCCCCGCGCCGAGCTGCGTCTCCGGGTACCTCCCCGCGGCGGGCGTATTCGCGCGCGTCGTGGTGAACAAGCCCACGGGGAGCGTGAGCTTCTACCGCCAGGACGGGAAGCGCCACGGCACGCTCGTGCCCTTCGAGGGCCCCATCTCCGCGTGCGCCTTCGGCCCGTCGTTCGCCTACGTGGTGAAGGGGGCGGGAGAGGTCTTCCCCGCCGTCCCCGGGCTCCCGAAGCAGGGCTCCCTGGGACTCACGCTCCCGCAGAACGCCGGATTCTGCTTCTCCCCGGACGGGCGCTACTACCTTGCCACCGTGCGCGGGGCGAAGGGGGGCGAGCTCACGCTGACCGACGTGTCGGGGGGCCAGACCCAGACGGTGTTCGCGGAGTGCGACCGCGTCGTGATCGGCTGGCAGGGGGCGATCCTGCTTGCCGGCGGCGACGGGCTGTTCCGCCTGAGCCTCGTGCCGCGGAATGCGCCGAACCTCGCGATCGAGGCGCGCGACAAGGAGGCCGCGGGGGACCGCGACGGCGCCGAGGCGGTCTGGATGGAGCTGCTCGCGTCGTTCCCCGCCGCTCCCGAGGCGAAGGACGCGAGCGCCTGGCTCGCGGCGCGCCAGCGGGAGCGCGACGACGAGCGGGCGAAGGGGATCGTCGCCGAGGCCGCACGGTTCGGCGAGGTGGAGCGGTTCGAGGATGCCATCGCGCTGCTGGAGGGGCTGCGCCGGGAGCTTCCGACGCATCCGTCGTCCGCCGAGGCCCTGAAGACCATCGCGGGCCTCCAGGGGCGGATCGAGGAGCGCGAGCGGAGGAAGCGGGACGAGCTGATCGCCATGCTGATGACCCAGGCCTCGCAGACCGCCGTCTCCGGGAAGTGGCCGGAGGCGATCCGGCAATTCGAGTCGGTCCGCCAGCAGTTCCCCGGCCTCCCGTGCGACGCCGAGGCCGCACGGCAGATCGCCGCGCTCCAGGAGAAGATCCACCAGGCCAAGGTCGACGCGGCTGTCGGACACGCGAAGGAGACGGAGTCCGCCGGAAAGTGGGCGGACGCCATCGAGGAGTACAAGGCGATCCGCGCGGTGTTCCCCGGCGAGCCCTGCGACCGCGATGCCGCGGCGAAGATCGTCGAGCTGGAGATGAAGATTCGGGACGCGGCGGAGGCGGAGGTTGCGCGCCAGCAGCAGTCGCTCCTCGAGGAGGGCGAGGAGAACGAGCGCGCGGACCGGCCGGACGAGGCCGTGAAGGTCTACGAAGACATCCGTCGCCGCTGGCCGGGGTCGGAGCCCTCCAAGGAGGCGGTCCGGCGGATCGGCGCCATCGAGGCGAAGCTGCGCGAGACGAAGGCGGCGGAGTTCGCCGCGCGCATCGCGGAGCGCATGGAGTCGGCGAAGAAGCTGGCCGACCTGGGCGACCTCGAGCGGGCGCGCCAGGAGGCGCAGGCGGTCCTTGCCTCCGATCCCGAGCACGCCGAAGCGAAGCTTCTCCTCGCCGCGATCGAGAAGTCGATCGACCAGGCCGAGGAGAAGGGCCGCGCCGCGAAGGCGGACTTCGAGCGGCAGGTCGCGACGGCGAAGGCCCTCCTGGAGGGCGGCGACCTCGACGGGGCGGAGAAGGCCTATCGCGGGGCCCTGGCGCTCGACCCGTCGCACCTGGAGGCCCAGGTCGGGCTGGCGCGGATCGTGGCGGAGCGGAAGAAGAAGCAGGTCGGATCGCAGCTCGCCCTCGCGAAGCGGTGCCTGGAGCTCGGCAAGTTCGACGAGGCGCGCGCGGGGTACCAGCAGGTCCTGGCGATCGACCCGGAGAACACGGAGGCGACCGTGGGGCTTCTGGACGTCGAGGAGGCTGCGAAGAAGGCCGTGGAGAAGCCGAAGCCGCCCGCGGAGGCGCCGCGGTTCGTGGACTTCGCCGGGCCGGTCGCGGCTCAGCTCGGCTGCGGGGCCTCGACGGTCCGCGAGAAGCTGGGCAGGCCCGACCTCATCCGCGCGCGAGGAGAGTCGAACCAGCAAGCTGGCTCTGCCAGAGTCGACGAGTGGACCTACGCCGCGGCCGGCATCGTCGTCGCGGTCAGCCGCGAGTCGCTGCGGGTCGTGGAGGTGCAGGTGCTGGGGAAGCGGGAGCTGGTGGCGGAGGGTGTGCAGGCCCGCTTCGCCGCGTTCGTCGGGAAGAGCGAGAAGGAGATCGGCCTGGGGGACGCCGCCTCGGCGGTGACGGCGGCGTACGGCCAGGCGAAGAAGCGGCAGGGGCTCGGCGGCGAGTTCCTGGCGCTGGTCCGCGACGACGTGGAGATGGCGTTCCGCATCGAAGGCGACCGCGTCGTCGCGATCGTCGTCCGCGCGGCGAAGTAGCCCTCTACTTCTCCACGCGCTCGATCGAGAAGGAGAGGACGGCCCAGCCCTCCTGCTCGAAGTGCTCCACGCGGACGGCGTGCTTGCCTTCGGAGAGCTCGACCGTCGCGCGGTCCTCCGTCGGGCCGTGCCAGGTCCAGTTGTCGATCGCGACCTTCCCGTCGACCCAGACCCGGACGCCGTCGTCCGACATCGTCTTTACGACGTACCGCCCCGCGGGGATCGTCATCTCCGTCGTCGCCACCGTGCCGAAGTGCTCGGGCGTCATCCCCTCCGGCCCGCCGCCTCCCCAGGCGTACGCCAGCCTCCCGAGCGTCTCCGTCTTCGCTGGCTTCCCGGCGATCAGCGTCTTCCAGGCCTCGGGGTCCTCAGAGGGGTTCCTCGTCCAGGCGAAGAACGCGACCTCCCAGGTGGCCGTCAGGAGCACCCCCTTCACGCCCAGGGCCTGCTTCGCCCCCGTGATGCGGACGTTGAACGAGAACGGCAGGTAGCTCGCCTCCTCGCCTTCCTTGCGGCGGACCGTGATCGCCGCGGGGAGCTTCCCTTGCGCCGGCTCGAGGACGATCCCCTCGCTCGCCCCGTCGACGGCGTACTCGGTGTCGGGTCCGAGGACGTGGAATGTCGCCTCCCCCCACGCCGTCGCCGTCCGCGGGAAGACCCGCGGCGCGGAGAAGTCGTACGGACCCCACTCGTCGATGATCATGAACTGCCGCCCGCGGCGGTGCCCCTCGGGGAGGAACGCCTCGCGCTTCCCAGGCACCGTCGGAGGCTCGATGGTCCGCGAGCGCTGCGACACGTCTACCGACTCCCCGCCGTTCCCCTCGTCGACGATCTCGCTCGTCTCCGAGAGGCGCCATTGCTCCGTGTTCCCCACGAACCGGTTCCATCGGATCTGGTAGCCGCGCGACTTCGTGTCCTGGTTCTTCCCGTACACCCCCTCCACGAGGTCCCTGTCCTCGTCCCACCACAGGGAGACGCCCAGCGCGTTCCCCTCGAAGACGTTCCCCTCGATCACGTTGTCGTGCCCGTGCTCGATCGCGATCCCCGCGGTCTGGCTCCGCGCGAACCGGTTCCCCGCGATGTACGTGTTGTAGCTGTATCCGCCCCAGATCCCGTAGTCGCACTCGTCGAGGACGTTCTCGACGAACTGGTTCCCGTCCGAGAAGGTCGCCTCGATGCCGTTCGCCACGGCGTGGGAGAAGTCATTCTTGAAGACGAGGTTCCCGTTGCACCCTCCCTTGCCCGTCCGCTGCGTCGTCTCGTGGCCCGCGTACAGGAAGAACCCGTCTCCCCCGTGCGTCGCGCTGTTGTACGCGAAGACGTTCCGGCTGCACTGCTCGAAGACCAGGATCCCCGCGCTGTCCTGTCCGCGGTAGTAGACCCCGTGGCTGTATCCGCGGACGCACCAGTCGAACGAGTTGCGCGACACGACCGAGTCGCACGTGCGGTACATCCCCAGGCCCCAGCCGGAGAGGTAGGACATGTCGTTGTCGTAGACCTGCACGCGCGAGCATCGCGTGAGCAGGACGCCGTTCTGCTGCGCGCGGGCCGTGTTCTCGCGCACGACGCAGTCCTCGCACCCCTCCAGCGAGACCCCCGCTCCGTAGTTGGTCCTCCACTCCAGCTTGTCGTTGTTGTGGGGCCAGAGCCAGTCGCCCGCGTCCTCCGCCTCCGGCGTGCTCTTCAGGTGCATCGCGTAGTTGCGGCGGAAAGAGCACCTCTCGACGACGACCTCCTTGCAGTTGGAGGCGACGACCGCGGCCTTGAACCCCGAGAGGACGGCGTTGCGGATCGTGACCCTCGAGCAGCCGTCGACGCGGACGCCGATCCCGCCGCAGGCGTCCTGCGGCACGTCGTCGGTCGAGCCCAGGAGCGCGGCACCCTGGAAGTCGATCGTCACGCCGTCGGCCTTCACCTGGAGGACGCCGTCGCCGTCGGTGTCCATCACGACGTAGGTCCCCGGCTTGACGACGACGTCCTCCGTCACCTCGATGTCGTCGCGGTCGAGGACGATCTCCTTCGGCGCGGCCGCGATCGGCGCCGCGAGCGCGAGGACCAGCAGAATCCGCCTCATCTCCCTGCCTCCGTCGCCATCCGTTCGCTCGCCACCCACGCCACGCCCATGATCGTGTGCTGCGGGTTGACGCCCAGGTTCGTCGGGAAGACGCTCGAGTCGACGACGTACAGCCCGGGCACGCCGTGGACCTGGAAGTCGGGCCCCACGACCCCGCCCCGGGCATCCACGGACATCCGCGTCGGCCCGAAGAGGTGCGTGGCGATCAGGTGGTAGGCGCGCGGGTCGAGCGTCGCGTCGTCGATCGCCTTCAGGCCGTCAGGCGACGTGATCCGCGCCGGGACGCCGAAGATGCCCGGGAGGACCGCCTTCGCCCCGACGGAGAACATCAGCTCCCCCGTCAGCTTCAGGCCCCGGCGGATGACCTCGACGTCCTCGGGCAGCGGCGTGTACGTGATCCGCGTTCCGAACGGGCCGAGGTGGCCGACGCTCCCCTCCGCGTTCGCGCGGCAGAGCACCGCCCAGATGGCGACGTGGCCGTAGTCGGCCAGCGCGCTCATCAGCTCCCTGCCGACGTACGGGAGCCTGACGCCGGCGAGCTCCGGCTGGAGGCCGATCGTCTCGAGCTTCATCCGCTCCTTGCGGTAGTGGTCGATCT
>CAZYRM010000122.1:0-18888 GCA_964649705.1 uncultured Planctomycetia bacterium
TCAGACCCACCGCCGTGATCGTCATCAGGTCCGCGACCCGCAGGCCGAGGACGGACGGGTCGCTCACGCCCCCGATTCGCATGCTCCGATCCTGCGAGTCCGCGCGCACGCCGACCAGGCGCGCGTTGCTTGTGCTCCCCGCCAGGAACATCTGGTCGGCGACGTAGTCGATGTTCGTCAGGGCGGTCACCGTGGCCCCGGGGTCGATCGTCAGGACGCCGCCCAACCGGGCGACGAGCGTGACCCGGCCCGTCAGGCTGGACACATCGCGTGTGACCCTCAGGTCGCCCGTGGCGGCGGGCTCGCTGCGGTTCGCGATGAGGGTGACGCTGCCGGCGGCCGCGGTCACCGAGTCCACCGTCAGTCCCCTCTCGTTTTGAATCAGGATGGATCCGCCGCCGGATGCGTTCGCCAGGGTCAAACGGTCGATCGCCGTGTACAGTTCGATCGCGGGCTGGAAGTCCGCCGTGGACCCGCCCGCCGTCACGGAGAGCGAGGCCGCAGTCACGTTTGCGGGCACGCTCGTCGGGTCGATGGGGTTCTGCGGTCCGTTCTGGTTCAGGACCAACCCCGCGACCGCCCTCAGGGTCACCGCGGCGCCCGGTGCAATGAGCCGACCGAGGCGGATGGTCCCGCCCGGGCCAGTCGTCGTGAGGCTGATCGCGCCGCGGGTGCTGATGCTGGAACCCACGGTCAGGGTGCCCGAAGTCGCGATCAGGCTGGAGAGCGGCGCCGCGCCCCCGACCTCCCCCAGGAACTGGACCAGACCGTTCGGAGCGTCCACGATGAGATTGACGGGCCCGTTCACGGTCTGGCCAAAGCCGACTCCGCCCGCGGTCGATCGGAGCGTCTGGCTCGCCCCGAGCACGACCACGCCGTCATAGGACTGGGTGCCGGTGGTCGTGACACCGCTGGCCGAGTTCAGGCGGATCTCGTCGGACATCACGATCAGCTCGCCGAAGGTGCCCGTTGGCCCCCTGCCATCGATGGGAATCGTGACCGTGCTGATGGGCGGACGGGCGTTAAAGTTCCCAAGGCGAAGCGTGCCGGCCGTGATCGTTGTGAGGTCCGTCGTCCGCAGACCCAGGGCGGAGGCATCGCTCACGCTCCCAAGGCGCATGTCTCGACCCGGCGCGTCGCTCTGGACGATGACCCGGCCCGCGTTGCTGGCGCTCCCCGCCAGGAACAACTGGTCGGCGATGTACGCGATGTCCGTCGAGGCCCTCACGGCGGCGCCGGGGTCGAGGGTCAACCCGCCGCCTCCCCGCGCGTTCAGAGAGACGAGTCCGGCGAGCGTCGAGACCTCGCGCGTGACACGCAGTCCTCCCTGGTTGGAGGTGACGCGGACCGCGCCGGAGGTCGCCGACACGGTGTCGATCGTCAACGCCCCTTGGTTCTGAATCGAGATGGACCCGCTCCCGGTGGCGCTCGCGAGCGTCAGCCGGTCGATGGCAGTGTTGAGCTGGATCGCGGGATTCTGCTCGCCTGCCAATCCGCCCGCGGTGATCGACAGGAAGGCCGCCGTCACGTTCGTCGTGTCCGGGGGGACCGGCCCCGGGTTGTTCAGGTTGAGCACCCGTCCGGTCGCCCTGAGGGTGACGACGCCGCCGGGGGCGACGAGGCGACCGAGGATGATGTCCCCCGCGGTCGCCGTCAGCGTAATGTCCTCACCAGGGGGCACCTCGAGCACGGCGATGTCAAAGCTCGGGGCCGTCAGGTTGATGCCCGCCGGCACCCCCTGCCGCAGGACGTCGTTGTCGCCGACGAACCGGACGCCAGGGACGACGACCGTGATTGAAGTCGCGCCGAGCACCTGCGTCACCGGGCCACCGTTCGCCCCGACGGTCAGGTCCGTCGCGGACCGCAGCGTCAGGTCCGTCCCCGCGCGGACGGTCACCGGCCCGGGCTCGTTCCGATTGATGTTGATCGCGCCCACCGTACTGACCAGCGCGACGGCCCCCTGGGTGATGATGCCCGCGTTCACTTCGATCGTGCTCGCGTCTACGGACAGGCGGCCGAGGGGGGTCTCGCTACCGATGCTGCCGTCAAACGTCACCGCGCCATTGCCGCCGTCGACCGCGAGCTCGGCGGCGCCGTCGATCCGATCCCGGAACCGCACCCCATTGAGCTCCGCACTGATCATGATCGGGAGGATCCCCGTCAGCACGACCCGGGAGGGGAAGGTGAGGGCGTTGAGCGAGAGGATCCCCCTGGCGATACGAATGGGACCTGTGGTCCGCAAGTCCAGCCCCTGGATGCGCTCGAAGGCCCCCACCTGGTCCAGCGAAATGGGCCCTGTCCCGGCGTTCAGCGTCGGAGCGAATCCCAGGAGATCCCCCTGCAGGGTGATGCCGCCCGCGCCCGTCGTCGTGATCGCGACGCCGGGGTTGACGGACACGACGCCGCTCACCGTCACGGAGTCCCCCTCGATGTTGCCCTGCAGCAGGACTTCGGCCCCGGAGAGCACGACGGCGCCGCCGGGGGAGCTGATCGAGCCCAGCGTCCTGATCGCGCCTCCTGGAATCTGCACCGAGATCAGACCGGCGACCGACGACATGAAGTCCGTCGTGATCCTGCCGTTGAACCCGCCGACGGTGTTGCCGGACAGCACGATGGAGCCCTGTCCCGTTGCGGCGAGCAGGCAACTCGTCAGGTCGATCAGGCCGTCGCCGAACCTGTTGGTCGTCCGGATCGTGAGCCTGCTGGGGGTCGCCCAGGAGATGTCTACGCCCGGAGTGGCAACCACCGAGATGCTGGCCTCCAGCGTGACGTCGCCGTTCGCGAGGGCGTTCTGGATCGAGGTGGCGCCGACGGTTCCGGGGTCGGGTAGCGTCGCCTCCAGGATCGAGGGGAGGCTACCATTCAGCGTACCAAGCGCACCGAGCACCATGGTGATGCGCAGCGGATCGAGGAGAAGGGAACCGTCCTCGCCCGACGCCGCCGACAAATCGGCGGTCCCTTCGTAGCCGAGGCTGCCGAATCCGGACACCTCCGCCTGGGCGCCGTCCCCTCCGAGGGCGCCCCCGCGCCCGAAAATCGTTCCGTAGAACCGCGTGTCCTCGTCGGACCAGACGACGGCCGTTCCTGCGTCGGACGCGCCGCTCCCCGAGACGTCGATCGCGCCCGCGTCCGTGACGACGGTCCTTCTGGAAGAGGAGATCAGGACCTCCCCGCCCCGGGCGCCGCCCGAGGCGAACACATTCCCCGACACTCCGACGAGCTCGCCCGTGATGAACACCTGCCCGGGGACCGCGTCGGCCTCCATCGCGGAGACGTCGATCGTGCCCGTATCGAGGACCGCTCCCTCCGCGCCCTGGACCCGCCCGAGGTTGTTGACCGCGCCCACGCGGATCGGCCCCTCCACAGGGTCGCCACCCTCGAGCCGCACCACGCCCCCGTGGTTCAACAAGCTCCGCGCCTCGATGATCCCCCCGTTGTTCACCACCGAGGAGAAGATGGCCCTCCCGGCATGCGCCTGCAGCACGACCTGACCGCCGTCCGCCTGGATCCTCCCCGTGTTGCTCACCGCCGAGTCGAGCCTCCGTCCGTCCGGCGTCGTCACCGAGTCGAGCACCTTGCCGCCGATCTCGAAGTGGACGAGGCCATCCCCCATGAAGTCGACGTAGAGCGACTCTCCCGACCCCAGCACCACCTTGCCGAGGTTCGCGACGATCAGCCCCTCGTTCGAGACCGCAGGCGCTACGAGGAAGACGAAGCCGCTCGGAGAGACGCGGATCTCTCCCTGATTGACGACCGCCGCGAGCCCGCGGGTCGGGTCCTGATCGAAGCGGAAGCGTCCGCCGGGCAAGTCCGGGTCGCTGACATTGAAGGTCGAGGCGAGCAAGCCCGCCACGTCCACCCTCGCCTCCGGGCCGAACGTGATGCCGTTCGGGTTCACGATGAAGACGCGCCCGTTCGCGACGAGCTGCCCGAAGATGTTCGTCGGGTCGCTCCCCGTCACCTGGTTCAGCGCGACGGACTCGGGTCCGGGCTGCTGGAACCTCACCAGCTCGTCCACGGCGATGTCGAAGTTCCGCCAGTGGATGATCGCGGAGTCGGACGCCTGGTGGACGTCGACGGTGTGGGCGTCGGTGTGCGTGATCGTCGCCTGCCCCTCGACCACCTCGCCGTGGTCCGCCGCGATCGGCGTGATCGCTTGGAGCAGGGCCACAAGGACTGTGAAGAGCCTTCCGGCCCGCCGTTGCGTCTGCCTCATGACGTCCACCTCAGAATCGCAGGGACCCTGCCAGGTAGAACTGGGGCTCGCGGCCGTCGGAGGGCTCGTCCTCCAGCGGCCAGCCGACGTCGAACCGGATGCTCGCGTCCTGCCAGGGCGGCGAGATCCGCAGACCGACGCCCGTCCCCGTGAGATGCTGGTCGTTCGGCTGCCCGGTCGCTGGGAGCTTCCGGTGCACCATGCCCCAGTCGAAGAAAGCGACGAGCTGCAGGAGGCCTTTGTCATTCAGGGGCGCCGCGCGCAGCTCGAAGCTCGCGTTCGCCCCGTCGTCCCCGGCGAACTCCCCCTGCGGATACCCGCGGACCGAGTCCGCGCCGCCGATCGACATCTGCTCCCCCGCCACGAGCGGCTCGCTGGACACCTGTCCAGAGCCGCGGACGAGGAAAGAGAAGGTATCGCTCACCCGCTGGACCCTCGCGACATCGAGGTCGAAGTGCGTGAAGCTGTTGTCGGCGTCCGGGCGGCTCGCGTGGCGGTCGTCCTCCTCCAACCCGCCGAAGACCTCCCCGAGGCCCTGGTGGATCGTCGCCGACGCGTACAGGCGGCCCTCCCAGAAGGCGTGATCGAAGCTCCCGGCCATCCGGGCGAGGCGGATCTCGTCGTTGCTGGAGGGCGTCTCCCCGAGGAGGAGCTCGCTGTCCTTGACGTCGAAGCCCAGCTCGGTGGTCAGGCCCATCGTCCGCGAGCGGATCCAGGGGAAGTTCGCGTAGACGCCTCCTTCGGCCGTTTCCCCGGTGAGATGGAGGTCCTGCAGGTCGCGCGACACCTCGAAGTCGCCCTTGGACCCCCAGACGCCGACCCTCGCCCCGCAGCCCGAGAGGGCGAGGACGTAAGAGCCCCGGCCATAGGCGAAGAGCCTCGGGTCGTCGCCGACGACGGCGCGCAGCGACAAGAGCCCGCCGCTCAAGAACGCGTTGTTCCAATCGAGCTGGGCCCCGATCCGCCCGCGGCTCGTGAACTGCGTCCCGTAGTTGTTGGCGTCGAGCGTCAGGTGGATCGGGAAGGCCTCCTCCGCCTGGGCCCGAAGGTCGACGGTCCCCGCCTCCGCTCCCGGCTGCAGGTACGCCTTCACCTGGAGACCCGGACACCCGTTCAGCAGGAGCAGGTCCCGCTCGAGCGCCGCGTTCGTCACGACCTCTCCCTCCAGGTTCCGGAGGGCCCTCGCGATGAAGCCAGCCGAGACGTACTTGTTCCCTTCCACGATCACCCGCCCGAGGCGTCCTTCCACGATGACGATTTCCACGACGCCGCCGGAGACGTCCTGGGCCGGAAGGTAGGCCGTCGCAAGGCTGTAGCCCCGCTTCAGGTACTCGTCGGTGACCTGGTCCGCGGCCTTCCTCAGCTCGGCGAGGTCGCAGTCCCGCCCGATGAACCCGGCGACCGCGGCCTCGAGCTCCTCAGACCGTAGGACGGTGTTTCCTTTGAAGCGGAATCCGGAGACGTGGACACGCCCGCCTGCGTCTCCCTCTTCGGCGCGAGCCGTCTGCAGGTTCGCGACGGAGAGTGCGATCACGAGCCAGAGGCCGAGGCCTACGGTCACGCCATGGCAACCAGTTGGCCTGTGGGAGGTTATGGCGCCGGGAGAACGGGTGGCGAGTGCCCGTACGAACTCGGTCCTGGTGGTGTGGGCACGACGGGGACCGAATTCGGGCGATTCCCAGGTCAAGAGCACGCGGCACCCCGGTTGGAGGGAGAGGATGCTACCCCCTTCAGACCGGTTGGCAACGGTTTCTTTGTCGTTCCGGAGCTGCCGTACGGGCCAGGCGTTTGAGGATAAGGCCCCCCGGTCAGTACAGCTCCACGCTCCCGTCCTCGCTGATGATCGGCACGTGCCGCATCCAGAGGAGCTTCTTCCACCAGGTCGGGTTCTTCCTGTACCAGTCGATCGTGCGGCGGATCCCCTCCTCGAAGTCCACCTCCGCGTGCCAGTCCAGCAGGCGGTGCGAACGATCGACGCTCGAGATGTGCCTCTGCACCTGCCCCATCCGCTCCGGAATGTAGCGGAGGAGCTTCACCGGCTTCTTCATGATCTTGAGCACCGCCCGGGCCACCTCGTCGATCGAGATGTCGCGACCGGTCCCGATGTTGATCACCGCGCCCTTCACCAGCCTCAGGTCCGCCTCGACCGCGGCCAGGAGCGCCCGGCAGTGGTCCTCGACGAAGAGCCAGTCGCGGCTCGACTTCCCGTCGCCGTGGATCGTGAGCGGCTCCCCGAGGAGGGCGCTCGTGATGAACCGCGGGATCGCCTTCTCCAGGTGCTGCCTCGGGCCGTAGTTGTTGAACGGGCGGATGATGAGCGCCGGGATGTCGTAGCAGCGCTGGTAGCTGAACACGAGGCGGTCCGCCCCCGCCTTCGCGCTCGCGTAGGGGCTCGTCGGGTCGAGCGGGTGCTCCTCGGTCATGGGCGCCTGCATCGCCGTGCCGTACACCTCGCTGGTCGAGATGTGGATGAAGCGCTCGACGCGCTTCCGGTTCTTGAGGATCGCGTTCGCGATGACCTGGGTCCCGAGGACGTCCGTCTCGTAGAACCCCTTGTTGTCGAAGATGCTCCGAGCGACGTGCGTCTCCGCCGCCATGTGGACGACGACGTGGCTCTTGGAAACCAGTTCGTTCACGAGCTCGCTGTTCCGGACGTCGCCGTGGAAGAACTTGAGACGGGGGTTGTCACGCATCTCGGGCGTGAAGTTCTCGATGTTCCCGGCGTACGTCAAGCCGTCGAGGACGACGACCTGGTACTCCTTGCGGTGCTTGAGGAGGTAGTCGACGAAGTTCGACCCGATGAACCCGGCGCCGCCCGTCACCAACACGGTCTTGGTCGTTCTCATGCGCGTGCCCTCGGCCTGGTGAAACCGCTACAGCATACCGGACGCGATCCACATTCTTTCACCGCGGAGAAGGAACCTAGACCGCACCGTCTTCGGGCGCGGCCTCGTGGGCCACCGCGCCCTGCTCGACGACAAGCCTCCCGGTCAGGATTCCGAGCGCCTCCGCGCCGTGGTTCATCAACAGGTCTACGATCGACAGGTACGGCACGAACTCCCCATGGAGCTGCCGGTACCTCGGGTGCTTGTACCCGTGCCACTCGACCGAGATCCCCGCCTCGGTGAACTTCCCCTCGTCGAGGTACGACTTCGCTGCGTCTCCCGTCAGGTAGCGGTCCGCGCCGAGGTGGCGGCAGATGGCCACGAGGCGCGCCGTCTGGCCGCCTCCGATGCCGAGCTCGCTTGCCAGGAACACCCTCCGCTCGAGTCCGAGCAGCCTGAGGGCGGCGTCCATGAGGGCGCGGTCGAGGTCGAGGAGGCGCGCCCACGGCCGTGAAAGGACCTCTTCGATCGCCGCGAAGACCCGCGCGAAGTGCGGTGCCTTCCCGTACCATGTGCGGATCGCCTGGAGGTGCTTCCCCGCCCAGTGCTGCGTCGGGTCGATCTCGACCTCGTCGTTCCTCGGCTTCCCCAGCCCCTTCGTCCGTACCGGGACCGTCAGCCACATCGGTCCGTCGCGCGTCTTGATCCGGTTGCGGTTGCGCCAGCCGTGCTTGTCGAACTGGACGTCGTCGTACAGAACGAACATGTCGCTACGGTCGAGCTGGTCGAAGAACCCGAGCCACGGGAGGTAGCCCGGCTGGAGGACGACAACGCGCATCGGGCTATCTATACCCTCGCGGCCTCCAATCCGCAACCACATCCGCCGCGGGCACGATCTCCTTGACGCCTCGCGCGGCCCGGAAGTATACGAGGAGGTGTCGTTCCTCCCACCCCGATCCGGCGGAGCGCTCCCGGATGGAACTCTCCATCGTCACCTCTCTCTACCGGTCGGAGGAATCCGTCGACGACCTGTACGCCCGCCTCACGCAGTCGGCCGCCCGGATGACCCCCGACTACGAAATCGTCTTCGTGAACGACGGAGCGCCGGAGGCCTCCCTCGGAACGGTCCTCCGGTTCGTCCCCGCCGACCCGCACGTGCGCGTGCTGGACCTCTCGCGTCCATTCGGGCACGACCTCGCGGTCTCGGCGGGCTGTGACTTCGCGCGGGGGAAGCGGGTCTTCGTCATCGACGTCGATGAGGACCCCGCATGGCTCGATCGGTTCTGGCAGGAGATGGACCGCACGGGAGCCGACGTCGTCTATGGGGTGCAGACCGCGCGCAAGGGCTCGCTCTTCTCCGACTATAGCGCCCGCGCGTTCACCAGGTTGTTCAACTTCGTCTCCGATGTGCGGATTCCGGGGGACGCCTGCACCGTGCGACTGATGACCCGAAGATACGTCGACGCCCTCCAGACGTTGCGGGACAGGGCGCTCTTCCTGGCGGGCAACTACGCATGGGCGGGGTTCCGTCAGCATCCCATTCCCGTGGAGCCGCCGGGGCGGACGGGGCCACCCGCCTACGGCGTCTTCCGGAGGCTCGATCTCTTCGTTCGCGCGGTTACCGCCTTCACCGCGTACCCGCTCCGCCTCATCTTCGTCCTCGGCGTGCTGTTCTCTCTCTTCGGATGTGGGATCGCCCTGGCCCTCGTGATCCGCAAGCTCGTCGATCCCAGCTCAGTGCTCATCGGGTGGGCGTCGCTGACCGCCTCGATCTGGCTCCTGGGCGGCGTCATCATCGCGTTTCTGGGGGTCATCGGGCTCTACCTCTCCACGGCCTTCATCGAAGCGAAGGACCGCCCGCGATTCATCGTCCAGGGGCTCCGCGCGGCGGACGCCGCGCAGCCCCACGGACCGCCGCCCGGAGGATAGGCTACGGAGGGCGAACATGACCGACTCGCGCGACCTGGACCGCCATGAGGGGGCGTACCGCGACTTCTCCCCCTACCATGACGACAACCACGCCATGCTGGGCTGGTACGCGGACCGTGTGGCGGAGGGGGTCGGCCGTCTGGGCGCGGCGTCCCTGGTCAGCCTGGGCGTGGGCCACGGAGTCGTTTGCGGTCGGCTCACCTCCCTCGTCGGGAAGGGGGTTTCAGCATACACCGTGGTGGAGGGGTCCGAGGCCATCCTGAGACAGTACCAGGAGAGGCATCCCCCGCCGCCCGGGATGCGTCTCGTGCACGGCCTCTTCGAGGAGTTCCACCCGGAGCAGCCGGTCGACGCGGTCGAGATGGGGTTCGTGCTCGAGCATGTGGACGACCCCGACGCCCTCCTGCGCCGCTACGCCTCCCTCCTCGCGCCCCGCGGGACCCTCTTCATCGCCGTTCCCAACGCGCTCTCGCTCCACCGCAGGATCGGGGTCGCCGCGGGACTGCTCGCCGACCCGCACGCGCTCTCGGAGAACGATACGCAGTTCGGGCACCAGCGCTACTTCGACCTGGATTCCCTGCGCCGGTCCGCCACCGCTGCGGGACTCGTCGTCCGCCACACGGAGGGAATCTACCTCAAGCCGTTTTCGACCGCTCAGATGGCCTCCTTGCGCCTCGACAGAGAGGTCTTCCTCGCCCTGTTCCGGGTGGGCCAGGAGCACCCCGATCTGTGCAACGGCATCTACTTGGAGGCAGGCCTCGCGTAGCGGCCCCCCGGGCCGGCGCAGGGGACGCGCGCGCGGCTCGACCCGTCAGGGACCCCGAGCGTCGTTCCGATCACGCTCGTCCTTCAGGCAGGGGGACCGCCCCGGTGCACATCGATGAGGTGGTCCTCGATGTACCGCACGGCCTTCAGGGCTCGCTTGGGCGCGACCCCGCACGCCTCTCCGAGCAGGAAGTAGCGGACGCACATCTCCGGTTCGTTGTAGCCGATCGCCGTGCGGATGGAGCAGGTGCTCGAGATCCGCGGGTTGATCTCCAGCAGGTAGGCGCGTCCGTCCTCCACGCGAATCTGGATGTTCGTGGGTCCGACCGGCTTGAGTGTCGAGAAAATGGAGTCGACGCAGTCCGTGACGGCATGGTCCTGCTCGACCCAGACAGCCACCTGGGTCGCGCCCTCCCGTGAGAGCCTCCGCCGCAGGATGACGGAGTCGAAGTACGATCCCCGTCCATCGCCAAAGGCCCCGACCGTGTATTCCTCCTCGTCGTTGCCGACCCGCCTCTGGTAGATGCAGCGCGATGCGCCAACCTCTGCCACGTGACGCTCGAACTCCTCCGCCGAGTGGATGATCTGGAGCCCCTTCGATGCGTAGGAGGATGCCAGCTTGAGGATGAACGGCGATCCGAGCCGTGAGACGCACTCGGCGTAGGTGCAGTCGTGGAGGGTGGGGATGGCGAACGGAGCGTCGATCTGGCTGAAGTACCGATAGGTATCGAGCTTGTTCCTGGACAACCGGATGCACAAGTCGTTGTTCAAGACGATCCGGGTCGGGACCTGGTGGCGATGCTCCCACAGGGAATAGAGGTCCTGCTCGCAGCCCGGGATGATCAGGTCGATCTGCTGCGCGGCGACCAGCCCGCGCAGGAACGGAACGTACTCGTCGCTGTCGGCGGGAACCGCCTGCGCGAAGTGGTCGGCGAGGAAGCCCCCGTAGGCGTCCTTGAGGAGGTCCATGCCGACCACGCGGCAATCGAGCTTGGACCGCCGCAGGCTCTTGACGATCCCGTAGCCGATGATCGCGCCCACGCCCGTGACGAGGATGTTGTGCCGTCTATCCGTCATCGCGGGCTTCCTGCGCCGTCAGCCGGGCCGCCTGGCCGGCCGGGTCGTCGAGCCACAGCCAGAGTCGTCCCGTCATGTCCTGTCCTCCCCGCCTCGGGGGAGGGGCCCCGCCCCGGCGACCGGCCTCTCCCCGCCGTGGAATGCTCGCACGACGTAGGGCGGGCGGTCCTTGAGCTCCGTGAACACCGTCGACAGGTAGATCCCGATGACTCCCAGGAAGGTGATGATGACGCCGCCGACGAACCAGAGGGATGCCATCGTCGATGCGTACCCCATGAGCACGGAGTCCGGGTCCACGAGCTTCTTGAGGACAAGCCAGGTTCCCAGGACCATCCCCAGGAGGGAAATCAGGATCCCCAGAAGGAAGATCAACTTCAGCGGATAGGCCGTGAACGAGGTCGCAGCACGGACGAAGAGCTCGACCTTGCGGAGGAGGCCGTAGCTGGAGAGCCCCCTCCTCTGCTGCTTGTTCACCGGGACAGGGCGTTGGTCGAACCCGGTCCACGCGGAGGTCCCGGCCAGGAAGAGGGCCTTGTCCCGCAGGCTCAGGAGCGCCTCCACGTAGCGCCGGCTCATGAGCCGTACCGTGCAGGCGTCCGCCGCGATCCGGACCTCGGACATGAAGTTGAACAGCTTGTAGAACAGCCGCGCGGGGAAGACGGAGAGGAACGAACCCGACCGGGCTGTCTGGACGCCGTAGACCACGTCGGCGCCGGATTGGTCCATCTCCTTCCAGAACTGCTCGATCCACTCCGGATCCTCTTCGAGGTCGGAGTCGATCATGAAGACCCTCTGCCCCCGCGCGGCGTCCAGCCCCGCGGAGAGGGCGAAGTGGTGCCCGAAGTTGCGGGATAGGTCCAGAACCCGTACTCTCGGGTCTCTCGCGATGATCTGAAGGACACGGTCCAGCGATGCGTCGGGCGAGCCGTCGTTGACGAAGACGATCTCGTAGTCCGTCGTCACCTGGGCGGCGGCCCGGGTCGCGCGCGCGTAGAACGGATCAACGTACGCCTCTGACCGGTACAGCGTTGTCACGATGGAGAGTTCCATCCGCGCTGCTCTCCGCACCAAGCCCACCACACAGATAGCAAGTGTCGCGGGAAAGATCGACAGGAAGATGGGGCGGCGAGCGTTCGATGCTCTAGAATGGGCCGACTCGTGAGGCCCGTCCGGTGAAGATCTGTCTTGCCTGCTCCGCCCGGTTCGTCGACCCGAGCTGGACCTGTCCCCGCTGCAAGGCGATGCCCCGTCAGGTGGACGGCTTCACCGCGTTCTCGCCGGAGTCCTCCGGCCACGAGGGCGGCTTCTCGGCGGAGGTCTTCGCCCGGCTCGCCGGCGTCGAGGCGGAGCACTTCTGGTTCCGCGCGAGAAACCGCCTGATCGCGTGGGCCCTGCGGACCCGCTTCCCCGGGGCGCGCACCTTCCTGGAGATCGGTTGCGGCACCGGGTTCGTGCTGTCGGGCCTGTCGACGGCAGTCCCCGGCCTGCTCCTCCATGGCAGCGAGTTCTCGATCGCCGGGCTTCCCTACGCCGCCGCCCGAGTCCCCTCGGCCAGGCTCTTCCAGATGGACGCGAGGAAGATCCCCTTCGCGGAGGAGTTCGACGTGATCGGCGCGTTCGACGTGCTGGAGCACATCGAGGAGGACCTCGACGTCCTCGCCAGGATGAGGGAGGCGACCGCGCCCGGCGGCGGGATCCTGGTCACCGTGCCGCAGCACCGCTTCCTCTGGAGTCCGACCGACGAACGAGCGGGACACGTCCGACGGTATGGCCGCCGGGACCTCGTCCGCAAGGTCCGGCGCGCCGGACTCCGTGTCGAGCTCGCGACGTCGTTCGTCTCCCTCCTCCTGCCGGCGATGCTCGCCTCGCGTCTGTCCGCCCGCAGGACGACGTCAACCAGGGACCCGCTCGCCGAGTTCCGCCTCGCCCCATGGAAGAACCGCCTGTTCGAGCGCGTGATGGACCTGGAGCGCAAGCTCATCGAGCGCGGCGTGTCCTTCCCCGCCGGCGGATCGCTGCTCCTCGTCGCGCGGCGGGACTAGGCCTTCCACTCGGAGCGGAGGAGGGAGAGGCGGACGGAGTTCCAGTAGCGGCCGTCCTGGAAGACGTCCTCGCGGAGCTGGCCCTCGGGCTTGAACCCGCAACGCTGGCAGAGCCGCAGCGCGCGGTCGTTGTACTCGGGGCAGTGGAGCCAGATCCGGTTGAGATTCAACCACTGGAACCCGTAGCGGAGGAGGAGCCTCATGGCCTCCTGGCCGACCCCGCGGCCCCAGATGCTCTTCTCGCCGAGGTAGATCCACAGCTCGGCCTTCCGGATGCGCGGATCGATCCCCTTCAGGCCGCAATTCCCGACGTGGCGTTCCTCCTGGAGCATCTCCACGGCGAAGAGAACCTGGGTCGGGTCCGCGAGCATGTGGCGGTACCAGTTCTGCTCGTCCTCCCGGGTCACCGGGCGGACGCGGTCGACCATCCGCGCGATCTCCGCGTCGTTCACCCAGCGCACCGAGGTCTCAAAGTGGCGCGGCTCGAACGGCCGCAGCGCAATCGTCTGGCCTGTAAGCATGCCCCGATTCTCCGCGCCTCGCGCCCTCGTGGCAAGGATTTCGCCTCGCGCTCACTCCAGGCCGCAGAAGCGCCGCAGCCTCCGGACGTACTCCCTCCCCGCGACGAGGTAGACGTCGTTGTGATGCGCGCCGGGGACCTCCCAGAGCTCCCGGGGGCCCGCGGCCGCAGCGTGGACCGCCTTTCCCATCGCGAACGGGATGATCTCGTCCCGGTCGCCGTGGATGACGAGGAGGGGGAGGGCCAGGTGCGTCACCTTCGACAGGTTGTCGTACTTCGTGCGCACCATGTACGACACGCCTGGAACCGGATACGCGACGCTCGCCATCGCGGGCACCGAGGTGAAGGGGGCCTCGAGGATGACGCGCTCGCAAGGGCGCTGGAGCGCCAGGTCGAGCGCGACGGCCGATCCGAGGCTCTGGCCGAAGGCGACGATCCGTTTCGGGTCGATGTCCTTCCGCGAGGCAAGCGCATCGTACGCCGCGACGGCGTCGAGGTAGGTCCCCTTCTCGTCGGGCGAACCCTCGCTCCGCCCGTAGCCGCGGTAGTCGACGGCGAAGACGTTGAAGCCGCCCTCGTGGAGGACCTGGTGCTGGTCGATCCGGTTCGCGATGTTCCCCGCGTTCCCATGGAACCAGAGGAGCGTCGGGGCCTCCGGGTCTCTCGGGGAGAACCAGGCGTGGATCCGCTTCCGATCGGAGGTCGTGAAGAAGACGTCCTCGATCGGCGCCGAGGTCCGCTCGCCGTACTCGCGCTCGTCGTACGGCGACGGGAAGAAGATCATCTTCTCTTCGAAGAACAAGTCGAACCCCAGGAACAGGAGATAGAAGAGGAGGACGAGCCTCAGGACCCTCCAGGCCAGCCGCGCGATCTTCTTCTTCAACGGGCCTCCACGCAGGCGGGGGCGAGGCGGACGCGGGCAAACTCGGGGTCGAAGGCCCACGGGAGGACCGAGGCGGCGAGCGCCCACGCCGGAGCGGCGTCTCGCGGGTCGTCGAAGTCGCCTCGGGTCGAGAGGCCGCCCGTGAAGAGGTGTCCCCATCCCCGCGGCCACAGGGAGCAGTATCGCACCCCCGCGGGGTAGCGCAAGACCGGCTCGATGGCGAAGCCGAGGGCCTTGCGCGCGAGGAGCGCGGGGAAGTTCACGCCGCATCGGACGGCGAGGGCGAGGGAGCCCCACAGGCGGGGGTTGACCTCGATCAGTCGGCCCTCGAGGAACTCGAGCATCGCGACTCCGCTCCATCCGACGCCGCGGAGGAGGCGGAGCGCGAGCTCCTCGGCCTCGGGGGCGTGGACGCTCTCGCACAAGGTGCTCGGGCCGCCGCTGGCCGGGTGGGTGCGAAGGCGGCGGTGGGCGAATCGGGCGAGCACGCCGCCCTGGTCGTCGAGGAGGAGGGAGACGCAGACGACGGGGCCCGGCGGGAGGGCCTCCTGGACGACCACGGGCACCCTGGGGCGGAGCCGGGCGAGCTCGTCGCGGGAGGCGGCCCGGACCTGGCCGCGGCCGCCGCTGCCTATGCGCGGCTTGACGATGAAGGGGGCCCTGAGCGTCCTGGCGGCCTCATCGAGGTCGTCGCCGGGGGAGGCGAGCGCCGTGCCGGGGACGGGGATGCCGCATCGCGCGGCGATGTCCGGTAGGGAGCCCTTGTCGCGGAGGCGCTCGATCTCGGGCGCGGAGGGCCACGGCACGACGAGGGGGAGCGCGCCCTCGTCGCGGGCCCTGGCGGCGACGAGGAGGGTCTCCTCCTCCATTGGCAACAGGACCTCGGCGCGGTGACGGCCCGCCTCGCGCTTTAGCGTCTTCACGAATCCGGCGATGTCGCGTGTCGGAGATGGGTGGACGAACCGGGCGGCCGCGCTCCGCGACCACAGCGCGGGCGCGAGGCGTGTCACCTCGCCGACGATCGGGTGGAAGCCGCCCTCCGCCAGCGCTCGTACGGCCGCAAGCGACTTCTTCCAGTAGCCGTCGGTGACCAGGATGGGTTCGTGAGGCATGGGCGATGGTGGCTTTGGCGAGAGGTTGACGGACGTCCGACTGGTGGATTTTAACACGAAGACGCGAAGACACGAAGGGGCAGCGCATGTCTTTGCATGGAGAGGCCCCTGCGTGACTTCGTGTTGGGATCCCCCATCTCGCACCCCGTCCACGACGCGACCTCGCTGATCACCACGTCCCTGGATTGCTTGAATGCCTCCCCCGGGGCTGTTAGAAGTGAGGTTCCGATGCGCACCGCAACCCTATTTCTCCTCGCAGCCGCCACGGCCCTCGCGGGCCCGGAATTCACGGAGACCCGGATCGAGGTCCGCGAGAAGGTCGACAGCTCCATCCTCGCCGACATCGACGGGGACGGCCTGCAGGACGTGGTCATCCAGGTCGGCCGCCGGGTCGACGCTCACCGCCTCACCCCGGCGGGCACGTTCGCGACGCCCGTTTCCGTGGAGCTGCCGAAGAAGGCCTTCCTCTTCGATCTCTTCCCCGTTTCAGGGGCGAAGGCCTCCGACCTCGTCTACCTCACCACCGACGGCGTGTACGCCCTGGCCTGGGACGGGAAGGCCTTCGTGCCGCTGGAGCGCGCCCTCGTCCAGATCCCGACGCTCTTCGAGGGGGAGTCGACCGGCTCGCCCCTCCGATACCCCTTCGCCAGCGACGTGGACGGCGACGGCCGCCAGGACCTCGTCGTCCCGCAGCGGCAGCGCCTCCTCGTCTACCTCCAGCGCGCGGGCGGGACGTTCCAGTTCAGCCAGCGCGTCCCCGTCGACATGCAGGTCCGACTCGAGACGGGCGGCGGCTCGATCCAGAACCAGGTCTCCTCGACGGTCCGCGTCCCCCCGTACTACATCGTCGACTTCAACGGCGACGCCCTTCCCGACCTCGGCGTGGTGCAGGCGGACCTCCTGCTCGTCCACCTGCAGAAGCAGGGGAACACGCTCCCCTCGGTACCGAGCTACGAGGCGGTCGTCGGGATCGACCGCAAGAAGCCGCGACGGCGCCTCCTCACGTGGGAGATCCCCCCCGTCATCGAGGACCTGAACGCGGACGGCCTCGCCGACGCGGTCGTCACCACGGTCTCGAAGGGAACGACGCAGGTCTTCCTCGGGGACCTCGCCGTCGCGGCCCCGGCCCGGATCCAGCAGATCAAGGTGGACGGCTGGACCTTCCGCCACTGGGTGGTCGACGTGAACGCGGACGGGCGGAGGGACCTCGTCCTCGCCAAGGTCGACAAGCTGGGCGTCTCGCAGGCCCTCCAGGTCCTGATCACGGGGAAGATCGACGCCACGATCCTCCTCTTTCTGCAGGGGCCCGACGGGAAATACCCGGACATCGTGGACTACGAGCTCCCGCTCTCCGTGCCGTTCGTGGTGGCCTTCTCGGGCAACTCGGTGCAGGTGGAGAGCCCCGTGATGGTCGACCCGAGGGGGGACTACGACAAGGACGGCCGCGCCGACCTCCTGGTGAAGACGGAGAACGACGAGCTGACGCTCTACCTGTCCGGGGGCGGCGCGATTTTCGACGAGGGCCATAGCGTGACCGTGAGGACGATGGACACCGAGGAGTTCTCGTTCAGCGTCTTCGAGAACTTCGAGCCGCTCCATCTCGTCGACCTGAACGGCGACGGCAAGACCGACATCGTCCTCCACCACAAGACCTTCGAGGGGACCTACCACGTCCTCGAGGTCCTGCTCTCACGATAGCCGCCGGAGCCCTGGCAGGAGACCACATGCGGAGGGAAGAGCTCTTTCCGTGGCTGGACGACGAGTCGCCCGTCTTCCTGTGCCAGAACCTGAAGGACGAGGAGTCTCCCGCCGTCTACCGCGTCCCCATCGAGCACAGGGCGTTCGCGCAGGAGATGGATGAGAACGCCGCCGCGCGCCTCGCGGAGCTTCCGCCGATCGCCACGTTTCAGCAACTGAAGGACCTCGTGGGCGACAACACGATGCTCGGCCTGTTCGCCCCCGCGCTGATCCCTCCCGACGATCCGAACCTGGATCCCGTCAAGCAGCAGACCGCCCAGGGGGCGATCCTGCTCCTCCCGCCGTCGGAGTGGGAGGAGGCGAAGAAGCAGTTCGCAGCGTGGCAGTTCGACGGGGTGGAACTCGCCTTCGCGGGACTTCCCTACCGGTTCGAGGACGTCCTCGTCTTCGCCACGCTCAACTTCAGCCCGGATTGCTGGTTTGCCGTGCTGCGCGGGCCGATGGCCGGACAGGTCTTCTGGTGGACGCACGACGGCGAGTCGGTCCTCGAGCATCCGTGGGCCCTGGACCTCCGTGACTGGGGTCGGAGGATCCGCGAGGAGGCGCCGGACGCCTTCGGGGACTTCATCCGGTATCCCGCCGAGGCCTCCCCTGACGGCCCGCCGCCCGACGCGGAGCTCTCCCCCGATCGGTACCTGACCCCGGGGTCTTAGTGGTCGCGTCAAGCGGGATCCTGTGGGTCGGATGGCTGTCCGCGCCCGAGATCCCAGATCCCGAATCCCAGATTCCAACGAGATCCCAGATTCCAACATGGCGAAACCACCCGCCCATGTTGGGATCTGGGATCTCGTTGGAATCTGGGATTCAGGATCTGGGATCTCGGGCGCGGGCAGCCATCCGACCCACAGGATCCCGCTTGACGCGACATTAGTCCCCGGTCACTCCAGAACGGCCGCGCGCCACGCGGCGATCGCGGCCGCGCGCGAGAATCGGCCGCGGACCTGGTCCCAGGCGCGGGCGTGGGCCTCGCGGAGCGCGGGGTCGCGGAACCGCTCCACCGCGCGATCGACGAAGGCCGTCATGTCGCCGTCGGGGACCACCGAGGCGGCGATCGAGTCGGGCACCACGTCGCGAACTCCGCCGACGTCCGTCGCGACGAATGGGACGCGGTGGACCATCGCCTCGAGCAGGACGCGCGGGAAGCCCTCCTCCTCGGACGGCATGAGGAAGACGTCGGCCGCGGCGTAGAGGCGCGAGATGTCGCGGTTGGGGACGCGGCCGAGGAGCGTCAGCGGCGCCTTCGCCGCCTCGATCGCCTCGCGCTCCGGGCCGTCGCCCGCGACGAGGCACACGAGCCCCGGCACGCGCCCCGCCAGCGCCCAGGCGAGGGCGGGCAGGCGGTTCGCGCCCTTCCGGGGCGACAGGTGATGGACGAAGAGGGCGACCGGGGCGTCCTGCGGCACCCCCAGCGCCGCGCGCGCCTCCACGCGGGAGGGGACCCACGGGGGCTCCTCAACCCAGTTCGGCGCCACCACGGCCCGCGTGCGCGGGAGGCCGAAGTGCGCCGCGTAGTGGTCGATCATCCGCGGCGTCCCCGTCACGAGCCTCGTCGCGAGGCGGACAGAGAGCCACAGCGGCCAGTCGTTCCTGAGCTTCTTGCGGAGCGCCCCCGGTGAGCCCCAGGCCGAGAGGTACTTCCCGACGAGCCCGCAGCTCCAGTAGTACGACCTCGCCCCCGTCGCCGCGGCGATCGCACCGCAGAGGATCCCCGCGTAGTACGAGTAGTCGGTGTAGAAGCGGTCGTACCCGTCGAGGCGCGCA
>CAZYRM010000123.1:0-18877 GCA_964649705.1 uncultured Planctomycetia bacterium
CACTCGGGAGTCTACCCCGCTCACCCAATGGAGTCAAACTGCGCACTCCCCGCAAAGCGCAGCGCATACGCAGGTTATGTCTTACACCCCGGATTCGCCGGAATCCATCCTTCCTTGACACGATTCGGACACGAGCGGTATACTTCGGGCGCTTCCTTGAGATCCCGCCCCACTGCCATGTCCTATCGACGGGGCCATGGCGCGGCCCTCTCCGACGGAGAGGGTCGCGCTGACCACCGAGTGCCCCGGGCCCGCGGGCCCTGGACGTGGATCCTCAGAGACTCTCGATGACCGGCGCAGCGCAGATCTACGACGTCTCGATTCAGGTGATCTTCTTCCTCGTGCTGATCGTCTGCGCCGTGACGGAGGTACGAGAGAACAAGATCTACAACGTCGTGACCTACCCGACGATCCTTCTGGGCCTGGGCCTGAACTTCCTCTGGAAGGGCGTGCCTGGGATTCAGATCAGCCTCTTCGGGTTCGGCGTCGGCTTCGGCGTGTACTTCCTGTTCTGGATGATGAAGGGGATCTGGCCTGGGGACGTAAAGCTCGGAGCGGCGATCGGGGCGCTCAAGGGGTATCCCTTCATCCTCGACGTCATCCTCTGGGCCGCGATCTTCGGGTTCATCATGGCGATCTTCACGGTGGGCATCGTGGCGACCGTGGCGATCGTCAAGGGGGCGGCGAAGGAGATCCGGACGATCCGTACGCGGAAGGGGGGCGGCGAGGACGCCGCGAAGGAGCCCGAAAAAGGAATGCCGCGCATCCCGTACGGCGTGGCAATCGCCCTGGGCGCGGCGGTGACGTTCGTTTGCTGGCTGCCGAAGGTGAACATCAGCTGGGTCCGGTAGCGGAGGCACAAGACATGGACGCGAAGAAGAGCGTGTGGAAGTGCGAGGACGGCCAGGCGGTGGTCGAGGCCGCCATCACGCTGCCGATCTTCCTCTTCCTCCTCTGCGGAATCTTCGAGCTGTCCTACATGTTCGTCGTGCAGGCGATGGTCGACTACTCCGCGTACTGCGCGGCGAGGAGCGGCATCGTCCGGAACGGCGACACCGACATGATGAAGTGGGCCGCGGCCCAGGCCCTCGCGCCGGTCACGCAGACCGCCATCCCCCTCCCGGGCCCGCTCACGCTACGCTACGAGTACACCGGCGCCGCGAGCCTGGTGGCCGCCCACGCGGTCCACTGGGGCGCCTCGATGGTCGCCCGCGCCCAGTTTGAGATCGAGCTGCCCCGTCAGCCGAAGTACGGGAGCAAGAAGGAGTACCTCGTCGAGGTTGCGACCCTCGGCGGCATGAGCTTCTCGTTCGACTCGCCGAGGACGGTGGCGGGCCTGGCGATCGGGGCCACCGGGGGGAACATCAAGACGCGGAGCAAGCCAGGGGGCGGCGGGATCGACAAGCCCGTCTTCACGATCAACGACATGCGGATCCTCGACCCGGACGACTTCAACCGCAGCCCGCAGGACCCGAACAAGGTGCAGGGGACCTCGCAGGGGCACACCTACATGAGCCTCAAGCAGTTCTGGGGCGGGGGGAACAACGGCCTGAAGGAGAACCGTCGCTACCTGCTGGCGCGAGAGCCGCGGGCCAACGAGTTCGGCGAGGACGCAAGCGGGGCGCCGTTCGAGTGGAGCCAGTTCCTGGGGCGGGACGACGGGCTGCGGCTGACGAGCTCGAACGCGGCGGTCGCGAAGAAGATGCGCCTTCGCGTGGAGGTCATCCACAGCCACAGGCTCCTCTTCAAGTTCCTGGTCCCGGCCGTGTCGATGCTCCCGATGCCTCAGCCCTCGTACTGGGCCTACTGGTCGACCGGGTCCGACCCGGGCGTGAGGAGCAGGATGACGAACGACGACCGGTACCGGAACGCCGTCGGGCGTGTCCTGATCCGCGGCGAGTGGACGATGCGGATGCAGTCGAACTTCATCGAGACGATCCCGACGCGGAGCAACCGCGGACGGAACGCGCAATAACGCCCTGGTTCCTGGGATTCGAGGTGTCGGAGGTCCGACCATGGGGACTGTGACGATGGACAACGCCAAGCCCGACAACCAGCGCGACCTGAAGGGGCTCGTGCGCGGCGAGGAGGGGCAGATCACCGTGATCTTCGCCCTGCTCTCGATGGCGCTCGTCTTCTTCTGGATGTCCGTCTACCAGACGGGCGAGGTCGTCAGCGACAAGATGAAGGTCCAGGACACCGCGGACGCCTGCGCCTACAGCGGCGCGGTCTGGGGCGCCCGGATGCTGAACCTCATCTGCTACACGAACCGGGCGATCATCGCGAACATCGTCTCGATGACGGAGCTCGTCATCGCGCGGAGCCACTCGAAGTTCTGGCTCGACGTCGCGGTGATCATCGAGCTGATCTCGACGGCCTTGTCCTGGATCCCGATCCTCGGGCCGATCTTGAATGTCGTCGCGAGCGTGCTGACGGCCCTCGCGATGGCGTACGACCTGTTGACGTACGCCCTGTTCAACATCGCCATACGCTCGCCAACGCAGTTCATCCAGGGGCCGAAGATCGAGCTGTGGTTCATCTTCCTCCACAACCTGTGCGCGCTGGAGAACACCATCCACTGGATGCTGGCCCCCCCGCCGATCAACGGCGTCTACGTCGATACCGGGGCAATCAGCTCGAAGCTCGACCTGGCCGTCATCCCGATCGCCATCAAGAAGACGTCGGAGATGATTGACCCCGTGGGGTCGGGAGGCGACGCGGCGGCGACGAACGAGGGGAGGATCTGGGTCAATCCCTCCATGTCCGAGGGATCGATCCCCTTTCAGGCCCGCGTGATGTCCCAGATCTTCCGCCAGTTCACGCTGCAGAGCTACAACGACCTGCTGGCGTGGCCGGCCGGGAGGCACGGCGTGCAGCGCGGGGATCGCAAGGGCGAGTACAAGCACACGGAGAAGCGCGTCTTCGGGACCAAGTCGGCCCACAACAAGATGATCGACCAGAAGTGGCGCCTCAAGTGGCTCATCGAGGAGACCGCGAAGCGCCGCCTGACGGGCCTGTGGGGCTGGAACCGCGGGGCCGAGGGAGAGGGGATGAGCGTCCTCGGGCAGATCACGAACCTCTGGTTCGTCGGGATCGACATCGGCGGCACGACCAACGTCGACGAGCTCAAGACCGGGGCCATCCAGATCATCAACTTCATGGGCGGAAAGGTCTTCGTCCGCCTCGGGGCCCCGGAACGCATGCAGAACGACAAGGACATCGAGGCGACGGACTACCTGCGCGTGTGGTATCGCCAGTTCTGGAAACTCTTCAGCTTCCCGAAGAAGACGCTCTTCCAGGCGGGCGAGATCGCCCTCCTCTCGGAGGAGGCCTTCCCCGCGTTCTGCACGATTCCGAGCTCCTGCGCCATCTCCTCCGCCCGTTGCCAGGTCTACAACCAGTTGAAGAACAACGACAAGTACCGGAAGACCGGCTACAAGGGGCTGCCGCACGAGGACAACGACAACCACATCGTCGACATCTTCGTGAAGTCGGTCCCGTTGCCGCTCCCGAACCCCCTCGACCATTTCCCGACGACCGGCTTCGACCCGCAGAAGACGAAGAAGGACCGGACCTACTGGAGGCCGACGGGGATCCACGAGCTGAACAACGACATGTTCCAGCAGAACCAGCAGAACCGAGGCGAGCGGGCGATCTGGAAGACGAACGGGCCTCCGGGCTTCCGCGGGCAGGCCTGGATGGCGACCCGCCTCCCCACCTACTGCTACGTCATGGACGCCCGGAAGAAGCCGAGCGGCGGCGGGGGCTTCGGCGGGGGAGGCTTCGGGGGAGGAGGCGGGGGCAACCGCTTCTACATCCCGAAGGAGAAGCTCCGGAACCAGACCAACGAGCAGTTCGGCAAGCGCTGCGGCGTCGTGGTCACGATGGCCTACAAGTCGGCCAAGGGGCTGAAGATCGTCGAGATCATGGGCCAAGGGCTCGACGACGCGCCCGAGGGCGACGTCACGTACAAGCAGCAGGCACGGACGGCGTCCGGCCAGGACACCGGCGAGACCCTGACCTCGCACGTCGGAGCGGGCGGCTGGGAGGAGAAGCAGGTGAACCTGGACATGATCCGGGGGGGCAAGTTCAACTCGATCGGAATGTCGGGCCTCTGCGCGTTCGCGGCGGCCGAGACGTTCTTCGAGCGCGCCGACGACCCCGAGGAGCCTCCCAACGAGATGAATCCCTGCTGGAGGGCCCGCCTGGCGCCGATGGACCGGCACTTCATGGCGATGCTCGACGGCGGGGCGAACTCGGTGCAGAGGAACGCGATGAAGCCGATCAAGGCGTTGATCATGGGAAGCAACGGCAACGGGGGCTTCCTGAAGGTCATGAGGACCGGCTGGAAGGCCCTCGGCGGGAACCAGGACGACATCGACCTGACCACGCTGATGTCCCACTAGAGGAGAAGGCGCCATGGACAAGCAGAACTGCCTCCTGAGGGGGGAACGCGGGAGCGCCATGGTCGAGCTGGCGATCTGCGCGCCGGTCCTGTGCCTCCTCTTCGTGGGGAGCATCGAGTTCCACAAGCTGACGAACTACAAGCGCAAGGTCGTCGGCGCCACGCGCTACGCCTGCTGGGAGATGGTCTCCCGGAAGGGCGAGGCGAACCTCGAGAAGACCGTGGCGACCGAGATGAGGAACCTGTGGTTCCCTGAGATCCCGTTCGACGCGAACAGCGCGGTCGTCGGGAACTTCACGAACGACAACGCCCAGGGGAGCCGCGTCCAGCTCAAGGTCGAGAAGCTGTCGAGCCTGGAGGACCTGACCTCGTCGGGCGGGGTCCTGTACGGCACCACGGTGGGAAAGGTCGCCGCGGAGGGGTGGGACCTGGGCCTGTTCAGGCTCGGGTACGGGCTGGTCCGGGACAACCCCGACGACCGCATCAAGACGACGGTCCGGATGACGTACCAGCCGACGTTCTTCCCGATCATCATGAACTTCCTCACGCTCAAGGAGTCGCAGCTCCAGGAACAGTCGAAGCGGCCGAAGAGCTGGAACACCAACGCGAACCTGATGAGCGTGGGCGGGGACGTCACGTTCGCGCGCATGGTCCTCTGCAACGGGACCTGGGACGAGTACCAGCGCAACAAGATCATCGAGCGGGTCGAGGGGATGTGGTGCCCCGCGATCGGGAAGGTCATCGACAAGCTCACCTCGCTGACCTTCGGACTGGTCGAGTTCAAGTGCCACGTCGAGATGGACAAGGTCTGTCCCTACAACGCGCCGAACTGGTGGGAGTCGAACCCGCCGTGCAAGTGCACGCACAACGAGCAGTCGCGGTATGAGACGCCCGTTCAGGGAGAGGACCCGACCGCGGGGATGGCGGCGGAGCAGCAGGAGTACGAGCAGACGAAGGCGGATCTGGAGCAGCGGATCCAGGACGACACCGATCAGATCAACCAGATCAACGCGGAGATCCAGCAGCGCCAGAACGACAACAACCCGAACAACGACGACGTAAGCGACCTGACCGCCCAGCGGCAGGCGCTCGAGGCCGACCGCGCCCAGGCGCAGCAGGACCTGAACACGATCAACGGGAACTAGGATGGCCGAGGCGGACCCCAAGACGACCGAGAAGCGGACGGAGACGCCCGAGGGCGGCTCCGTGGGGGGGACTGTCGCCAGGGTCCTGTTCCTGATCGGCGCCGGGACCGGGCTCTTCTACCTCCTGGGGCAGATGACCACGAAGGTCCGCGGAATCGAGCAGCAGGCGGACCAGGCCGCCGAGGAGCAGCGGGCCGGCGCGGGCGCCCCGGCGAGGGGCGCCCAGTCGGCGATCCCCGATCTCCCCCGCCTGGCACCGTATCCGAACGCCCTGTCCCACGCAGGAGGAGAGGTCTTCCTGTTGAACGGAATCCCGCGGCGCATCGCGACGTTCGGGACGAAGGACCGGCCGGACCGGGTGGCGGACTGGTACGTGAAGGCCTGGGAGGCCGTCGGGCTGCAGCCGTTCGGCAACGGGAACGGGGAGTCCGCCTCGTCGTCCGCAATGGACCTGGGCTCGAACCTCCGCTACTCGGTGACGGCGCAGTGGATCCCCGAGTCGCAGATGACGGTCGGCCACCTCTCGGTGAGCACGGTGGCGCCGGTCGACAACGGGTTCCAGCAGACGCACCTCCCCCTCCCCGAGGGGTCGGAGCCGCTCATGGACGTCCAGTCCTCCGATGCGGGCGCGCCCGGGGCGATGGTGGCCTACATGATCCCGCTGTCCACGGGGGGGGTGAGGGCCCACCTCCTGGAGAAGATGCCCGAGGCGGGATGGAAGTACGAGGAGAACTACTCCCAGCCCCAGGACGAGCGGGGCTTCTGCGTGATGTTCTTCAGCCACGGCGACCGCCTGCTGACCCTGACGCTCGATCCCGTGGGCGACGGCAGGACGAGCATGGTGGTCAACGAGTCGGAAGATCTGAAGTGATGAGGTGCGCGATGTTCGAACGGATCCGCGAGCTGGTGAAGGGCGAGACCGGGCAGGCGACGACCGAGTACGCGCTCCTCGTGGCGCTCGTCGGCCTGATGGCGATGGGGTTCCAGGTCCTGTTCCTGCGGGGCCTCGTCAAGCTCTTCGACGGGATCCTCTTCACCCTCTCCCTCCCCTTCCCGTAGGAATCCCACCAGCTCGGGCGCAGCCGACGGCGCCCGTCAGGACGAGCGGAGGCATCCATGCCCGCCGAGATGTCCTGTCCCGGGTGCCATGCGAGCCTCGTCCTCGGCGACGGGCGCCTGGAGCGCCACCAGACCTGCCCCGTCTGCGGATCGGAGATCGCCGCGCACGGATCGACGTCCCCGACGCCTGCAGACCCCGACCCGGACCTCGTCGAGGTCGAGGCGCCCGGGAGCGACCACGCCGCCGCGCCGCATCCCGAGTTTCCGGACTCCGACCCGGACATCATCATGCTGGAGGCCCCCGCCGCCGCGAGGGCCGCGCGGCTTCCGGAGGAGATGACCGCCAACCGGGTCGTCGCGGGGCGACGGTGTCCGTCGTGCAGCGGGACGATCGGGCTAGGCCAGGCGATCCGCAACTGCGCGGGGTGCAACTCCTCCTACCATGTCGGCTGCTGGACGGGGCTGTGCACGTCGCAGCCGTGCGCGGCCCCGATCGACTCGCCGGCCGTCGCCCCGTCCCGGCCAGCATCGATCGCGGACGGCGTCCGATGCCCGGCCTGCGCCGAGACCGTGCCCCGCGACGAGGCCCGCTGTCCGTTCTGCCAGGAGTGGTTGCAGGTCTTCACGGTCCGCTACGAAGCCGGAACGGATCGTCCGTTCTCCGGACGGGTCGCCCAGATCTGCCGAGGCGAGGGGACCCTCCGCGTCAGCCGCGAGGTGATCGAGGTGGAGGGGAAGGACCAGACCTCGGTGGCGACCGGATTCGCCGTGTTCGGGATCATCGGCGCCGTGATCGCACAGTCGATGGCGAGCAAGCGCACGGTCCGGGTGCCGACGGCCGAGGTCACGCAGGTCGTCTACGAGCCGGACCGGTTCCGTACGCGGTTCTGTCATCGCGCCCCGGGGAGCTGGGGGGCACGCTGGTACCAGTTCAGAGCGGACGGGATGGGTGTCGCCGCCAACGCCCTGCGCGCGGCGGTCGGCGAGGAGCGGTTCCTCGTCCGCCCCGCGTGGCAGAACGTGCGCAGGTTCCAGGACATGGCGATCACCTGGGGCCTGCTGTCGATCCTCGCGATCCCCTTCATCGGGGTCGTGTTCCCGATCGTTTCGCTCGTCTACGGGATCAAGGCGGTCCGCCTCTCGCGGTCGGCCTGCTCCACGATCGGCCTCGTGCTCGGCCTCCTCTTCCTCGCGGGGCACGCCTTCATCAACTGGCAGATCATCTCGACCATGTAGGAGGCCGGCCGACGTCCGCTCACCGCTTCTTCGCGCCGGGGGCCCGGCGCCTGGGTGTCGATGCGTGTTTTCAGGGCGTCGCGAGCTCCTCGAGGAGGGACCACGCGCGGGCGCGGACCTCCGCGTCGTCGGTGCGGCGCAACTCGCGCAACAGGCCAAGGGCGGACGGGCCGAGGCCCCGCAGCTCCGCCTCCGCGACGTCCCGATCGGCGACGGCGTCCGCGCGGAGGCGACGCTCCCAAGCGCGGAGCTCCTCGGGAAGGGGCGGCGCGACGACGTCGCGAAGCAGGAGATCGATGAAGCACGGTCTCAGCTCCTGGAACGCGTAGAGCCCCGCGAGCTGGTCGTGCGCCTCCTCGCGCGCCCACGGGTCGGCGGCCGAGGTCATGAGCCCCGAGAGCAGGATGACGGCCTCCTGCGCGGCCGTGAAACAGGAGGAGAACCCACGCTGCGTCGGCGGGACCCGCCAGCGGAGCTCGTCCTCCTCCGCGAGGAAGGCGGCGCCGAGCTCGATGCCGATCGCCGAGCGCAGGCACGCCTCGCGCACGGAGGGGTCCCGCGCCTCCCTCAGGGCTTCGCGCAGCCGGTCCAGCGCGCCCTCGCTTTGGCCGACCTCCAGGAGGATCCCCGCCGCAATGGCGCGCGGGGGCATCGCGGTCTCCTCGAAGCTCTCCTCCATCCCGAAGAACCGATAGGGAGGCGCGACGAGGCCGCAGAAGAGGCCCCCCCCTCGGTCGTCCCTCCCCAGCAGTCCGCACCGCATCGACCAGGCGTCCGCGCACGAGAACGCCTCGTCGGGGCGGCCCGCCTCGACCAGGGCCCGGCACAGTGCCTCGACCAGGCCCCCTCCCTCCCAGCACTCCCGCACCGTGCGGAACGAGCGGCAGAGCTCCCCGCACCCGCGGAGCGTGGCCTCCCGCCCTGACGCAGCCAGGCGGCGCGCCCACGTTCGCGAGGTCGGGAGGCCCTCGTCGTGCAGGCGTTCGTCGATCGGGAGCGCCGCTGTGCGCGATCCGCCCCCCTTGGACCACACCCATCGCGCCACGTACCACGCGGCGGGGGAGGCGTCGGGACGCTTCAGGGCGCGCGAGATCGTCTCAGCAAAGACGGGCTGTTCCGCAAGCTGGCTCACAGGGAGAAAGTCGACCAAGCTCTCCGTGTACAGGGTCTTCGGAAGGGGCCCCCGCCGCCACGTCTCGTTCATTGCCTCGGCGAACAGGTCGTCCCGCCCGGCGAAGCACGCCTCGACGCCCACGCAGGTCCACAACGCGGCCGCCTGGGCGTCGTCCCAGCGGGGGTCCGTCGCGAGCTTCCGCCAGTGATCCAGGTCGGGCTGGGGCCGCCCGTTCGCCTTCTTCCACGCGCGCGTCAGGGCCGCGAACCGGACCCCCGCATCCTCGCTCGCGGCCAGGGACTCGTCGAGCCGCGTGGACTCCCCGGCACACCCGGCCCGGAGGAGGGCGCTGGACAGGAGGTCGCGGTCGCGATCGGTCCGGGCGAGCGCGGTCAAGGCCTGCAGGCGCACGGCGGCAAGCGGGTCCTCCTTCCCCATCCCACGGGGGAGGAGGCCCTCCGCGATCGCGGCAAACGCGTCACCCTCGCGGAGCTTGAGGTACCGCCGCAGCGCCTCGCGCCGCTCCTCGATCGGCGCGGCGTCCGCCGCGATGGCGAGCTCGATCTCTGGGGATCGCGACCGGTGGGGACGAAGCGCGTCGATCGCCCTCTTCTGACCGTTCGCGTCGTTGCGGAGGTACGCGATCTGGCGAGCAAGATCGAGCCACCGCAGGTCCTCCGGATGCGCCGCGGCCTGGCGCCACAGCTCCTTGAGCAGCTCCGCGCAATCCTGGCCGCGACCACTGCCGCATAGCCAGTCGGCGAGGCGGGGGCCGTTCGGGGCCCCTAGGAGGGCGCAGCAGGCCGCGCCGGGATCGGCCGCGACGGCCCTCTCCGCCGCGCGCTGCCACTCCGTCCAGTATCGCCAGTGCTCGAATGCACTGGCGAGGTTGGCTGGGTCCATCGAGTCAAAGTCAGGGGGCTGCTCAGGCGGTCGCCGCCCCTCCTCCAATCCCAGCCAGAACGCCCGGGCGGCGTCGCCCGGGGAGGCCGGCTCGGGCGACGGCCCCGGCAATACGCGGGTCCCGACCCGCAGGTCCCGCTCGTGCCGGACCTGCTCGATCTGCCACGGCCACGCGGCGTCCTCCTCCAGGAGGCGATCGAGCGCCTCGACCCCCGGTGCCCGCACGGCGCGCGCGAGGCGGGCGGAGATCGGGTCGAGCGCCTCCAGGTCCTCGATCACCTCCTCGCCGTCCTGCGCCATGTCCACGAGCAGCCCGCGCGCGCGGAACCCCGCGTCGTACGCCGCGCGGCGCAGGGCGCGGACCGTGCCTGACTCGAGGTACGCATCGTGGAGGAGGGCGAGGACGTAACGCCCCCCTGGGAGGGCCTCGAACTCGCGGTCCCCCTCCAGCTCGCGGCGGACCCGCCAACGCAGGCCGACGTCCGTCGCGAGGCCAGAGAGGGCTCGTCGAAGGAAGGCGTCCTGCGCGCCCGTGAGGGCGTCGCGCGAGGCGAACCAGCGGAGGACGCCGCAGGCGTTCGGGACCGGGCGACCGTGCGCGAGGCCTCTCAACCAACTCTCCCCCAGGTACCGCCACCCCTTCTCGGGGACGCCGTCCAGGGCGCCGAGCACGACCTCCGGGCGGCCAGCCTCGGTCGCCAGGCAGGCAAGGAAGGTCAGGTTCCACGCATTCAGGGCATCACTCCGCGACAGGGCCTCGAGCATCTCGTTGACCAACTCGGTTCCGCGGTGATCACGGACCAGGTGGTCCGTGTAGTACGAGGCGACTACACCGTGACGGCCATCGGGAGGCATCGCGCGCAGCGCGGCGAGCGCAGCCGCGTCACCCCGGACCGATTCGATCAGGCGGACGAGCTCCGAGAGCAGCAACCCGTCCAGGCGGACCGAGCCCCTTGAATCGGCGCCCAGCAAGGTCTCCGCGTCTCCGCAAGCTCCGCCGAGGCAACGCAGCCTGGCGAAGGTCCTGTACCGAAGAAAGCGTGCGGAGAGGCACTCCGGGGCGTGGTCAAGGAGCGCGTCGAGTTCCGCAAGCGAGGCATTTACCTGCCCCAGACGGATCAGGATGGCCGAGCGGAGGCAGACCGAGGGCTCGTCCGTCCTCCCGAGGAGCGTCGGAAGTGCCTCGTCCAGACGCCAGGAGGCGTCCACCTCCTCCACATCTTGCTCGTAGGGGTTCCACGACGTGGAGAACCCGTCCGTTCGGGCCTGGGTCTCGGAGAGCGTGGCCAGCCCCTCGACGTCGTGGCGCTCGGCGAGGAGCCGTCGCGCCGCACTCCAGAGCAGCCATCGCGCGCGAGTCCGTCCCTGGGAGGGGCCCGCGGCTGCGAGGTCCGCCACGAGCGACGTCCCCTCTGCCCTCCACCACTCGTACGGCGACTCGACGACCTCGAGCGCGCACATGGCGACCCAGGTCCGATCGTCGAGGGAGGCGGGTCGCGCACGGGCCAGCGACGTCCTGGCGGCGTCCGCGGTTCCCGTCCGCGCTTGCAGCCTGGCGAGGAGGGCCCAGCAGGCAGCGTCGGTCACGCCGTCCCGCTTGAACCGATCCGCGATTCGAGCGAGAGCCTCCCGGTGTCCCGGCACGCGCGCGCCGAGGGCCTCGAATCTCAGCGGCCCGCTCGATGAAGCATGCGCCCAGACGACGTACGGTCGCTCCCACGGTCGCCATGGGCCGAAGGGCTCGATCGCCTGCCCGCTCGGCAGCAGGGTGTCCCGCTCCGCCGCCTCCACGGCCGCGTCGGGTACCCAGAACACCTCGTCGTCGAGCTCCTCGAGCTGCCTGCGCGCCGCCTCCGGGCGCAGCGGTCGGGCCCGTTCGAGGTAGCGGAGCCGGTCCCTCGTGTCGCCCAGGTCCGCGAGGAGCTCGAGGGAGGCGCCGTGGGACGGCTCTTCCGCCAGGGCCCGATCCAGGAGGGCTTTCGCCCCCTCGTGGTTCTCGTGCTCCAGGCGGACGCTGGCCCTGCGGACGAGCTCATCGGCGTCCGCGTACAGCAGGGCGGACAAGGCGAGCGCGATCCAGGGAGCCGCAGTGCGCATGATTGGGCATTGTACCGCTCTCTCGGTACCAGGAGGACAAGTGCGCGACAGGGTCCGCGCCGGAGGCGTGCCCGGTCCATCTCGATCGGAAGCCGTGGGGGCTCCTCGGCAGGGCGTTCACATGGTAGCCGTTGTCGCACGTCGGGCTTGCGGCCCGGGCGGCCCGTGGAGGGCGTCAGAGCCCGAGGAGCAGACGAAGCCTCTCCTCGACCGCGGCGAGCGTCGCTGGAGAGACCGCGCCCCAGCGCTGGGAGAGCCTCTCCTTCGAGACCGAGCGCACGTCCTCGCACTTGATGTAGCTCGCCTGTCGGACGCCGCCCTCTGGCGGTCGGATGGGAACGTGCGAGGGCACACCCTTGGCTCGCGTGGTGAGCGGCAGCAGGATGACCAGTCCCGCGGGGCCATGGTTGAGTGGATCGACGGAAACGACGAGCGCCGGGCGTCGTCCCGCCTGTTCGTGGCCCCGTGTCGGGTCGAGATCGACGAGCCAGAGATCGCCCCGGGACGGCTCAGTCACGCTACGGACCCTCCTCGGAGTCCTGACCGTCCCTGAGCGTCTCGTCCCAGGCACGTCTCTCCTCGAGCTCGTCCCTCCATGCGCGCCTGTCCTTCCTGAGCTGCGCGAATGCGGAATTCAAGTCGGAGAAGAAGCGATCCGGAGAAAGTGGGGACGCTGCGGGCCCGCTCCACGCGATCCCGCCCTTCGCCCAGGCGTCCAGGGCGTCGCGATGGAAACGGAGGACCTTGCCCTCCCGTGCGCACGGGATCCGACCGGCCCGCACAGCGCGATAGAGGGTCCGCAGGCTCAAGCGCAGGTATCGGGCAGCCTCCTGTGCCGTCAGGATGGCGAACCGCGGCGCCGCAGAGGCTCGCGGCGCGCGTGGACCTGGGTGTGCCGCGGAGCCTTGTCGTCGAATCGACAAGACGGGTCTCCTCAAGGAACCACGCGGCATTGTACGACATGGCCTCTCAGCGGATCAAGACGACCTCCAGGTCCTGTTCCTCAGGGGCCTCGTCAAGCTCTTCGACGGGATCCTCTTCACCCTCTCCCTCCCCTTCCCGTAGCTACCGCTTCTTCGCGCCGGGAGGGAGCTCGAAAAGGCTCGGGGCCACGGGGTTGAACGCCAGCTCCACGATCTCCGAGACCAGCCACACGTCCATCGGCGACGCCCCGTCCTCCCCGGGCGCGCCCCCGCGCTCCGCCAGCACCCGCCGCTTCAGCGGCATCCCCTTCGTCTCCTTGAGGAGCGCCTCCTGCATCGCCGACTCGTCGTTCACCACGTCGTACTTCTTGTACATCGCGTCGACGTGCTTCCGGTACTCCTCCACCCCCTTGAACTCGTCCGAGACCCACGCCTGCTGCGAGAGGAAGCCGTTCACGTAGACGTTCCACTTCACCGTGGGATGCCCCAGGATCTGCGCCTTCTCCTCGGTCGGCTCCGCCCACGCGACCGGCTTGCCCACCGTCAGCGCGACTTCGATGTTCCCCAGGCGGTCCTCCCGCTTCTTGATCTCCGTCTCGATCGGGGGCTTCAGCTTCGCGTTCTTCTCCTTCTTCAGCTTCTCCTTCAGGTCCTCGATCTCCTTGAGGAGCTTCGCCTTCGCGACCTCGAGGTTCTTCTTCTGCATGGCCACCTCTGCCGCCGACGCGGCCGCGGCCGCCTTGAGGGGGGCCTCGAAGTACGTCGGCATCTTCGGCGAGAGGATCCAGAGCACGCCGCGGTCCAGGCGATAGATCGTCGTCGTCCTCCCCTCCGTCTCTTCGACGCGGACCTTCTCCTTCCCGAAGTAGGTCTTCCTGACGAAGGGGTCCTGCTTCACGAGCGACTCGTAGGTGCAGGCCTCGCGGTACGCGACGTCCGCGAGCAGCGGGGCCGCGAGGGCCAGGACGGCGATGGCGGTGCGCATGGTCGTCTCCTACTCCCCCTGGTGGACCTGGGCGACCGCGACCGTGATGTTGTCCGGCCCGCCGCGCAGGTTGGCCATCTTGATCAGGTACTCGACCGCCTGGTCCAGGCGGTCCTCGTGGTTCAGGACGATGTTCTCGATCTCGCTCCCCGAGACCATGTTCCAGAGCCCGTCCGTGCAGAGGAGGTAGATGTCCCCCGCCTCGAGCCTCTGCGCCTGGACGTCCGGCTGGACGTCCGCCGAGACCCCCAGGGCCCGCGTCACGATGTTCTTGCAGCGCGCGATCAGCTCGGCGTTGAGCTTCACCCCCTGCTTCTTCGCGATCTCCGCCACCCAGGAGTGGTCCTCGCTCATCTGGGAGATCTTCTCGCCCCGGATCCGGTACACCCTCGCGTCCCCCACGTTGGCCATGACCGCGTAGGGGCCCTTCGCGTAGAAGATCGCGATCGTCGAGCCCATCCGGCGATGGTCCGGGGTCCGTTCCGCCTCCTGGAAGAGCTGCGCGTTCGCCTTCTTCAGCCAGTCCCCCAGGAGCTGGGCGAACCGCCCCACCGCGGCGAGCATGTCGATCTCGCCGGCCTCCAGGAGCTCCGTCGGCGAGGAGAACAGGATTTCGTGCGACAGCGACTCGATCGCCATCCGGCTCGCCTTGTCGCCGCACGAGAGCCCCCCCATCCCGTCCGCGACGATCGCGAGGGCGTTCTCCTGGGAGACGAAGAGCGAGTCCTCGTTCCGCTTCCGCTTCCGACCGACGTCGGACTTCCCCGTGATCCGCAGATGAATGAGGATTCCTCCTGCCGTTCCCGCCGGGATTCTAGCCGCGCCCAGAGGGGGGGTCAAGCCGGCGGGGCGGGCCGCTTCGGGAGCCAGAGGAGGAGCCCCAGGACCAGCGCGGAGGCCGCGAGGAGCTCGGGCGGGACGTGGGTCCCTTCCCCCAGCCAGGGGATCCGAATCCTGTCGGGCCAGAGCCGGGGGACGAGGACCAAGGCGTTGTTCGTCACGTGCGCGAGGACGCCGACCCAAATGCTGCCCCATCGGACGACGAGCGTCCCGTAGACGACTCCGAGGACGAGCATGAGCCCGGCGCGCTGCGGGGCGCCGTGCAGGAGCGCAAAGGGGATGGCGGAGGCGAGCACCGCGGTCCGAGGCCCCCACCCCGAGTAGAGTGACGAGAGGAGGTACCCTCGGAACGCCAGGTCCTCGCAGAGCGCCGGGAGGAGCGCCAGGACGAGGAGAGCCACGAAGCGGCCGTGCGCGGCGCACCCGTCGACAACGCTTACGATCTTCTCCGTCTCCCCCTCGGGCATCCGGAACAGGGGAAGGAACATGGCTTCCTTCATGAGGAGCAGGAGGCAGACCGCCGCGACGGGCGCTCCGAGGAGCCGCGCCCCGCCCGGCCACCCGGCGCGAAACGCCTCGCGGTACGACTGGTTCGTCACCGTGGCGAGGAGGAGCGCGGGGAAGAGGATGATGCCGACCTCGAAGACGAGGACCTGACGGAGCGGGTCCTCCGGGATGAACGCGCCCGCCAGGAAGGCGAGGAGCGCGAGGATCGCGAGGAAGGCCGCCCCATGGACCGGGCGGGGCCCGGCGTGGCCCGGGGGGGTGTAGGCGGGCGACGGGGCCGCCTCGGCGTGCGGACCCGTGGGGACCTCACGGCGGCCGATCGCCCCCGCGCACGCGACGACGGCGAGCGCCGCGGCGCCCGGGAGGAGCCACGGCCGGACGGCCTCCCCCGCGGCGGGCTGCGAGAGCGTCACGGCCGCCGCGGCGGAGAGGACGACGAGCGTGCCGAGCCCCCTCCCCCCGAGCGCCACCGTCTGCGCGCACCCGCCCGCGAGCGCGGCGAGGACGGGGACGAGGAGGAGGTCCCCCGCCGCGATGCGCGTCCCCGCCATCGCCAGGCTCGCGAGGGCCGACCCGCTCGCCGCGAGCGCGCTGGCGATCGCGGAGGCCAGCAGGGCGAGGCGGAGGCGCCGCCGCCCGATCGGCAGCACGAGGCGCGCCTCCCACTCCCCCTCGGCCCGCGGACGACCGATCCCCTCCCACGCCGCGGCGACCGCGCCGAGGAACGCGGACAGGACGAGCGAGAAGAGCACCAGCCCCGCGCGGTCCGCCCCGGGCGGGAGGAGACCGAGCTCGGTGGCGAGACGGAGCGCGGGCCCCGAGAGGAACGGGACGACGACCGCGGCCGCGAGCCACGTGGGGCTCGCGATCAGCGAGGCCGCCTCGGAGGCCAGGACGGTGGGAACGGTCGCCCTGCGCATGCTCATCGTTCGAACAGGATCGTCGGTCGGAAACCCAGGTGATCGGCGCTCACGCACCGGTACTCCACGCGGCCCCGCCTTCCCTCAACCGGCGGCGTCGTGTGCGGCAGATGGAGGTGCCCGTAGACGCACCAGTCGATCCGGAGCTCCTCGATCAGCGCCGTCCAGGCCGTCTCGGGGAGATCCAGGAGGCACGGGGGGTGGTGCAGGATCGCCACGCGGAGGTCCGCGAGCGGCATCCTCTCCGCGGAGCGTCGGAGGCGGTCCAGCTCCCGCTTGACGTACTTCTCGTCCTCGGCCGTGTACTCCGTCATCCCCGGCAGGGCCCAGCCGCGCGTCCCGCAGACCGCCACGCCGCCGAACGCGATCGCGTCGTTCTGGAGGAAGGCGATCCCGGGCCACTGCGAGCGGACCTGGGAGACGCTCTGCCACCAGTAGTCGTGGTTCCCCTTCACGAGCACCTTCCGCCCCGGGAGCGCCGCAAGGAAGTCGACGTCCGTCCGGGCCTCCTCGAGCGTCATGCCCCAGGAGAGGTCCCCGGGGCACAGGACGACGTCCTCCTCGCGCACGGTCTCGCGCCAGGCCGCCTCGATCCGCGCCGGGTGGTCCTTCCAGTGCGGACCGAAGACGTCCATCGGCTTGTCGACCGAGTGCGCGAGGTGGAGATCGGAGAGGCCGAAGAACCGCATCGCCGCGAGTCTACGCCCGAGCCGACGAGGGCGCAATCGATTGACCGCGCGGCGTCGCACCGCTACCCTTTCCCCTCTTCCCATCGAGGATTGATCATGACAAAGCGCCTGCTCTGGCTCGCCCTCGCCCTCCCGCTGGCCGCCGCGGACAACCCGACGGTGGAGATCGAGACGAACTTCGGCAAGATCACCGTCGAGCTCTACGCCGACGTCGCGCCGAACACCGTGACGAACTTCCTGACGCTCGTCGGGAAGGGGTTCTACGACGGCCTCTCGTGCCACCGGATCATCAAGGGGTTCATGGCCCAGGGCGGCGACCCGTCGGGGAACGGCACCGGCGGGCCGACCGACGCGGAGGGGAACCGCTACTGCATCCCCGCGGAGTTCAACGACCGCAAGCACGTCCGCGGGACGCTCTCGATGGCCCGCACGTCCGAGCCGAACACCGGGGGGAGCCAGTTCTTCCTCTGCTTCCAGGACTGCGCGAGGCTGAACGAGCAATACACCGTGTTCGGCGGGATGACGAGCGGCGACGAGGTCCTCAGGAAGATCGAGGACGAGGCCGCCTCGGGCAGCGGGACGCCGCGCGCGGCGGTCAAGATCGTGAAGATGACCATCCTCTCGAAGCCCGACTCGCTCCCGGCGCTCGTGGCGTTCAAGGAGAGCGATACGCCGTACATCGGGATCGACACCGACCTCTCCGCCCAGGGCCGCGGGGTCTTCGTCACCGGGACCAAGCCGGGCGGCGGCGCGGACGCCTCGGGGATCCAGGGCGGCGACCTGATCGAGCGGATCGACGGGAAGGACGTGAAGACCCTTCAGGACTACGCCGTCGCGATCGCCGGCATGAAGCCGGGTGAGAAGAAGGTCTTCAGCGTCCGCCGCGGGGATGAGATGGTGGACGTCACCGTCACCGCGGAGAAGTTCCCGGAGTAGCGCTTTCGGGCTGGACGCGGCGCGGGACGGGCCCGTAGAATCGTCGTCGATGCTCCCAAGCGCCTTCTGACAGAAGGTCCATGGCCGACTCCGTCATTCAGACGATCGACCTGACGAAGGAGTACCGCGGCTTCGGGAACATCACGAAGCACCGCGCCCTCGACGGGCTCAACCTCGAGATCCAGCGCGGCGAGATCTTCGGCCTCCTCGGCCCGAACGGGTCGGGGAAGACGACCACGATGAAGCTCCTCCTGGGGCTTCTCTTCCCCACCCGCGGGAGCGCCACGGTCCTCGGCCGCAAGCCGACCGACGTCGAGGCGAAGCAGCGGATCGGCTTCCTCCCCGAGGAGTCGTACCTCTACCGCTTCCTGAACGCCGACGAGACGCTCGACTTCTACGGCCGCTTGTTCGGCCTGCCCAGGAAGGTCCGAACGGAGCGCATCGACCGCCTGATCAAGCTCCTCGGCATGGACAAGGCGCGACGGCGGCCCCTCAGGGAGTATTCGAAGGGGATGGCCCGGCGCATCGGCTTCGCGAGCGCCCTGATCAACGACCCCGAGCTCGTCTTCCTCGACGAGCCGACGAGCGGCCTCGACCCGATCGTCTCGAGACAGCTCAAGGACCTCATCTTCGACCTGAAGAAGCAGGGGAAGACGGTCGTCATGACGAGCCACCTGCTCGCCGACATCGAGGACGTCTGCGATCGGATCGCGATCCTCCACGAGGGGAAGCTGAGGAAGATCGGGACCGTGGAGGACCTCCTGCGCGTGCCGGACCGCCTCACGGTCACGATCCAGGACGTCCCGCGGGACCGGCGGGAAGCCCTCCTCCAGGCGATCGCGGCCGCGGGGGGCGACGTCCTCTCGGTCGGCCACCCGAGCGTCACGCTCGAGGAGCTTTTCATCCGGACCATCCGCGAGTCGACTGATGGCGCCGATCCTGGCCGTCGCTAGCCTGACCGTACGGGAGAGCCTCCGCCGGCGGGCCTTCCTCGTGATGGCCTTCTTCGCGGTCTTCCTCCTGGCCTCGTCGGCGTTCTTCCCGTCGCTCGACGCGGCCGGCCAGGTCCACCTCGTCGAGAGCTGGGGCCTCCGGGCGACGCTCCTCTTCGGGATCCT
>CAZYRM010000124.1:0-18837 GCA_964649705.1 uncultured Planctomycetia bacterium
GAACAGTCGAGGTATCGCTTGACGGAGGCGCACCCCACAGGGATGTCCATTCGTGTCCATTCGTGGATCGTCGCACGAGCGCTCACGCATCCACGGAAGAGGCTCACCTTGCCGATGAGCGGCGCACGGGCGTAGAATCACCCCGACATGGGCCAGGACCCGTCCATCGACGATCGAAGGGACTCCGATCCGGCGCTTGACCGGACCGTGCGCCTGCCCTCCCAGGCGGATCAGGCGATCACCCACGGACCGCCCTCGACGGCCGACTCGGAGCCCACCCTCCGCCCCGCCGCTCGCTTGAGCGAGCCGACCCTACTGCAGGGCGCCGCGCGGCCGAGCGAGCCCACCATCGTCCCGGGCGCAGCGCCCCTCCCGACAGGCGCCAAACGGTTCGGGAAGTTCGTCCTCCTGGAGGAGCTGGGATCGGGCGGGATGGGGACCGTCTACCGTGCCCGCCAGACCGACCTCGATCGCGTCGTCGCGCTCAAGGTCCTCCACGGCGCCGCCGCGGCCGGGACCTCGCTCATCGAGAGGTTTCAGCGCGAGGCGCGCGCGGCCGCCAGGCTCGACCACGCGGGCATCGTCAGGGTGTACGAGGTCGGCGAGGACGAGGGCGTCCACTTCTTCTCGATGGAGCTCGTCGAGGGCGAGAACCTCCTCTCGCGCGTCCGCCACGCCGACCCTCCGCTCCAGGAGCGCGTCCGCTGGATCCGCGACGCCGCGCGCGCCCTCCACTACGCGCACGAAAACGGCCTCGTCCACCGCGACGTCAAGCCCCACAACATCCTCGTGACCGTCGGCGGCGGCGTGAAGGTCGCCGATTTCGGCCTCGCGCGCGATGTTTCCTCGGGCCGCGGCCTGACCGTCAGCGGCGAGGTCATGGGCACGCCCCACTACATGTCCCCCGAACAGGCCCGCGGCCTCTGGGACCAGGTCGGGCCGCGCGCCGACGTCTACTCGCTTGGCGCAACCCTCTACGAACTCATCGCCGGCGCCCCGCCCGTCGACGCGCCCGAGATCCTCCAGCTCCTCGAGAAGGTCGCCGCGGGAGACATCGTCCCCCTCCGCTCCCGCGCCCCAAGCGTCCCGCGCGACCTCGAGACGATCGTCGCGAAGGCCCTCGACGCCGACCCGGCGCGCCGCTACCAGAGCGCCGGGACCCTGGCCGAGGACCTCGATCGGTTCCTCCGGTTCGAGGCCATCCTCGCGCGCCCCGAGGCGTGGACCGAGAAGGTCCTCCGCCGCGCGAAGAAGAACCGCCGGCGCATCCTCGCCGCGCTGTGCGCCGCGGCGCTCGTCGCGGCGGGGGGCCTCTTCCTCCGACACCAGGGCCGGAAGGCCGACACGGAGATTGCCGCCACCCAGCGGGAGCGCGAGGCCTGGTCGCTCTACCAGCAGGCGATCGACGCCGACTTCGTCCTGACGAACGGCGGGATCCCGAGACTCGTCGAGCTCCTCTCCCGCTCCGCGGACCTGTCCTCCACCCACGCGGAGCCCTGCCTGCGCTTGGCGATCGTGCACGAGTGGATGGGACATCGCGACGAGAGCTTCCGCTGGTACCGCGAGGCCCTCCGTCGGGCCCCGGACGCGATCGAGATCCGCGCCCGGTTCGCCACCCTCTCGCTCCTCGTCGCGGGACGGGAGGAATCCGAGGACCACTTCTGGCGCGAAGGCGTAGAGGAGCTCGAGCGGCTCGAGGCCCTCGCGCCGAACGACCCCCGCGTGAGGCTCGTACGGCTCTATCTGGACGCCATCTGGCAGGGGGACGAGACGGTGCAGCGGGCCCGGATCCTCCAGGACGTCGAAGGACTGATCAAGGAGGTTCCGGAGGCCCGGATCCTCCTCGCGGGGCTGCGCGGCTTCTACTACCATCCGCTCCACCCTTATGGTTTCTCGAAGTTCCGCCCCCAGCGGGACCTGGGCGCGGCCTTCACCCTCCTTGAACGGGTCGTGAAAGAGGACGCCCTCCACCTGCAGGCGCGCATGGCGATGGGCCTCATTCAGTACGAGTTCGGCGAGCTTCGGGACGCCGAGCGGGACCTGCGGTTCGTCGCGACGCACGCCCCGGACTGGGACGCGCCGCACTACTACCTGGGACGGGTCCTCGCCAGCGAGCGCAAGCTCGACGAGGCGGTCGAGTCGATCCGAACCGCGACGAGGGTCGAGCCTGACGCCCGCCACTCCAGCTACCTCGCGCTGGTCCTGGGCCTTGGCCAGAAGTACGAGGAGGCCCTCGTCGCGCTCGACGAGTCGGAGCGGCTGGAGCCTGGGAATGGGGAGGCGATCGCCCTCCGCGGGATGGTCCTCTTCTGCCTGCACCGCGAGGAAGAGGCCGAGAAGCAGATCCTCATGTACGCCGCGAGGGAACCCGAGTACCTCGAGGAGCTGAAGCGGATCGATCGGGACCTGCGGCGCCCCGAGTTGAAGGTGGCCCTGGAGGCCGTCCGGAAGCACCTCCTGGAGTTCCAGGACATCCTCTTCCTGGCCCCCGCGGAGAAGGCGACGATCCGAACCTCCCTCACGATGGTCCGGGCGTTCCCGCGGCTCCAGCAACTCATCGATCGGTACCAGCACGCGGAGGCGGTGCGCTACGAGATGCAGGACCTGATCCTGAACATCGCACGGTACGAGCGGGACGTCCCAAGGCTGGGGGAGTTCGCACGGTGGCTCGGGGACCGTATCGGGTTCAAGACGGACATGCACGTCATCTCGGTCCTGACGGAGTTCTGGATCAAGCTCGCCAGGGACGCCGAGATCCTGCACTGGTCCAGGCTCCTGACCGCGAAAGACTACCTGTGGAGAGCGGGGACGAAGTACCGGCTGGGCGACATGGACGGGGCCCAGGCGGACCTGGACGCGGCGCTCGGGATCGAGGGCGGCAGCGCGCGCGCCCACTATGGGCTGGCGACGATCTGGGCGCTCAAGGGCGACGCCGCCCGATGCGCCGATTCGCTCGTGAACGCCCGGCAGTGCGGCTGGACGACCTTCGAGTGGGTCGCGGCCGATCCGGACTTTGCGAAGGTCCGCGACTCCCAGGACGTGAAGGACGCCGTGCGCGGCGAGTAGCGGGCTTGTCCGCCTTGCCGAGAGCGGCGTAGAATGGCCCGACATGAGCCAGGTGGACCCCCGCCCCGCCACGCCGACCCCGCCGGCCACGCTCCCCATGGCGGCATCGGAAGGGGGAGGGTCGTCTCCCACGCTGCCCGCCGTCGGAGGCGACCGCCCGCCGAGCACGCAGACCCCGACGCTCGCGCCGGAGGCCCCCCCGCAGCTCCGCACGGGCCCCCCGCCTGGAGACGAGCACGCCCCACGACGCCTCGGGAAGTTCGTCCTGCTCGAGGAGCTGGGGTCGGGCGGGATGGGGACCGTCTACAAGGCGTTCCAGACCGATCTCCAGCGCGTCGTGGCGCTGAAGGCGCTTCGAGGCTCCGTCGCGGCCGGGTCGTCGGTCCGCGAGAGGTTTCAGCGGGAGGCCCGCGCCGTCGCGCGCCTGACCCACCCGGGGATCGTCCGCGTGTTCGAGGTCGGCGAGACCGACGGCATCCACTACTTCACGATGGAGTTCATCCAGGGGGAGGACCTCGTCACGCGGCTCCGACACGGGGCCGTGCCGCTCCAGGAGGCCGTCCGCTGGATCCGCGACGCCGCGCTCGCCGTCCACCACGCCCACGAGAACGGCCTGATCCACCGGGACATCAAGCCCGCGAACATCCTCGTCGACGCCAACGGCACCGTGAAGGTCGCCGACTTCGGCCTGGCGATGGACGCCACCGCCGACCGCAGGCTGACGCTGACGGGCGAGTGGATGGGGACCCCGCACTACATGTCGCCCGAGCAGGCGCGGGGCGACTGGGGCCAGGTCGGTCCCGCCTCCGACGTGTACTCCCTGGCCGCGACGCTGTACGACGTCGTCGCGGGGGTTCCGCCGGTCGACGCGACGGACATCTATGGGATCCTGGAGCGGGTCACTCGCGGCCAGCTCGCCCCTCTCCGCTCGCGCGCGCCCCAGTCGCCGCGGGACCTGGAGACGATCTGCACCAAGGCCCTCGACCTCGACCCCAAGCGGAGGTACGCCTCCGCCCGGGAGCTCGCGGAGGACCTCGATCGGCTCCTCCGCCTGGAGGCGATCCAGGCCCGGCCGCTGACCTGGTGGGAACGGACCACGCGAGCGCTGAGACGGAACCGCCGGCGCGTCGCAGCGGCCGCCCTGGCCCTCGGCGTCCTCGGGACGGCGGGCGGGTTCGGCTACTCGGCGCTCCGACGAAGACTCGACACGGCCTCGCGGCTGGAGGAGGAGAGCGTTCGACGCGCCGAGGCGGTGGAGTTGTATCGCCGCGCGATGAACCCCGAGTACGTGGCGGCGAACGGCGGGATCGAGGCGCAGCTCACCCTCCTCGCGAGCGCAGTGGACCACTGCCCGACGTTCGCCGAGGGGCACTACCGCCTGGGGGTCGTGTGCGAGGAGACGGGGCGCGTGCGCGAGGCGTTCGATCACTACGCGCGAGCGGTCGAGCTGGACCCGGGGTCGACGAGCGCCCGGGCGCGGCTGGCGATCCTCCGCCTTCTCCGCGGGCCCATCACGCAGATCAACCCGGAGTGGGACGCGGGCGTCAGGCTCCTGGACGAGCTGGAGCGCGACGCCCCGGACGACCCCTGGACGGGCCTCGCGCGCGCCTACGAGGACGTGGTCACGGCCGACCCGTCGTTCGCGCAGTTCGACGAGGTGGCCGCGCGCGTGACCACCCTCTCCTCCTCGCTCCCCCAGGCGCGCCTCCTCCTGGCGGGGATGTACGGCTTCTACTTCCACCCCCTCCGACGGGGGGAGATGCCGATCCGGAGGGAGAAACGCGACCTCGACCGCGCCTCGCGGGAGATCGCGGCGTACGTGGGCGAGGAGCCCCTCTCGATCATCGGACGGATGGACCGCGCGCTCATCCGCTACGAGCTCGGGGACTTCCTCGGGGCGGAGGCCGACCTGATGTTCGTCATGGGGAACGCCCCGCGCTGGGAGGACCCGCCGTACTACCTCGGACGCGTCCTCTACAGCCAGCGCCGGTACGCGGAGGCGGAGCGGATGCTCCGGCGATCGATGGAGATCTCGCCGGAGCCGAGGCACCTCAACTTCCTGGCGATCGTCCAGGTGTTCCGCCGCGACTTCTCCGGGGCGCTCACCTCGCTCCACCACTCGCTCCGCCAGGCCCCGGACGACTCCACGACGCGCCTCCTCTACGCGATCGCGCTCCACTGCGCCGGCCAGACGGCCGAGGCGGAGCGGGAGCTCGATCTCCTGGCGCAGACGCACGCGGGGTACACGGACGAGATGAGGCAGGCGGACGCGGAGATGAGGCGCCCCGAGGTCCGCATGGCCGTGGGCGTCATCCGGAAGCACCTGTTCCAGTTCCAGGACATCCTGTTCCTCGCGCCGAAGGAGAAGGCGTTCGTCCGCACGACGCTCGTCGGGACCCTCGCGATCCCCCGCCTCAAGCAGCTTGCGGAGGCGTACCAGGGAAAGACCGCGATCCGCAAGGAGGTCGACGAGCTGGTCTTCAACCTGGCCAGGGTGGAGCGGGAGGTCCCGGAGCTCGCGGAGGCGTCCAGGGCCGCCTTCCGGAAGCTGGGACTGAAGAGCGACCCCGAGACGGTGTCGGTACTCCTCCAGTTCTGGTTCAAGCTCGCCCACGACCTCGAGCTGCAGCGGCGCACGGCGCTGCCGACGGTGGAGGACTGCCTCTGGCGCGCGGGGACGTGGTACCGCCTGGGGCAGCTCGACAAGGCGCAGGCGGACGCGGAGGAGGCGAGGAACCGAGACCGGACCTGCGCGAGGGCCTACTACGCGATCGCGACGCTCTACGCGATCCGCGGGAAGGCGGACCGGTGCGCGGAGGCGCTTCACTCCGCCCGCCTCTACGGCTGGCAGAACCTGGGATTCGTCAAGGAGGACCCGGACTTCGCGAAGGTGAGGGACGCGGCGGAGGTCCAGCGGGTCCTCGAGGAGCAGTAGCCGGAATGGAAAGCCCCTGGCGACCCGAGGGCCGCCAGGGGTTCGTTGTTCCGGTGCGTCGAACTAGTAGGCCTCGACCCAGCCGTCCGTCGTCGGATCGGCGCCGGGCCACTGCTCGACCTTGCCGAGGCCGCCCAGGTCCTTCGAGAAGATGCGGCCTTCCTCGTTGACGATGTAGGTCTTCGTGCCCGTCGAACCGTACGCCGCCGGCCAGGCGCAGACCGCGAACTTGCTGCCTGCCTGGTCCTTGTATGCGGCGCCCGAGTCGTCCATGTCGACCATGGCGAAGTAGTATCCGTTCGCGGGGACCGCCTCGACGCCCAGCTTGCCGAAGTCGGCCTGCGCAAGCAAAGGCTCGATGTACTGCACCTCGATACCGTTCGCGTCCTTGTGCCCGTACATCTCCCACACCGACGCGACCGCGTAGTCGTTCACGCCGTTCGAGTCGGGGTCCATCTCGCGCCAGCTCGCCTGGACGGAGACGAGCTGACGGAGCCGCATGCTCGCCATCATCTCGTTCTGGTCCGTGCGCTGGCGCCCCATCGTCGGGATGGCGATGGCCGCCGCGACGCCCGCGACGAACACGCCGCTGACGGAGAGCCCGATCGAGCTGTGGCTCTCGATCTTGATCCCGTCCGCGTCGCTCGAGATCCCCGTGATCGACTGGGAGATGTACTTGCCGAGCGTCTCGCCGAGCGGCAGCCGCGCGATGTCGAGCGGGATGCCGGCCTCGGAAAGGAAGCCCTGGAAGTACTGGGCCACCGGGACGACCGTGTTGTACCCCAGGTTGAAGAGGCGCGCGAAGTCGTAGTACACCATCACGCCCTGGGGCGCCCCGAGGCGCGCGTTCGCCGCGCGCCACAGGTTGTTGCTCGCCACCGTCTCGCCGCCGTGGCCGAGCGACAGGATCATCCGACGCAGCGCGTGCGTGTTCTCGGAGAAGTAGAGCGTGTTCCCCTTGATCACGTACGCGAGCGGGTACCCGGAGAGGAACATGCGCATCTCGCGATCGGCCTCCTCGGGGACCTCCATCCTCGACATGTAGTGGATCGTCTCGCCCTGGAAGGGCAGCTCGCGGAACTCCGCCTTCTTCTTGTCGACGACGGCCTGGATGCACGCCTGGAACTTCGCGGCGTCGCGCAGCTCGACCGCCATGACGCTGTCCGGGAAGACGCCGCCCGCCTCCGGGAAGGCGCTGTAGCTCACGAACTGGGTCCCGAACGAGGAGAGCAGGTCGTGGAACTTGAAGCCGACCTCCTCCTCCGCCTTGGCGATCCCGTCCTCGACCTCCTTCATGTCGTTGTCCTCGGCGACGTGGCGGACCGTGTCCATCACGTCGTCATACGCCTGGGCGAGGTCGAGGTTGATGACGGACACCGCGATGGCGTCCTTGGGGACGATCGACAGGTCCTTGGGCTCGGCGCTCGTGAAGGAGAGGAGCTTCGGGATCCCCTTCCTCGGGCCCGGCGCGTGGATGTAGACCACGTCCTTGACGTCGTCGGCGCCCAGCGTGACCGCCGCGCCCGCGGCCTTCACGTCGCGCAGCCCGAGGCCGCTGATCACCTTGATCGCGTCCTCGTCCATCTCCGGCTCGTACTTCGCGTAGAGCTCGTACACGTTGGCGTAGAGCAGGAGGTTCTCGCTCCCCGCGCCGCACGTGGAGCGGACCTTCGCGAACATCGGGTCGCTCGCGAGGCACGTCGGCAGGCCGTCGTTGGCCGCCGTGACCACGTTCTCGAACGTCGCCTTCTGCGTGCCGAGGAGGAGCGTGCTCCCCACGAACGTCCAGTGCATCGTGAGCTGCTCGTCGCCCAGCGTGCTCACCTTGAACCCCTTGAAGTCGTAGCTCCCCTCCTTCAGGGACTGCTGCTGCTTCATGAGCTCTTCCTTGCCCTTCGTGAGGAGCTGCTCCGCGCGGTCGCGGTACGAGCCCACGTCGAGGGAGAAGAGCACATCGAGCTTCTCGGGACCGTTGTCCTTGGAGCCGGGCAGGTCGACCACGGCGATGGCGACCTGGCCGTCGAGGACCTCGACCGCCTCGTCGAACTTCAGGCCGATGGTCTCCTCGAAGTTCTTCTCGAACTCCTCCCACTGCTTGTCGATCGCCTCGCGGGTGGGTTCGAGGGCCTGCTTGACCTCCTCGTCCTCCCAGATCTTCCAGAGCGAGGTCGTCTTGAAGGCGTCCCGTGCGGCCGAGAGGTTCGGCACCGCGACGAAGGCGAACGTGTTGGCGGGCACCCACTGTTCGAGGGCGCCGCGCTTGTCGTCCGCGGACTGGACCTGGCTGGACACGAAGAACACCGTGGGCATCGCCACGATGAGCGCGAGGGCGAGGGCGGCAAACCGCACCCGGCCCGCGAAACTGCGTCTGAGAGACGACATCCTGGTCCTCCTCCGATGGAATGAAAGTCCTGGTGGCTCCCCTTGCCTCGACCCCCAGGGCGGGGGACGAAGGGGCAACAGGATACGGAAGATGGGGGCCGGAATCAACCCCTACGTGACCGATTCCGGGCCCGCGGCGAAGGGCGAGGCGGCGCGTCGCCCCTACCTGACGTGCTGGGCGAGCACGTCGAGCGTGAGGAGGCAGAGCCCGGTCGCGACATTCGGATCGTCCTCGTTCATCACGTTGATGGGATTCTGCCAGCGGCCGTCCTTCTGCTGGAGGGAGCAGACCTTCCCGAGGATGTCGGCCGCCCAGAATCGCGGGCGCCCCTCGACCAGGACCGAGTCGCCGGCCGTCTCGTGGAGGGCCTCCGCGAGGGAGTGCAGGTAGTAGAAATGGAGGCCCTGATCGAACCGGACGATCGGGTCGCGCCCCTCGCGCTGGAAGCCGGGGTTCCGCTCCACCGTGAAGTTCCTCGCGAACCACGCGAGCCCAATCTGCACCCGCGGGTCGTCCTTCTTGCGCACGCAGTAGAACAGCCCCCGCAGACCGTCCGAGGTCGGGCTGCCGTAGGAGTAGAACTTCTCCACCTCGCGGTTGATCTGCTTCGAACCGGCCTTTCCGTCGCGCGGGTTGAAGGTGAAGCCGCCGTCGTCGAGTTCGGGGAGGCCCGGTCCCGACTCCCGCATGTTCTGAGCGCGCTTGACGAACTGCACGCCCCGACGGAAGACCGGGTCGTTCGCCGGGACGCCCGCGGCGTAGAGCGCATGGAGGGCGAAGCTCGTCCCCGAGAGGTCGCCCCTCGTCGTGTAGACCACCTGCTGGTCGTACGTGTTCCAGCTCCCGTAGAGCCAGTCGAGGGGCGTCAAGCCGACGTTCTCGGCCATCTGGGAGCGCCTGAGGGCGTCGACGAGGCGCTCGATGTCCGCCTTGTCCGCCGCGTCCCCCCTGCGCGCGAGGGCGAGCAGGGTGAGGGATGTGGCGTAAGTGCGGTACGCGATACCCTCCTCTTCGGGGGCATCGACGAGGCCGTCGCTGTTGATGCGGCCCTTCAGGAAGGCGATTCCCCTGGCCACGGCGTCCTTCGCGTCCGGGCCGCCCTTCGGGAGGCTGGCGAGCGCGGCCACCGCGAGGGCGGTCACCGCGGAGTGGGGGCGGCCGGTCGACTCGCCGATCCTCGACGGGTGCGGGTACTCCCAGGCGCCGTCGGGGCGCTGCTGGGCCGTCAGCCACTCAACGCCCGTCTGGAGGGCCTTGTCGAGGCTCTCCTTGCAGCGCCTCTCGCCCACCTTGACGGAGATCTGCACGAGGCCGGCGGCCCGGTGAACGGAGAACGCCAGCTCCCTTCCGGGCTCCGAATCCCTGACGATCGCGAGGAGCGTGGCGGGTCCGTCGATGTCCTGGTCGCCCACGCGAACGACCACGTCGTTCTCCTGGAGGGCCCCCCTCGCGGGGGAGCCGTCCGCGAACCCCTTCACGTGGGCGCCGCCATGCTGGAGCTGGTAGCGGGCGGCCAGGTCCTGCGGGACCTCCCCGAGCTGGGCGCCGATCCAGCCCCACGCGGACGGGTTCCCCGCCGCGACGGGGTTGCCCGGTCCCTGGCCGGGGACCTGGTTCCCGCCGGCGATCGGAGGCGCGACCGTAGGCGGCTTGGGCGGCTGGACGGGAGGGTCGGTCTTTCCACAGCCCGCGACGATCGCGGCGGCGACGACGAGGAGGGTCAGGCGGCGCATCGTCCTACTCCCGAGATGGCCTGGGGCGAGTCCCCTCTCTACCGCAAACGGAGCGGGCCGTCCAGCCCTTGCGAGCGGACGGCCCGTGGGTGCTTCGGATTGCACGAACACCTATCCGTTATAGTCGACCGAGTAGGTGTTGTTGTTCACTTCGGTCCCGCCGAGCAACTGGAACGCCTGGCGCAGGACCCAGCTCGCGGAATCGTTCGACCACTGTCCCTGGCCGCCGTTCCCGTTGCCGTTTCCGTTGCCATTGCCGTTCCCGTTCCCGTTTCCGTTTCCGTTTCCGTTTCCTTCGTCGTCGTCACCACCATTGCCGGTGGTGCCTGCCGCGTTGTTGCCGTTTCCGGCAACCGCCTCGTCGCCTCCCTCACCATCCTGGCCGAAGAAGTCGTTGATCGAGGCCGCAACCGCGGGACCATGTCCGCCACAGGCGAGGACGGGTGCCGATGTCGAGGCTGCCCACAGGACCAGCGCAGCCGCGAACACAAACTTGGCGTACCGCATCTCTCACCCTCCAACAAGGCGTTGCACGTGCAATGCCGTGTGCAGCATCACTTCTTCTCCTCACCTCCTTTGTCGTGAGCTGCTTTCTCGGCTTCTGCTTCTTCTTCTTCTTTTTCCACCTTCTCGAGGAACTTGGGGTCGTCGAGAATGGCGAAGCTCTTGCAGACGGCGTCGAACTCCTTCTGGTAGGTCGCGAACCAGTCCGGGTCGCCGATGCAATAGACGCCGTACGTGCGCTTGAGCCAGCGGCAGTAGAGGTCGTACTGGCGGACCTTGAACCTCGCCTTCGTGGCGGGGTCCTCGGTCATCAGGATGATCTCGTACCCGGGACGGCTCCCGTTCGGCATCGTGCTGTCCGGGTGGGAGATCGCCTTCCCGCTGATCCGCTTGTACCCCGTCCACCTTTCGGAGGTGAACACTTCGGCGATGCGGTTCAGGTCCGCGGCGTCCTTCGCCTCCGGGAAGTCCTTGATCTCGACCACGATCGTGACCTTCTTCCGGATCTCCTCGTTCTTCGGGAAGATCCTGCACCGCACGGAGGGGTTCACGAGCGTGAAATCGAACTCCCAGTCCTCGCTCGGCGCCGTGATCTTGAACTTCGAGGTGTAGCTCCGGTACATGTTCCCCTTCACCTTGCCACGCTCGGGGTTGACCGTGGAGACGACCGCCCAGGCCTCCCCCTCGGCGAACGACGTGATCCCGAGCCCGCGGTAGATCCGCCCCACCGTCGCCTCGATCTCGGGCTCCAGCTCGAACCGGGGATAGGAGTCGGAGGCCCACACCCGCTCCGGCGGGTCCACCTTGAGCTTCTTCGCGCAGTCGTTCCAGTAGGAGATGTACCACTTCTCCATGAGGACCAGGAGGACGTCGATGTCCTTCTCCACCTCCGGGATGACGCCGCCCGCCACCTGCTCCTTGTACTCGCGGAAATCGAGGTGGACCGTGCGGAACCGCCCCTCCCAGAACTCGGTGGTGAACTTGTCCAGCTCGCGGAAGAGCCGCTTCTGGTCCTCCGAGGGGAGGGTGCCCTTGTACTTCCGTTCGAGGACGACCACGCTCGCGATCGTGAACCCCGCGAACTGGTGCATCTCGCGGTAGAGCTGGCCGAGGTTGCGGAGGATGCCGAGGAGCTTCGCCTTGACCGCTTCGTTGAACTTCTTCTGATCGTCGGAGTTCCCGATCTGGAACTCGTGGACGATCGGGGCGATCTGGACCTCCGCCCCCCCGATCGCCTCCATGACCTTCGCCTCCTGGTCGACGGGGCGGAACTCGATCTTGATGAAGTACTTGCCCGGGAAGAAGCTGGCGCTCCTCGCATCGAAGGAGAGGGAGAACTTCCCCTCCTTGCCGACCTCGGCTCGGGCGTACCCGGCGGGGTTCGCCTCGCGGAGGAACGTCGCGATCAGGACGGCGCCCTCGGGGAGGATCGAGCGGCCCTCGACGAGGACGCGCTGGGTGGCCTCGTCGTACTTCACGTCCTCGAGGCCGAGGGCCTCGACGGGCTTCGACTCCCCAGCCGGGTCGGGCGGGTGCTGGTCCTGCGCTCGCGCGACGAGCGCAACCATGAGGACCAGGGCCCAGGCGGCGTGCCGCATCTCTCCCACTCCTCTGGTCGTCCTACTGGCTCTCCCAGGACAGGAACGCGGGCGATTCTACCACGGTGCAGGTCACGTCCTCTACCACCGGTGTGACATCGAGCGGAAAAATACCGCCGGCGTTGATGAAGTCGAGCCGGTACGTCAGGCGGTCCGCGGAGCCCTTCGGCAGGCCCACGGCGACGCCCTCGCAGGCATTCGGCGTGACGGAGCCGGTGCTGGTGAGGACATTCCCCACCCCCCAGGTGCACCCGACGTGCGGCGCCTGATCGGTCCCGGGGGAGGGCCACAGCCAGCGATCGCGCCAGGCCCACGGGCTACGCTGGTTCCAGCGAACCGTGCCTACGACGGCATTGGGCGCCATTCCGCGCAGGTCGAGGGCGTGCTGCATGTACGCCCCGCCCGTTACGCGGAACCGCTCGGGCGGCGAGAAGCCCGTGCCGTTGAACGGATCGTTCGAGTAGACCGTCAGGTCGTCGATCGTGCAGTTCGAGTAGCGCTGCACGTAGCTCCCGGCGAGCTGCCCCTGGCGATAGATCTGGACCGGTGCCGCGCCCCCGCGGTCGAAGTCGTAGCCGCCCACGTTCAGTTCCCCCTGCGGGAGGGTCGGGTTGTTCTGCCCCCACGACGGCGGAGGCGTCTTGCTTGCCAGGCGCACGCGGCGCTGCAGTGTGGTCGCCTCGGGCGGGTTGTCGACGATGTACGTGCGGTTCTGCGAGAAGCGCGTGAACAGGCGCGTCGCCGGAGTCCCGTCGATGAACATGCGGAGGTTCACGTCGGGGGCGCCGTACAGGGTCTGCTCATCCCCCCCGCTCATCCCGTCCCAGAAGTACGCGCGCCCCTCGCTCCAGTAGTCGTACTCCTGCCACTCGTCGTTGGCGGGGCGATCGTACTCCCGCCACTGGATGGCGATGTGGTGCCACTCGTCGGCCTGCCAGTTGTCGATCAGGGCCTCGCGCTCGACGTACTGGTGCCAGTAGGGCGAGAGCGCGGGCTCAGGGTAGCCCCAGTAGAACCGGGTGCAGCGGAGCATCGTCCCGAACCGCTCGAGCTTCACGCACTCCCCCGTCGCCTGGGCGTTGTTCCCGTTGCCTCCCGTGCGCGCGCCCGTCACGTTGAGGAAGAGCAACGGCTCGTCACTCCCAACGGTCGGCGGCGTGGAGAGCTTCACCCACATGTCGATCGCTCCATTCCGATCCGTCAGGGTCGTCGGGGTCACGTAGGACAGCATCTCGGGGGCCTGGCGGATGGTCATCAGCCCGTCGGGATGGAGGTCGCTGCCGCCGAAGACGCTCGAGCCCTCGTCCTTCGGGTCGGCGGCGTTCGGCACGGCAGCCATGCCGCCGCCCCCGCCGTCCCACACGAGCTGGGAGCGGTTCCGCGTCCACGCGACGGCGGTCCCGCCGGGCGGTGAGGTGTTCCACTCCGAGGAGAGGGCAAGCATCCCCTCGAACGGGCACTGGTTCGGGAAGTCCTGGATGTTCTCGGGATAGGAGTTGACCTTGTCGAGCATCGCGGTCGAGAACCCGCTGATGCTCGTCAGGTCGCCCTGCGTCGTCTGGCGGATGACGCGGTAGACGCGCGCGACCGTGCGCACGCGGACCTCGGCGCGGACGTCGCGGTCGTTGACGCCGCCGATGTCGCCGTCCGAGTCTGGGCCGAGGACGCGTCCGAGGGCCTCGACCTCGTAGACGCCCATCGAGCTGAAGCACACCTCGGACGTCGCGTAGGTGAGGTCCTGCTTGTCGACGGGGTTGTACGCGGGGGAGGTGGGGAAGAGCTTGTTCGTCGTCAGGTTGGGATCCGCCATGGCCATCAGCACCCAGCCCTTCTCGGCGGAGATCACGCCGGTCTGGACGAGGCCGTTCGGGTAGGGATTGCGCGGGTTTCCCGGAGGAAGCGGCATGTCGATCCACATCGCCACGTCGTCCATGCTCTTGAAGGGGCGGTCAGCGCCCTGCGGCGAGGGCTGGCGCCGCTCGATGATGGCGTGGGCGATCGCCTGGGCCTCGGGGTAGGTGATCGCGGGGACGAGCGTCTTGACGAACTGGACCGGCGCGGTGCCGAGGCGGGCGGGCCCGGTCGGCGAGGTCCTGACCGCGTACCCGGCGAGCCCCGCGGCCCAAGCGACGAGCACCGGGTAGGGCGCGGTGTTCAGGTTGATCGGGGCGCGCGACACCAATTGGCCGGCGTTCGGCCAGTTCCCCGGGAAGTTCGCGCTCGGATTGGGGTTGATGCACCGAGGGTCGCGGTATCCAGCCACGGCCACGTAGTCCTTCAGCACGTCGTAGAGCGCCTGGGTCATGCCGGGGACGCCGAGGAGCTCGTCCTTGGAGCGGAACTGCCCCCCGTTGAGACCGCTGCGGAAGGTGACGATCGCGGCTCCCATCCCGGCGGGGACGGGGTTCGTCCCGCGGAGCTCGGCGATCGCCTGACCGAGGTTCTGGAGGATCGTCGCGAGGTTGGACTGCGGACCATTCAGGTCGACCTGGCTGGCCGTATCGACGACCTTGAGCTTGTAGTAGTCGGCGCCGTCGCCATAGGTGGCCGAGAGCCACCCGGAGCAGACCGGCATGCCGGCGGGAATCGAGGCGGGGACGAAGGAGGGGCGGGCGCTCGGGATGAGGTCGTTGTAGCGGTGGTCGTCGTGGGGTGGCAGGTTGTCTTCCTGGTCGTATCCCCAACGCTGGTAACGGCTCTCCCAGGCCTGCGACTTGGCCTGACGTCCCAGCTCGCTGACGGCCATTTCGATCCCGGAGGTGGCGAGGAGTTTGGCGCGCACCTTGTCGACGTAGGAATTGGCTACGCTCCTCTCCATCTGCGACATGATGGCGAACGAGGAGGCGAGGACCGAGAGGAGGGCGAGAACGCCGATGGAGATGAAGATGGCGAAGCCGCGCCGACCCGCACGATTGCCACAGCGCATGGAACCCCTCCGTTAAGGCAGGGAGCAACCGGTCAATCCCCCACCGCAAATAGAAGTATATATGTACGCTAACCCTTGTCAAGCAATCAGATAGTAAAATTCACACCGTCATAAACCACTTATGTGAGCGAGGCTTACGACGATCCCGGGGAATCCCGGAAATGGTCCCCGGAGGCGCCGCAACCCGGGGACGCCTCTCGACTTGAGTCAATCATGCCCCTTCGGCCGCCGCCTGCCCGTCGAGGATCGCCTCCTCCATCGACTGGTAGGCCCACCGGCCGAACCTCCCCGCCATCCGAACCCCCCTCGCCGCGTACCACTTGTGCACCGTCCCGATCCGCTCCCTCCACCCCGAATCAAAAAACGGATACGCCGCCGGCAGATAGGCCCGGTCGATCAGGCGCAGCGCGGAGGCCTCCACCCCCAGCAGCCTCGAGAGGGGCCCCCAGGTCGCCTCGTCCCACCTTCCCCCATCCGACTCGCCGCTCGGGAGGGCGATCTCTACATATAGTAGATGCTGATTCCCAGGAGCCACCTCCGGGCTGAAGAGCGATGAGCACCCGACGCGGTAGAACGGCACCGACTCGTCGGGCACGTACACCCAGTGGCAGGGCAGCGGCACGGGGGAGGCGACCGAGAGGCACACCACGCGGTTCGACCTCATCCCGCGCGCCTCCGCCGAGGGCGTGTCGCCGAAGTGGGGGGTGATCAGGTCCAGCGCCGCGGGGTGGATCGTCGAGATGACCCTCTCGAAGCGGACCTCCTCCAGGTTCGTCAGCATCGTCCGACGCCCCTCGAGGTCCAGCCCTGTCGCCTCGAGCCCTACGCGCAGGCGGGCCGGGTCGAGCCTGGCGACGAACGCGTCCGTGAGCGCCTGGATCCCCCCCGTGCGCGGGTAGGCGACCTGGACGTTGTACCCGAACTCCTTCGTGAGCGTGCCGCTCGCCCCTCGTTCGACCTCCTCGATCGTCGGTACAGGGACGCGGTTCTCCGTCCAATCCACGTCGAGGTTCGCGAGCGGCTCCGCCCAGACCTTGCGGTTGTAGGGGAGCATGAAGTGCCGGGCGATCCCCTCCCCGAAGCGGGCGCGGACCCACTCCTCGAAGTTCGCCGCGGGCCGCTTCGCCGCCTGCGCCTCGCGGAAGCCCCGCAGGCACTCGTCGCGCACGCCCGCGGGGAGGTCGCCGAGGTACGCCTGGAACGGGTAGCGAACGAGCCGCCCCTCGAACCAGATCGCCGAGCGCCTCGGGAACCAGACCAGGTTCCCCTCGAGCCACTCCTCGACGAGCCCCTTCACGTACGGGCTGCGGCAGTGGATGAGGTGCCCCGTGAGGTCGCACGTGAACCCGCCCACGCGCTTCGACCGGGCCAGCCCGCCGAGCGTGGGCGCCTTCTCGACGAGGAGCCAGTCGTCCTTCGAGTGGTACGCGGCGGAGAGCCCCGCGAGGCCTCCTCCCAGGATGAGCGTGCGGACCTTCGTCACTCGGGGACCTCCAGCGGGGCGAGCCGCTTCCACGCGTAGACCCCGATCGCCGCGCCCGTGCCGTACATCGCGAGGGCGGCGTCGATCGAGTGCATGGCGAGGATGCCCATGAGGCCCAGCAGGCACGTCACGCCGATCGTCGTCAGGACGATCCTCGGCACGGACCACCCCGCGGAGCGCAGCCGGAGCGCGAAGTGATCGGGGCTCCCCTGGAACGGAGACCTCCCGCGGCGGAGGCGCATGACGACGAGGAAGAGCGTTTCAAAGAGAGGAACGCCGAGGACGAGGAGCGGCACGCCGAGGGCGGCGCGGTGGCGGACGGTGTAGCTCGCCCACATCGAGAGGGCGGCCAGCGTGAACCCGATGAAGAGGCTCCCCGCGTCGCCGAGGTAGATGCGTGCGGGGCGCCAGTTCCACACGAGGAACCCGAGGAGGGCCCCGGCGAGCGCCGCGGCGGCGAGGGCGAGCGGGAGGTTCCCCGTGAGGAGCCCGATCGCGGCCAGCGTCATCGCGGCGACCGCGCACGTCCCGGAGGCGAGGCCGTCCATGACGTCGATCAGGTTGACGGCGTTCGCCACGCCGACGATCCAGAGGGCGCTGCCGAGGTAGTTGAGGGCGTCGGGGAGGAACTCGATCTGCAGCCGGACGCCCGCGCGCGCGAGGACGACGGCGATCGCGAGTTCAGCGACGAGCTTCAGCTTCCATCCGAGTCGGCGCGCGTCGTCGACCGCTCCGACGAGGAGGAGGATGCAGGCCCCGCCCAGCAGCCCTACGTACGACGGTTCGCCCGGTTTCTCCGCGAGCGAGAACACGGAGTACGCGGAGGCGAGCGCGAAGGCCGCGAAGACGCCCGCGCCGCCGAGGAGCGGGACGGGGGCCCCGTGGCGCTTCAGGTTGCCGTCGGGGGCGTCGACGAGGCCGCGCGACAGGGCGAGCCGGCGGCAGGCCCATGTCGCGGCGATCGACAGGAGGGCCGCGGCGGCGAGGGTCCAGGCCGCTCCGGTCATCGCCCCTCCTCGATTGCGGCGAGGACCTCGGCGTGGTACGCCTGGGCGAGCGTCCGCGTGAGGGGCCCGGGCGGGGCGATGCGTCGCCCCTCCACGCGCGACACGGGGACGACCTCGGCGAGGGAGTTGGCGACGAAGGCTTCGTCCGCGGCGCAGAGGCGCGCGACGCCGAAGGGGCGCTCGCGGACCCCGACGCCGATCCGCGCCGCGATGGCGAGGAGGTGCTTGCGCGTGACGCCCGGCAGGAGCCCCTCGTCCAGGGGCGGGGTCACGAGTCGGCCTCGCTCCACGAGGAACACGTTGGTCGCGGTCCCCTCGGCGACGTGGCCTCGCAGGTTGGTGAAGAGGGCGTCGAACGCCCCCGCCCCGGCCGCCATGCGGCGGGCGGCCATGTTCTCGGCGTAGGAGAGGGACTTGTGGCGGTGCACGGGGTTCCCCTTCGCGCGGGGCCAGGGCCAGACGACGAGCTTGACGCCGCGCACGTAGGAGGCGGCGACGGGCGGGTGGTACTCGCGGACGACCATGGTGACTCGGCACGCGGCCCCGGGGCGCGACACGAGGCCCCCCTCCCACGACAGGTTGATCCGCATCGCCCCTCCGCGAGCACGGCACCTGCGCAGCAGCGCTCGGGCGCCGGCGGGGACGCGGGCGAGGAGGGTTTCCGCGCGCACGCCGAGCTCGCGGGCGGAGCGGCGCATCCGGGCGAGGTGGTCCTCCAGGAAGGGGGCCACGCCGTCGTAGACGCGCAGCGTCTCGAACAGGCCGTCGCCATGGAGGTAGCCGCTGTCGGTGACGGGGACGGTCGCCCGCGCGAGCGGCACGACGCGGCCGTCGACCCACGCGAAGGGGAACCACGCGCTCATCGGGAACCTCCGGGGAGGCGACGGGGCTCCGGTTTGCTCGCCGCATGATAGGACGTCCTCGCGCCTCTTTCACCACGGAGGCGCGGAGGCACGGAGGACGCACGGAGGTCTCCGTGATCGCTCGGACGGGGATCTGCAACGCCGCGGCCGCTGCGCCCGAGGAGAAGGCGCCGCCCCGAAGGGCGGCGGAGCGGTGGGGCGAGGCACTGGGGGACAGAGGGCGTCGTTGAGGGAAGTCCACGGCGGATGCTCTCTGCGTTGGTCGTCTTCGCAAGCCTCCGATGCCTGACCCTCTGTCCCCCATGCCTCGGCCCCACCGCTCGCCGCGCGCGCCGCGGC
>CAZYRM010000125.1:0-18627 GCA_964649705.1 uncultured Planctomycetia bacterium
AGCACGAGAACGATTTCGAGCCCGATTACGAGCACGCCACCGCCACCGATTCCCTACTTCGACCTCAAGAACACGTCGAGCAGGCCCAGGTCGGCCGGCGTCACTCCGGGCATCCGAGCCGCCTGACCAAGCGTAAGCGGCCTGATCGCCGACAACCGCTCGCGCGCCTCGAACCGAAGGTGGGGGACCCGCGCGTAGTCCAGGTCTCCGGGCAGCACCGTCTCCTCGGCCTCCCGCAGGCGCTCGATGCCCTCTTCGGCCCGCTCGATGTACCCCTCGTACTTCAGCCCGATTTCGACCTGCTCGACCACATCCCACGGCAGGCGCAGGGCGCGCAGCGATGGGTGCAACGCCTCCAGGTCGGCCCAGGTGGTTCCCTGGCGGCTGAGCACCCGCGCGAGCGAAACAGTTCCGTGGCAGGTCCGTGACAGCACTTCGGTGGCGTCACGGATCCGCGCCTCCTTCTCCGCCACGCGCCCGGCCCGCGCGTCGGAGACGAGCCCCAGCCCGTGGGCGATTGGCGTCAGCCGCCGGTCGGCGTTGTCAGCCCGCAGCAGCAGACGGTGCTCGGCGCGGGAGGTGAACATCCGGTACGGCTCCAGCAGCTCCCGCGTTACGAGATCGTCGATCATCACGCCGATGTACGAGTTGTCGCGGGAGAGCGTGAACGGCGTGAGCCCCTTCGCCTGCCGCGCCGCGTTGATCCCGGCGACGATCCCCTGTCCCGCGGCCTCCTCGTACCCGCTCGTCCCGCAGATTTGGCCCGCCAGGAACAGGCCCGGCACGCGGCGGGACTCCATCGTCGTCGTGATCTCCCTCGGAGGGATGAAGTCGTACTCGACGGCGTACCCGTATCGTGTCACCTCGACGCTTTCGAGCCCCTCGATCGTCCTCAGCATCTCCGCCTGGACGTCGACGGGGAGGCTCGTCGAGACGCCGTTTACGTAGACCTCGTCCGTGTCGAGGCCTTCGGGCTCCAGGAAGACGATGTGGCTGCCCTTCTCGGCGAAGCGGACGACCTTGTCCTCGATGGAGGGGCAGTAGCGCGGCCCGCCCGAGGTGATTTGCCCTGAGTACATCGGCGCGCGGTGCAGGTTTGCGCGGATCAGGTCGTGGGTCCGAGGGTTCGTGCGGGTCTTGTGGCAGGGGACCTGGGCCCGCGCGATCCGCTCCGTCTCGAACGAGAACGGCCTCGGCTCGGCGTCGCCGGGCTGGACCTCGCATCGGCCGTGGTCGATGGTGCGACCGTCGAGTCGAGGGGGGGTGCCGGTCTTGAGGCGCCCGAGCGGCAGGCCGATCCGCTCCAGGCTCGCGGAGATCCCGAGGGCGGCAGGCTCTCCCATGCGACCGCCGGGGCGCTGCGCCTCCCCCTGGTGGGTGAGGCCGCGCATGAACGTCCCCGTGGTGATCACGACGCATCGCCCACGGTACTTCTGCGCGCCGCGCACGCCGACGGCCCTTCCGGCCTCGACGAGGACCTCCTCTACGACGTCCTGGCGGAGCGCGAGGCCCTCCTGGAGATCGACCGCGCGGCGCATCCGCGCGGCGTAGGCCCTTTTGTCGGCCTGGGCGCGCGGCGAGCGGACGGCGGGGCCCTTCTTCGTGTTGAGCATGCGGAACTGGATGCCGGTGTCGTCGATCGCGCGGGCCATCTCGCCGCCGAGGGCGTCGATCTCGCGGACGATCTGGCCCTTCCCGACGCCGCCGATGGCGGGGTTGCAGGACATGCGGGCGACGGCCTCGACGTCCATCGTCAGGAGCAGGGTGCGGCACCCGAGGCGAGCTGCGGCGAGGGCAGCCTCGCAGCCGGCGTGCCCCGCGCCGACCAGGATGACGTCGAATTCGGCGGGGGAGGAGTCCATCGCGCTACGCCAGCGTGAAACGGGGGGAGGTGATGTGCTCCGACTTGCACTCGGGGCACCGGGAGGGCGACGTCAGGCGATCGCGGGTGCGGAAAACGAATCCGCAGGCCTCGCATCGGGCGGGGCTGATCTTCAGCTTCTTCCCCGAGGAGCGGACGGTGTGCTTGACCTCTTCTTCGACCTGCTTGAGCTTGATTTCGAGCACGCGGGCGAGCGACTCGAGGTCGTGCTCGCCCTGTTCCAGGAGGTCGCGCAGAAACTGTCGGTCGGTGGGCACGTGAGGGCTCCGCGCGCTACGAGGGTGTCGCACCTGGCAGTTTTCGGGCCGCTTCCTCGAGGAGAACACCGAAGCGGGCGCGGACGGGGCGCCAGGCGAGCGGGATCCAGGCGAGGGCGATGAAGCCGGAGAGAAGCGTGATGACGCCGCCGGTGAGGAGGATCTGCGCCGACTCGCGCGCCTGCTCGCGGGTGACCCAGAGGATGCCCATGGTGCGGAGGGGGGAGATGCCGCCCTTGAGGAGCGGCCAGACGCCGAGGGCGACGGTGACGACGAGCACGCCGACGAGCAACAGGCCCATCTCGATCGCGGCGCGGCGAGGGACCTTCGCGGTGTGCCGAGCGGTGACCTCGGAGATGAGCCCGTCGACCGGTCCGCCGGCGTTCATGCGACGGGAGGCGAACTCATCGAGCGCCGCCAGGACGCGCGGGTGTGGGGCGTCCTTGCGGGCCTTCAGGTCGGGCACCGAGAGGGGAGGCTTGACCTTCTTCAGGAGCTCGATGTCCTTGTCGAGCCCCTCCATTCCCTTCTTTTCCGTGCCCAGGAGGCAGCGGTTGAAGAACCAGGAGATGAGGAAGGGATAGACCCCGATGACGATGGCGACGGCGTATCCGGAGGGCATGCAGGAGACCTATCGTTGTTTGCGTTCAGCGCCACGTCGGGCCAGCGCCGCTAGCGCCCATACCCCGAAGACGATGCTGGCACTCCCCACAACTATCGTTCCGAGTCCCCCTGCGCCGAGTCCGGGAATGCCGCGCAGGACCACGAAGCCAGCCACGACCGCACAAAGGAGCACCCCGGTGATGGCAACGCGAACCTCCTTTCGAGGCTTACGCGGAGGCCGTGCCAATCTTGCCCGAATCGCGGCAACACCGGCGAGAAACTCCTTGGCGGAGGGGGTCCTCAGTGCGGTCCCCTCCAGGAGTCTTGCGATGAGCCCATCGAGAACCCCAGGAACCTGCGGATTCGCTTCACTGGGGAGCCTCAGGCCCGTGGGGAGCGCCCCCGTGAGCATCCGGTACAGCATGCGCCCGAGCGCGTAGAGGTCCGCCCGGGCGTCGATGGGCTCCCCCGCGCGCTGCTCGGGGGCCATGTAGTCAAGCGTCCCGATGATGGCGCGGCTCCGCGCGTTCGACAACTCTGCCTGGCTCTTGAGCACCGACCGCGCCACGTCGCGGGGGACGACGCCCAGGCCGAAGTCGGTCAGCCGGGCGACGCCATCCGGGTCGATGAGGACGTTGCTCGGCTTGACGTCGGCGTGGATGACGCCCTGCCCGTGGGCGTAGGCGAGGGCCTTGCCGACCTGCTCGGCGATGTCCAGGGCGTCCTTCACGGGGAGGGAGCCGCTCTTCTGGAGGACGGCCTCCAGGCTCTGGCCGGCGATGTACTCCATCCGTAGGTAGGGGGGATCGCAGTCGAGGTCCTCCCCAAGGAGGCGAACGATGTTCGGGTGCTCGAGGCCCTTGCGGAGGCGATCCTCGGTGCGGAGCTGCTTCACGTACTCGGGGTCATTCGGGACCTTGAGGGCCTCGACCTGGCCGGGCTCGTCGGAGCGCTCCGCCTTCCAGACCTCGGCGAAGCCGCCCTCGCCGAGCTTCTCGACGAGGACGAAGGGGCCGACTCGATCGCCTGTGTTCAAGGTCACCATCGTTGCATCGCCGATTCAGGGCGTACCACCGGTTCGGTCCTTCGGGCTCGTCCTCGCGGTTCCCGATATCTGATATCTGAGAGCTGAGGTCTGATATCAGATATGCTCCGGACTCATATCTGATATCAGACCTCAGCTCTCAGATATCAGATATCGAGCCCCGCCAGCCGGGTCACACCGCCCGTCGCGGCCTCCTACTTGGTCGCCCCCTCCAGGATCTTCATCGTCGCCGCGTCCTGCAGCGTCTTCGCCCCCGCGGGCAAATCCGTCCAGAACGTCCCCGGCCCCGAGTACCGGATGAACACCTGGAAGTCCGCCGGCAGCCCCTTGGCAAACACATAATTCGCGTACGCCTCCGGTCCCCCGATCGCCTCCACGCACTGCTTCAAGCGGTCCGCGTCGGCCTCCCGCTTCATCTGGTCCGACTTCGCGAGCGCCTCTCCGAGGATTCGCGTCCGCTCCGCCTCCAGCTCCGCGATCTCCTTCTCGATGATCGCCACCGCCACCACGATGTCGGCACGGATCCCCGCGACCTTCTTCTCTCCCTCCGCGCGGACCGAGGCGATCAACCTCTCCGTCTCCGCCTCCACCTCGCGGACCCCCTTCAGCACGTCGGCCTTGGTCTCCTCCAGGATGTTGATCGACTTCTGGGTCTCCTGCTGCTCGATCTTCGTGAGCCCCTCTTCGACCGCGACCTTCGCCTGCTGGATCGGCTCCCGCAGGTTCGCCGGCACGTCGATCGCCCTCACCAGGCCCGTGATCACGGTGATCTTCCGCTCCTTCGCGTGCTGCGTCAGGCTCTCCGTGAACGTCCGCTGGAAGGTCTCCCGCGTGGTCCCCTCGATGAAGTCCTTCGCCTGGTACGCGGATCCCTCCGTGCGGCAGATCGACTCCACGTTCGGCTTGATCACCTTCTCCACGATCGCCGCCACGTTGCCGAACCTCAGCATCACGTACGGCACGTTCTCCGGCTCCAAGCCGAAGACCACCGTGATGTCGAGCTTGATCTGGAAGCCGTCCTTCGACGGGAAGGTCACGTCCTCCAGCGACAGCTCGGTGTATCCGACCTCGACCTCCTCGACCTTGTACTCCTGCGGGTTGACGTAGTACCGCCCGGGCTGCACGACCTTCGCCTGGATGCCGCGCTCGTCCGGCTTCGCCAGGCGGCTCTCGCCGGGGTCGGTGCCGGTCAGGTGCGTGACGCATCCCACGTACCCGGGGCGGATCACCTTCGCCGGCAGCGGCGTGACCACGAACGCGACCGGGTTCAGGCGCCACTTCCCGGGCGTGAGCACCTGCCGCCACACCCCCTTGAAGGTCGGGTCCTCCACGAGGAACTTGTCCCCGGGGAGCGGCTTCCCGCTCTTCGACTCCACGACGCCGATCTGCTCCGCGCCGATGGTCACGGTCAACGGCGTCGTCGCGCGGTCGAAGGTGAAGGGGTTGTAGAAGTGCCTCCCCTCTCCCAGGACCGTCTTGTAGACGCCCTTGTACCCCTCGTCGACCACGCGCAGGTTCTCCTGGTCGGGGTTGTCCTTCCCCATCTTCGAGGTCAGGACGAGCCCCTCGTCCGGGCCGACGTACACCCTGCACATCGTCCACCTCCAGCAGCCGCCCCACACCGCGACGGCGAGGAGGATGGCCACGACAATCCTCTTGGTCATCTGCATGGCTCTCTCCTCCTACTTGACGGCCCCGGGCCGCTGGAACTGCCTGAAGATGTCCACGATCGGCCCGTCCGTGTTCGTGAGCACGTACTTGATGGAGGGCCCCACCTTCTCCTGGAACAGGTACCTCACGTACGACTCCCCGTCGCCGAAGGCGTTCCGCGCCACGCGGATCCCGCTCGCCTCGGCCGTGTTCTGGTAGGCGATGACGTCCGCCTCCGCCTTCCCCTTCGACATGATCGCCGCGGCCTGGTTCTTCGCCGCCTCGAGCTCCTTCTTCGCGACGTCGAGCCTCCGGCTCGCCTCGATCACCGCGACCTCCTTCTCCCGCGTCGCCTGCGTGATCTGCACGGAGACGTCCGCCTCCGTCTTCTTCATCTGCTGCAGGCGTTCCTGGAGCTTCTTCTCCTTCGCCAGGTCCTTCTCCCGCTTCTCACGCTCGATCTGCTGCTCGTACGTCTCGCGCAGGCGGATGGCCAGCTCGCGCTCGTTGATCGGCTTCGTGATCGCCTCCGGCGGCGCCGCCGAGAGGATGTTCACGCTGCGAATCTGGATCCCCTGGGAGCCCGAGGTGTCGGTCAGGCCCTCGAACACCTCCTTCTGGAGCTGGTCGCGCGTCTTCTTGTCGATCAGCTCCTTCGCGATGTGTTTCGACCCCTCGATGCGGCTGAAGGCGCGCGCGTAGGGGAGGATCACGGTCTCCTCGATGCACAGCTTCACCATCTCGTCCGACTTCGACCCGGCATTGTAGGCGCGCGAGTCGACGTACTTCACGAAGACCTCCGCGGCCCGCGCGGGGTCGACGGCCCACTCGATGACGGCCTCCATCCTGATCGGGAACCCGTCCTTCGACGGGAACTCGATCGCGCCTTCTCCGGTCAGGTTGAATCGGTGCGACTCCAGCGGCATCGGGAAGATCCACTTTTCGTACGGATTGATGTAGTGCGACCCCGCCGAGATCGTGTTCGGCTGGGTTCCGCGTTCCCCCGTCTTCACGACGAAGACGTTCGGGTTCTCGGGGTCCTTGCCGTCCAGCAGGTTCACGACGCCGACGTGGTTTCCTGCGATCTGCGTCGGGTTCTGAATCTCCACGCTGTAGAGATAGGTGTTCAGGGGGTACCGGCCCGTCTTCAGGATCTCGGCCTGGATCCCCTTCTCCCCCTCCTTCGCGATGACCCGACCGGGCTCCATCGGCTTCCCGAAGTTGCGGATCTTGATTCCGACCTTGTCCTTCGGGATGTCGACCTGCTGCACGACGACGTAGTCCCACGTATACGGATTCAAGAGATGCCACCCCTCGGTCAGCACCGTCTCCTGCATCCCCTTGTAGGTCTCGTCCGGCGCGGCGATGTCTCCGGTCGGTAGGTCCTTCCCCGTCTTCTTGATCAAGACGGCGGCCTCCCCGCTGTCGACGCGGACGAGGCACATCGTGAAGAACTTGATCCCGAAGATCAGGATCAGCAGGCCCGCGACGAGCTTCGCGGCCCTCCCGAGCTTCGCCTTGACGCCCGCATCCCCGTTGTCCGGAAACTCAGGCGACGTGCGGTCCCAACGCGGCATGGTGGACCTCCGTGAGATGACTCAAGTCTCGATGAGCGGTTCTCAGGGGCATGTGCTGCGGGGCGAGTCGAACCCCGCGCCCCGCGGTGAAGTGTATGCAACCCTCTGCCAGATGCCCTGATTGCTGACGCCTCGACGGCGCAAGAACTTGCGACGACAACGCGCGCGAGCCCCGGTGCGCGGATGCACGGACGCGGTCGTTCTTGCACGCAGGGGCGAGGCCAGGATCATGCCCCGGCCGCCCGCGCCCCGCAAGGGAATTGCGAGGCGCGCTACGCCTCCGCGTTCCGCCGCGCCCCCTTCAGGATCGGCTCGGCGAGGTTCCGCGGCACCTGCGCGTACCCCATCGGCTCCATCGAGTACGCGCCCCGCCCCTTGGTGAGGGAGCGGATCACGGTCGAGTACTGGAACATCTCGCAGATCGGCACCTGGCCGCGGATGTACTTCGTACCGGGGTCGGGCGTGATCTCGGAGATCCCCGTCCGACGCGAGTTGAGGTCGCCGATCACGTCGCCCATGCTCTCCTCGGGCGTCTGGACCTCGAGCTTCATCACGGGCTCCAGGAGCACCACGCCGACCTTCTCGACCGCCATCCGCAGCGCCATCGCCGCGCAGGTCTCGAACGCCATGGGGCTCGAGTCGACGTCGTGCGCGCTCCCGTCGACGAGGACGGCCTTCAGGTTGAAGATCGGGAACTTGAACCCCGCGCCCCGCTCCATCTCCGCCTTGAGTCCGCGCTCGATCGACGGGATGTACTCCCTCGGGACCCTGCCGCCGCGCGTGTCGTCCTCGAACACGAGTCCCGCCTGCTCGTGCTGCGTGGAGAACTGCAGCTCGATTACGGCGTACTGCCCGTGGCCGCCCGTCTGCTTGATGTGGCGTGCCTCCAGCTTGACCGGCTTCGCGAGCGTCAAGCGATAGGCGACCTTCGGCACGCCGACCTCCACGTCGAGGCGGTGCTCGCGGCGCAGCAGGTCCACCTTGATCTCGAGGTGGAGCTCTCCCATCCCCGCGATGATCATCTCGTCCGTCTCGGGGTCGACGTGACGGTGGAACGTCGGGTCCTCCTTGCACTGGCGCGCCAGCGCCTCCCCGAGGCGATCGCGGTCGCCCTTGTTCTTCGCCGAGATCGACTGGCTGATCACGGGATCGGGGAAGTTCATGCTCGAGAGGACGATCGGGTGGTCATCGTCGCAGAGCGTATCGCCCGTCATCGTCTGCTTGAGGCCGATCGAGGCGACGATCTCGCCCGCCTTCGCCTCGTCGACCGCCTCCTGCTTGTCCGCGTGCATGAGGACGAGCCGCCCGACGCGCTCGTGCGAGTCGCGGGTCGAGTTGTAGACCGCGTCCCCGCGCTTGAGCGTGCCACGGTAGACGCGGAGGAACGTGAGGTCGCCGCTCGGCATGGAGATCGTCTTGAACGCGAGCGCGCAGAGGGGGCCCTCGGGGTCCACCTCGCACGCCAGCTCCTCCGTGCTGTCCGGCTTGCGTCCCTGCACGGCCGCCACGTCGAGCGGGGAGGGGAGGTAGTCGCACACGGCGTCGAGCAGCTTCCTCACGCCGCGGTTCTTGAGCGCGGACCCGCAGAGGACGGGCGTGAGGCGGTTGGCGAGGACGCCCTTCCGGATCGCCTTCTTGATCAGCTCGACCGGGACTTCCTTGTGGTGAAGGTAGAGGTCCATCAGCTCGTCCGACTCGTCGGCGAGCTTCTCCAGCATCTGCTCGCGATAGTCCTCGGCGAGGTCGCGGTAGTCGGCGTGGATCGGGACCGGGTGCGACTTCGTGCCGCCCACGGTGTCCTCGTACGCCTCCTGGACCATCGTCACGAGGTCGATCACGCCCCGGTAGTCCTTCTCGCGGCCGACGGGCATCTGGATCGGGACGGCGTTGGCCTGGAGCTTGTGCCGCATCGAGGCCACGACCTTGTCCAGGTCGGCGCCGATCCGGTCGAGCTTGTTGACGAAGGCGAGGCGCGGCACGCCGTAGCGGGAGGCCTGCCTCCAGACGGTCTCGGACTGGGCCTCGACGCCCGCGACGCCGCAGAAGACGCCGACCGCGCCGTCGAGCACGCGCAGGGACCGCTCCACCTCGGCCGTGAAGTCGACGTGGCCGGGTGTGTCGATCAGGTTGATCCGATGGTCCTTCCAGAAGCACGTCGTACTCGCGGAGGTGATGCTGATCCCGCGCTCGCGCTCCTGGTCCATGTAGTCGAGGGCCGCGGCGCCGTCGTGCACCTCGCCCATCTTGTATGTGCGGCCCGTGTAGAAGAGGACCCGCTCGGACAGCGTCGTCTTTCCACTGTCGATGTGGGCGATGATTCCGATGTTTCGGATGTGGGAGAGGCCGTTTGTGTTCGCCATGGGGAGACCGATCTAAGTACTTGCCGCAAAACGAGCTACATTAACAGGGAACCCGACAAAGGGTTCACACGTCCAACCCCCCATGCCGAACGCCCAGGTGGAAAACTCCCCTTATATCACCCGGGCCTGCACTTGTCGACACTTCTTCGGAGGAGCCATGCGACGCGCTCCGATCTTGGCCCTGGCGCTGATGTTGGGATTGGCGGCTACCGCGAGGGCCGGCGACCTGTGGGGAGACCCCCTCCCCGGGCAGGACCCGCCAGGTCCGATTGTCATCGTCCCCGACCCGCCGCAGCCTCCGACATGGCGCGAGCTGATCCACTGGCGCACCGACATGGACGCCGCGAGGCAGGAGGCGATGAGGAGCGGGAAGCTGCTCTTCGTGATCTACCTGCAGGGGAACCTCGACGACGAGCTTTGCTGAGCCGCGGGGCAGTACACGAGGACCGTGACGTTCTCGGACCGCCGCGTGGCCGACTACCTGGAGGCCCAGTACGTCTGCGTGTGGCGCAACCGCGCGCCCGGGACGCCGCAGGACAACTTTCCGCGGATCGCCGACTTCCGCTGGGAGCGGAACTTCCCGCAGGGGACAGGGAACGGCGCGGTGAACATGTACTTCTGCGCCTCGAACGGGTTCGTGATGAACGAGCTCGGGGGCTTCTGGGCGCCGCAGGACTTCCTGGAGGAGGCGCGGTTCGTCGTCGACGCCACGAGGGCGCTGACGGGCGGAGGCGACACGGTCGCGCGCGACGCGGCGGCGAGGGAGCTGACGCGCCGCCACGACGAGGCCGTTGGGAGGCTGACGCGGGAGATGCAGGACCTGCAGGGAAACTGGCGGCGGCGTTTGCCCGTGGACGCGCGCGCGAACTCGCTCGCGCAGCGGATCAACTTCCACCGGGCGCAGGGCCAGTCGCCCTTGCAGGATGTGGACGGGCTGTACAACCCGCAGCCTGTCCCGCAGCCGGGGGGCTGAGGGTAGACTCGGCGTCGCCGTAGGCGACCCCCTGAATTCGCTTCCCAGGCGGACTCCCGCCGGTACAATCGCCAGCGCTGCCGGGGCCTTCACGAGGCCCACATGCGCCGAGCCGTCCTGATCCTCTCGATCGTCGGCATCCTCGCCGCGCTCGCCTGGTTCCGCAACGCCATCGCCTGCGTCTGGGACCCCGGCCCCTCGCCGCGCTTCGGCCGCCTCCACACCCACTCGCCGCTCGAGTCGTGGGAGCTGGACTCCTGTCAGGTCGAGCCCGGGTGCTTCCTCGACGCGGCGACCGTGCGGGAGGCGTACTTGCGCGAGGAGGAGGGAAACACGGAGGCGGCGCTCCTTCTCTACCGCCAGGTCGCCAAGGACGCAATGTCGGCACTGCAGTACAGGCGCGCGGATCGGTTCCTCCTGCATCCCCTGGACGTCGCGAGGACCCGCATCCGAGTCGCAGCCGCGCCGAAAGACGAGGTCCTGCCGTTCCTCGCTGCGAGAAGAGCGTACGAGGAGGGGCGCCTCGACGAGGCGCGCAGGCTGCTCCGTGAGGGAGGCCCGCTCGCAGAGGAGTGGAGCTGCCTCGCGGGGCTGATCGAGCTGCCGACCGACGCCGCCAGGGCCGCGGAGCGGTTCGCGAAGTGGGACTCCGTGCGAGCACGATGGCTCCTCGCTCAGGCCCAGCGATCGAAGGGCGACCACGCCGCGGCGCTCGCGACGCTCGAGGCGCTGCGAAAGCGGAACGACCTGGACACGCTGGGCGACGACGTCCTCGCGGAGATCGCCCGGTGCCATCTGCTCGCGGGCCGGCTCACCGACGCCGCTCGCTCGTACGAGGCGCTCCTCGCGACGTTTCCGGACGGCGACATGCGCGAGGAGGCCGAGGAGTCGCTCCTCTACGTCGTCTACCGACAGCTCCAGAGGGAGGGCAAGGAGCTGCCTCCAGGGATCGCCTCATACATCGAAGGCACCCGCCACCTCTCCGCCTGCGGGCTGGCCTGGTGGGGCTATCCCGAGGAGGCCCTGCCGCTCTTCCAGGAGGCCCTGGAGAAGGGCCCCTCGTGGCTCCGCGACAACGCCCTGTACCGCGTCGCGATGGGAAGCCCTCCCAAGCAGGCCGCGAAGCGCCTCCGCACGCTCCTCAAGGAGTCCCCCGACGGGCCCTTCGCGCCGCTCGCGCACTATCTCCTGGCGATGCACGAGGTGCACCTCGTCCCCACGGATGCCAATGCCGCATGGGGGCCTCATCTCGCGGAGAATCCTGACCGCGCGCCGAACCCGGAGCGCCAGTGGGACCACCTGTGGGCCGTTTGCACGCGCTTCCCCGCGAGCCAGTGGGCCCCCGCGGCGCTGACGATGCTCCTCGACGCCGCGGAAAGGCAGGAGCGCGAGGACGAGGCGATCGACGCCGCCGCGGGAGTCCTCAGGGCGCAGCCCCCGGGCGGCGACATCCCCTACGCAGCGGTGGCAATGCGACACCTCCAGCGCTGGGTGAAGGACGGCCTCGTCTCGACCGTCGACCTTGAGAAGGCCGGGATGCTCGATCGGTACCTCCTGGAGACCGGGCAGTCCGCCGAGCTGATGCGCCGTTGCCCCGACAGCCCGTTCGCCCTCCGCGCGCTGGTGGCCGAGCTGAACCTCGCCGAGGGGAGCCTCGACGAAGGGGAGGAGGCCGCACCCCTGATCGAGCCGGCCGCCCGCGTGCTCGATCGCCTCCGTGGGGGAGACCCGCAGGTGGTCGGGTTTGCTCACGCGCAGATCGCGCGAGCCAGGCTCGCCACCGGGGACGCCGCGGGGGCACGCAAGGACGCCGAGGAAGCCCTGGCGCTCGCCCCCGACGCCGAGTGGTCCGTGCGCGCCTGGGACGCGCGCGGTCGCGCCGATCTCGCCCTTGGGAAGCTGGAGGACGCCATGGCCGCGGCGAAGGCCATCGAGGAGACGCTGGACGACCAGGCCGACGGGTCCGACCTGCTCTCCGCGTTCCGCGCGGAGGTGGCCGTCGCCCTCGAGCGGTCAGGCGACCGGTTGGGCGCCCTGAGGCTCTACCGCGACGCCGACTACTACGCCGACTCGATGTACGTCGCCGAGGTGATCTGCACGACCGAGGAGCTCCTCGCGTTTCATCTCGAACGACCGGCCGACGGGACCATCGGCCGCGTCCTGTGGCGGAGGCTCCTCGCCGAGGGGCGCTGGGACGAGGCGCGACGGGTGGCGAGGGCGATCGGCGAGGACTGCCACGACGATGACTCGATCGACGGCCGACTGGAGCTGACGGATCGCCTGGAGCAGGCCTGGCGGCAGGTCGAGATGTGCCGCGGCGTCGCGGACCCGTCCGTGGCCGAGGAGGCCGTGCGGCGAGTCCGCGAGCTGGGCGCGGACGACTGGGAGATCCGCGAGGCGGCGCAGCAACGGCTCCTCGAGATTGGCGCGCCGGCGGCGCGGGCGATCCAGGCGGGATCGACGGCGAACGACGCCGAGGTGCGCGAGCGGTGCACACAGCTCCTCGAGAGGATCCCCGCGGATCCCGCGGTCGCGACGTACCGCTGGGCAACGACGTGGTTCGATCTGGGACAGGACATCGAGGGGGGCTGGGCGGGGGACGTGAGGCTCTTGCGTTACGCGGCGAACGAGGTCTCGAAGGAGGAGGGGAGGGCCGTGGAGGCCTTCCTGGAACGCGAGCACGGATTCTTCCGCGCGCGGCGGATCTACCGCGAGGTCGCGGACCGGTGGCCGGATGACCCGACCGCCGCGAAGGCGCTCTACATGGTGGGCGTGGTGAACCTGCGACTCTTCGATGTGGCGGGGCTCTATGGCGTCGTGGGCTCGCCGGAAGAGCTGGCGGCGCGGGCCCGCGAGGCGTTCATCGAGCTGGCGATGCGCTTCCCGAAGTCGTCGCTCGCCGACGACGGGCTCCTCTGGGCGTCGTACTTCTCGAAGGGCGAGGACGCCGCTCTGCTGCGCAAGCGGATCGTCGACGAATACCCTGACGGCGACGTCGCGCATGTGGTGTTGCAAGGAGGGGACTGGGAGGCGGGCCTCGACCCCGATCGGCTCGCGGCGTTCCGGGCGCACAACAAGGCGCTCAGGCACCAGGGGAGGTGAGCTTGCCTTGGGTGAGCCAGGTCCCCGGCGGTGATTTCAACACGAAGACGCAAAGACGCGAAGCGCACCTCTGCGGAACTGGTGGGGATGGGCAACGCTGCGGCCGCTGCGCCGAGGAGAAGGGGCCGCCCGCGGGCGGCCGAGCGGTGGGGCCGAGGCACGGGGGACAGAGGGCCTGAAGGACCTGGAGTGGCCGGGGACGATTCCTGCCGCCTGTGCCACCAGCAGCCTGCTCCGACCGCACCCTCTGTCCCCCACGCCTCGCCCCACCGCTCGCCTCGCCGCGCCGCGGCGCGGCGAGGCCCTTCTCCTCTGGCGCTGCGGCCGCCGGGTGGACAAGGACCCTGGTTCGTCCGATCAGCTCTTCGCGTCTTCGCGTCTTCGTGTTGAAATCCACCGCCGTTCCCGTCGCTTGCGCCCCGGGCAAACCGGAGGTCGCGCCTCTTGCCGTCCGGCAACGCCGCCGCTATCATCCCCACGATGCGCGCCGCCACGATCCTCCTCCTCGCTCTCCTGGGCTGCACCTCCTCGAAGCCCGCCACGACCACGCCCGCCCAGGCCATGAAGGAGCACCTCGAGCGGGGCGACGCCGCGCAACGCGAGGGACAGATCGACGCCGCCCTCCGCGAGTATCGCTACGTCTACCAGATCGCCCCCGACTCGGAGCCGGGCGCCAAGTCGCGCGACGCCATCGTCGCCATCGAGCTGGCACGCATCGCCCAAGGCGAGCACATCACCCTCCCGCAGCCCCCCTCGGAGCCTCTGCCAGCCGCGGCGCACCCCGAGACCCTCCTCCAGATCGACAACCGCACCGGCGCGCGCGTCTACGTCTTCGTCAAGGGCCTCTCATCGCACCTCGCCGACCTGGACGCCGGCGCCTCCGTCACCCTGGCCGTCCTCCCGGGTCCGACCGACGTCGGGATCCGTGCCGACGACCCCTCCGCGCTGCCGTTCCTGGGCCGCCATCTATATAATGTAGGGGCTTTGCACCGGATCTCCGTAGGCCCTTCGCCCTCCCCAAGGTGAAAAAGCCGTGAACCTAATCGCGGCACACCTGTTCTAACGTGGGTCCCCTTGGGGAACCGAAGAGGAGCGCAAGCCTATGACGTGCGACGAGTTTCAGGCCTCGCAACTCGACAAATGGCAGGGCGACGGCACACCCACCCCGGACAGAGACCCCGCGGAACACCTCGCCAGTTGCCCCTCCTGCCGTGAAGACGCCTCCGACCTCCCCTCCGTCCTCTCCCTCCTGCGCCAGACCGAAGACGCCTACGAGCCCTCCGCCGCCTTGTGGAACCGGATCGAGGCGGGAATCTCCGCCGCGACGGGGCCGAAGCCCATGCCCCACAGGTCGTGGTGGATGCTCAAGGTGGCCGCGGCGATGCTCGTCGCGGCCGCGTTGTTTACGGCCTGGCAGTCGACGCAGGGAAGCGACCGGGTCGTCGCGCAGACGGCCGCGGTCGTCCGCGACGCCCTCGGCGCAGGCGCCCCCGCCCAGGGGTCTCGGCTCGACGTAGGGCAGCACCTCCGCCTCGCCGCCGGGTCTTCCGCGCTCCTGGAACTGCCGGGAGCAGGCCAGGTGGAGCTCCTCGGGCCCGCGGAGCTCTCGCTCGACCAGCCGCTCGCGTGGACGCTCACGAATGGCGTCCTGACCGCCGACATCACGCCCGGCGGCCGCGGCTTCAAGGTCACGACTCCGTGCGCGGTGGTCTCCGTCTCGGGGACCGTCTTCCGCGTCAACGCCTCGACCAAGGGTACGGCGCTGACCGTCGCGCGGGGCGTCGTGAGGATCGCGAACGGCGAGGGGGCCCAGTCGGTCGCGGAGAAATCACGAAGCATGGCGCGGCCAGGCGCCGCCCCCTCCGCCCCGACGCCCGTGCAGGACTTCGCACTCGCCGACATCCGCGTCGAACCCTCCCTCCGCAGAGACCCCCACCTCTCCATCGAAGCCGAAGACCTGACCCTCCGCTTCCGCTTCACGAGCCCCCACGCAAAGCTGTCCCTCTCCCCACCGGCCGCCAGCCCTTCGCCGTACTACATCCTGAACGCGCTGGACGACGCCGGGAACGCCTTCGTCGTGCGCCTGAACGACCTCGGAGGGGACGGGAAGAGCCCGGTCGCGGTCGATCCGAACGGCGACCTCGTCCAGGAGTTCAACGTCCGCCGCGTCCTTCCGCACGAGGGGACCTACATGGTCTCAGGGCTCTACGTGAGCGCCGGGGCGGCCTCGGGCAGCCTCGAGTGGCAGGGGATGCTGGAGTCCTCACCGATCCTGATCGACGTGAAGTAGTCCACGGGACTGGAGCAGGGAGCCACGATGGAACTCGATTCGATCCGCGCGAGCATCGACGCCGTGCGCCGCCGCGTGAGGACCTACTACCTCGTGCACGGCCTGGGGCGCGTCGCACTGACCCTCGCCGCGTTCGTCATCCTCACCTACATCGCCGATTATCTCATCCCGAAGCTCCCCGCGGCCGTCCGCGGCGCGTTCCTGCTGGGAGGCGTCGGCGCCCTCGGCTACATGGCGTGGCGCCACCTCGTGTACCCCCTCGGGAAGCAGATCGGCGACGACGACATCGCCCTCTGCGTCGAGAGGACGAACCCGCAGCTCAAGGACCGCCTGATCAGCGCCCTCCAGCTCTCCCGGAACCTCGGGAAGCCGGGGGAGGAGAACTTCAACTCGCCGGAGCTCGTGAAGGTCATCGTCGAGGATGCCCTCGAGGCCGCGAAGCGCGTCCGGTTCTTCGACATCCTCACGGGGCGGATCCCCCGCGGGGCGATGGTCAAGGGGTGCGCGTCGCTGCTCGCGGTGACCGCCTACTTCGCGCTGCTCCAGCCCGACCACGCCGTCGTCTGGATGCAGCGGCTGCTCCTCCTCAGGAACGTCCCCTACGACCCCGGGACGCGGATCCGCTTCGTCCTCGACAGCCACCAGGTCCCGAAGGGGGAGAAGTTCACCGCGACGGTCGAGGCGGTCGGTTCGCTGCCCCTCGAGCCCGCCGAGGACGCGAACGGCGCCGTCCGGTTCCTCTGCTCCGCGTACAACTTCGTCACCGGACGCGGAAAGCGGCCCCAGGTCCACCTCACGGTCAAGTGGGCCACCGGTTCGGAGGAGGACCGCGAGCGGATGGTGGCCGACACCGGCAGCCTCTACCACTACGACATCCTGAACGTCCGCGACGACTTCATCATGAAGGCGGACACGGTCACCTCCGAGACCGACTGGATCTCCATCCACGCGGCGCCCTCGCCGCGGATCGACCGGATCTTCGCGCGCTACGACTACCCCGACTACACGGGCATGAAGGACACGCCCGCCGACCACCCCGAGGAGGGCGGCAACCTGAAGGCCCCCGCGGGGACCACGGTGATCGTCGAGGCGGACATCAACGTCCCGCTCAAGGAGGCCCAGCTCCGCCTCACGATCGGCCGCGAGGCCGAGTTCCCCGTGCCGATGGAGATCGGCCCTCGCGCAAACGGGCCGGGCTCGACGGTCCGCGGGAAGTTCCGCGTCGACGCGGACGGCGAGTACAGCGTCTTCCTCCTCTCCCAGGAGGACCTGAAGTCGCGCGTGAACCGCTACAGCATCCGCTCGATCCAGGACGCGCACCCGGTCGTCAAGGTCATCGAGCCGGCGATGGACAAGGCGGTCACGCAGATCGCCGTCGTGCCGCTCGGCGCGATGACCACGGACGACTACGGGGTCGTCGAGGTCGCCTTCTACTGGATCAAGGTCGGGGTCGAGGGCGCGCCGACGAAGGTGCTCTTCGACCACGAGCAGAACAGGGGCGACTACGGGACGACGAAGATCGAGAGCACGTGGTCGATGGATCTCTCCTCGTTCGGCGCCAAGGAAGGCGACGTCATCCGCTACTGGATCGAGGCGAAGGACAACCACGGGCCGGAGCCTCATCCTCCGACGAAGTCGAAGGAGTACAACCTCTCGGTCGTCTCCAAGGAGACGAAGGAGTCGCAGGTCGAGGACCAGCTCCTGAAACTGAAGCAGGAGCTCGAGAAGAACGCGAACGCCCAGGAAGCGGAGCAGAAGCGGGTCCGGGACATCGTGCAGCCCTTCTCCGCGAAGGACCAGCTCACGCAGGCCGAGAAGCGCCAGATCTCCGCGCTCACGACCTCCCAGCGGCAGCTCGGCCAGCGGCTGGAGCGGCTCGGCAAGGAGTTCGGCGAGGTGCTGAAGGACGTCGAGGTGAACAAGCTCATGGACCCGGCGTCCAAAGAGCAGTTGGAGAAGGTCAAGGAGATGATCGCCGACGTGGCGCAGCAGAAGTCCCCGCAGGCCGCGGAGGAGCTGTCGCGCGCGGAGACGACCCCCAAGGGCGCCGAGCGCGGCGAGAAGCTCTCGGCCGCGGCGGACCGCCAGCAGGAGGCCCTCGAGGAGCTCCAGAAGGCCCTCGAGGCGCTGGGCAAGTGGGAAGACTTCCAGGAAGTGGTGAAGGCGTGGCGCGAGATCCTCCTCCGCCACAAGGACTTGATGGGACAGATCAGGAACAAGTGAGGTCGCCATGCACCGCTCGATCGGCTTCATGACCCTGGCCCTCGCGCTGACCTTCGGTTTCGCCGTCAACGCGGACGACGACCCGAACAAGGGGGTGACGGAGGGCGAAAAGTCCCTCCAGCGGGACATCAACTCGCTCGAAGAGAAGATGATCCGCGTCGCGGACAAGCTCAAGGAGCGCAACCCGTACTACGCGGAGAAGCTCCTCAAGGCGTTCGAGAAGGTGAAGAAGGACCTCGTCGAGCAGGACGTCAAGGAGCTGATCGAGTTCCTCGACACCAACAAGCTCGGCCTGGCGATGGACAAGGCGGAGGAGATCGAGGCCGACATCGTGGCGCTCCTGGCGTTCCTGGAGGACCGCAAGGACACCGACGAAATGAAGAGGAAGCTGGAGGACATCCGCGCGGCGCTCAAGGAGGTCAAGAAGCTCTCCGAGGAGCACAAGAAGTCCCTCCAGGAGATGAAGGACTTCAACAAGGAGCGGAACGAGGCGGTCGCGGAGTTCAAGAAGGAACTCGACCAGATGATGTCGGACCAGCAGAAGCTCTCCGACGCCGCGCAGAAGGACACCCCGGAGGAGCTGGGGAAGAAGATCGACGAGGCCCTCGCGGCGCTCAAGGACCTGATGAAGGACCAGGAGGGGGTGGAGAAGTCGACCCAGGGCG
>CAZYRM010000126.1:0-18484 GCA_964649705.1 uncultured Planctomycetia bacterium
TCGTCTCGCGGGGCGCCTCGGGCGGGATGGCGAGCACGCCGTGCGCGCCGGGGAGCACGTGCAGCGCCACGCCGCCCATGGGCACGCCCCACCGCGCGATCTCCTCGATCCACGCCTGGACGTCCTGCCCCGGAATGAGCCACGCGGCTGCGCCCTTGGGCGACGATGCGTGGCGGAGTCGGAGGGGAAACTCGATCATCGCGGCGGATCCTATCACGCCCCGTCGCCGCCGGTCCACGTCCCCCCTGGGCGCATTGTCCTCGCGGCGCGCGCGTGGTACGCTGCCCGCGTTCCGCGCGGGGAAACCGTGAGGGAGGATGGATGCCCGATCCGCCACCGGTCGACACGCCCGAGCCCGGCGAACGGACCCTCCCGCTCCCTCACCCCGCCACGGAGGGCACCGTCGACGCGACGCACGGAAGCCGGGTCGCCCCCGACCCGCGCGACCGCGAGGGACGGCCGTTCGGCCGATACCGCCTCCGCCGCGAGGTCGGACGCGGCGGGATGGGGATCGTCTGGGAAGCCTGGGACACGAGCCTCCGCCGCGTCGTCGCCCTCAAGCAGATCCTCTCCGGCCCCGACCTCGCCCCGGACCAGGTCGAGAGGTTCCAGCGCGAGGCGCGCCTCGCCGCGAAGCTCTCCCACGCCTCCATCGTGGGCATCCTGGACGTAGGGGAGCACGACGGCGTCCCCTACCTCACCCAGGAGTTCGTCCGCGGCCGGTCCCTCGCCGGCGTGCTGGAGGGACCCGTCCCGATCCGCCAGGCCGTCCAGTGGGTGAAGTCGATCGCCGAGGGCCTTCAATACGCGCACGACCAGGGCGTCGTGCACCGCGACGTGAAGCCGGGCAACATCCTGATCGACGAGGCCGGCGCGCCCCGCGTCACCGACTTCGGGCTGGCCAAGGAGGTCGGCCAGTCGCCCTCGGCCGCCCTTACGATGAGCGGCGCCCTCGTCGGGACCCCGCAGTACATGAGCCCCGAGCAGGCCTCGGGCCGCACGCAGGACGTCGGCCCGGCGAGCGACCAGTTCTCCCTCGGCGTGGTTTTCTACGAGGCGCTCACGGGGCGGCTGCCGTTCGAGGGAGGCGCGCTGCGGGCGCTCCTGAACGCCATCTGCGATCGCGAGCCCGACCGCCCGTCGAAGCTGCGCGCCGAGGTGGACCTCGACCTCGAGACCCTCTGCCTCAAGCCGATTGAGAAGGACCCCGCGCGGCGGTATGCGCGGCTGGGGGACCTCGCCGACGACCTCGGAAGGTACCTGGCCGGCGAGCCGATCCGCGCGCGCCCCATGTCGATGGCGAGACGCGTCGCGCGCGGCGCCTGGAGGGGGCGACGAGTCTTCCTCCCCGCGCTCCTCCTCGGGATCCTCGGCGTCGCGTTCGCGGTCCGTGAGGCTGCGCTCGCCGCCGACCGGAGGCGGACGGAGACGGCGCAGGAGGCCGAGCGGACCGCGCTGGAGGAGGCCGCGCGCAGGTCGCAACGCGTCGCGGACGTCCTGCTGCGCTGGAGCGCCCTCGGCGACGCGATCCGCCGGCTCGAGGAGATCCGCTACGACTCGCGCCTGTCGAACGAGGAGGCATCCCTGCGGGCGCGCGAGCCCTGGCCGGCGATCGAGGAATTCCTGGAGGTCACGCCGGCCGACTCCGCCTCTCGCGCGACCGCGACGGCCCTGGTGGGATGGGCCGAGTGCCTCGCGGGGCGCGAGGAGCAGGGGATCGCGCGGATGCGGTCGGCCGCGTCGATGGACCCGGAGGTCGCGCACGGGCGGCTCCTCGAGGCGCTCGTGCGCTTCGCCCGGTACGTCGAGGCCCAGGGGCTCCCCGACGTCTTCCCGACCGCCGGGGGGATCCGCTTCGGCGAGATGCCCGGCGAGACGCCCTCGATGATCGAGGACCGCCAGCGGATCGAGGCGCTCCTCGGCGAGGTCGGGAACGCCCGCCGCTCGGAGTCGGGGGGCGCTGAGTCCTTCGTAACCGCGCTCGACGCGATGCGCGCGCTGCAGACGGGCCGCCTCGACCGCGCCGAGGAGGACCTCTCCTCCTCCCTCGCCGCGCCCGAGCTTGCGCTCTTCCATACGGGGCTCCGGTACGCGCGCGCCAAGGTGCGCTTCCTGCGGAAGGAGCTCACGAGGGCGGTCGAAGACCTCGAGGCCGTGGGCCGCGCGAGGCCCGCGCACGCGTCGAGGTTCCTGACGGCCGGGCTGGTGCGGTTGGGGGTCGCCACGGAGCTCCTCGCCACGGGGAAGGACTCGCGGCCGGCCCTGCGCGAGGCGATCGCCGACTTCGGGAGGGTCGTCGAGCTGCTCCCGAGCGCCTCCGAGGGGTTCGTGGACAGGGGAGTCGCCTGGCAGCGGCTCGGGGATGCGGAGGGGATCCGCGGCGGATCGCCGTGGGAGCCGTACGATCGCGCGGAGAGCGACTTCAAGGAGGCGCTCCGTCTGAGGCCGGACGACCCCAGTGCGCTGATGGGGCTCGGGATCCTGTACCGGAACCGCGGGGAGGAGGAGGCCCAGGCCGGGCGCGACCCGCGGGGGACGCTGGACCGTGCCGTCGAGGCGCTCGACGCCGCGGTCGGGACGGCGCCCGAGTCCCTCGAGGCGCGCCTGAACCGCGCGGCGGCGCTCCATACGCGCGGGAGCGCGGGGGCGCAGGTCGGAGAGGACCCGCTGGGGTTCTACACAAGGGCGATCGAGGACCTCGAGGCGGTCCTCCTGCGTCGCGCCGACGACGCGGGGGCGCTGCGCGCGCGGGCGCTGATCGGCGTGGAGCGGGGGATGTGGGAGGCGGCGCAAGGAGGCGACCCGCGCGGGTCGTACGAGGTGGCGCTGGCGGACTTCGACCGCGTCGTCGCGCTTTCTCCGGGGACGGCGGACTACGTCCACGACCGCGGCGTCGCCCGGCTGCAGATGGCGGCGGCGCGGACCGCAGCGGGGGAGGACCCGTCCGAGGACTTCCGCAAGGCGGCGGCGGACTTCTCCGCGGCGATCGAGCGGAAGCCGTCCACGGAGGCGTTTACGAACCGCGCCGCGGCCTGGACCGGCCTCGCGGAGGCGGAGGCGGCGGCGGGAGGCGACCCCGCGACGACGGTCGGGAAGGCGCTCGCCGACCTCGACGCGGCGATCGGGCGCAACCCGCGGAACTGGCGGGCTCGCATGAGCCAGGGGATGCTCCTCGAGCGGCAGGGGAGGGTCTCCGAGGCGATCGACGCCTACAAGGCCGCGCTCAAGGTCGTCCCCGGGGAACCGACGCTGCAGGGTCTCCTGGATCGGGCGAAGGAGAAGCTGAAAGACAATTGAGGCAGGCGCCCGTGGCGCATCCCTGACAGGCCGGTATCGGCTTGGGATGTCCAGGTTCGATCGCATCGAGGAAGCGCGCGATGTGGAGAGGGTGGAGGGCGAACCGATGACAGAGGTCGGCCCTCAGCAGGGCGCATCCGCGCGGGGCGGGCGCAGGAAGGGATTCGGCGCGACCGATCCGCGTATCGCGCCGTACGTGGAGGCGCTGCTCCACCCCGAGGACGAGGTCCTCGCCGAGATCCGGGAGCGATCGGCGCGCGAGGGTCTGCCCACGATCGCCGTGGGCCCCTTCGACGGACGACATCTCGAGGTCCTGGCCCGCATGGCCGGCGCGAGGCGGATCGTCGAGATCGGCACGCTCGGCGGCTACTCCGGCACCTGCCTCGCCCGCGCGCTCCCTGTGGACGGCGTCCTCCACACCTTCGAGATCGAGCCCCGCCACGCGCGCGTCGCCGAGGAGTCGTTCCGCCGCGCGGGCGTCCTCGACCGCGTGCGGATCCACGTCGGACCCGCGCTGGAGCGCCTCCGCGACGTCGAGCCCCTCGGACCCTTCGACCTCGTCTTCGTCGACGCGGACAAGGCCGCCTACCCCGCCTACCTCGCCTGGGCCGCCGAGCACCTGCGCGTGGGAGGCGTCGTGGTCGCCGACAACGTCTTCCGCCGCGCCGCGTTCCCGGTCGAGGGCGACCCGCCCGACGCGGGCGCCGGCACGCGTCGCTTCAACGAGGACCTCGTCCGCTCGGGCCGCTTCCGCGCGACCTTCCTGCCGCTCGAGGACGGCTTCGCGGTCGGCGTGAAGGTATCCCCTGGCCCGGAGGCATGAACACGGTTCCTTCCGGATCGCCGCCGGACCTCAACCCCGGGATCGTCCTCGGCCGCCTCAGCGCGGGGCGTCTCGCTGATCCGGGGCCGTCCGGGCTTCATCCACCACGTCGAACTCCCCGCCGAGCTCCGAGCGCAGGAGCGCCAGCACGGCGCGGGCCTCGCCGGTGAACTCCTGTTGCTCCGCCGGAGTCCACGGGCTGGGCCCGCCCGGGTCGTCCCAGTCGATCGATTCGTCGTATCGCTGTACGAGGGCCGCGAGGCGACGGAGGGTCTCGGCCGGGAGGGGCAGCGCATCGAGGTCGACCCAGGAGTCGCCGAAGCGGCGCCTCGCTTCTTCGTTCGCCGCCCAGAGGCAGGTCTCAGATCCCGCGTCGAAGAGGAAACGCAGCACACAGCGCGACATGGGCGAACCGCATGGGACGGGAAGTGCCGTGGATGGTACGCCGCTCCCGCGACCGGCGTCAACCGCGAGCTCCACGTCATGGCTTGCGCAACACCTGCGGATCCGGCGGCTCACCTTCGGGCATCCCCGGCGCCAGCTCCTCGGCCTGCCAGCGGATGAGCGGCAGGCCCGGCCCCTGGATCATCATGAGGTCCGTGTCGTGGCCGGGGGTGTTCAGGAACTTCGCGAGCAACTGCGGACCGGTCATCACCTGATAGTCGGTCCCAGGAGGCACCCTGGAGGCGTCCGCGTAGACCTGGAAGAAGCCCATGTCGTCGCGGCGCACGTCGAGCTTCTTCATCGCCAGCGAGTCGGGATCGACCGGCACGGCGACGCCGCGCGCGGTCTCCAGGAAGGCGCGCGCCGCGGCCATCTCGCGTTCGGACCTCGTGCGCGGCTGCTCGTTGGGCGCGCCGCCCTCGGAAGCGCCTGCGGCGGCCGCCGGCTCCGTCGGCCTCGCCGGGTCCGATCCCGCGGACGGAGGCGTCCGGAACGCGGCCGCGATCACGGCAAGGCCGACCAGAAGCGCCGGCAGCCCGCCGATCCGGAGGAGACAGTGCCCCAGCCCCGACGGAAAGCGCGTGGTGCCCGGGTCGCCGTGCGGCGCGTAGACTCCGAGAGTCGCTTCGAGCTGCGCGCCGTAGAGCAACCAGTCGATCCAGATGTAGCCGAGCCCCCAGGCCCATCGGAAGAGGTAGAGCGCGTAGAAGGCCATCAGCCAGAGGTACGCCTTGGAGTCGAAGGCCACCGTCAGGGCAAAGGCGACGACGAGCGGCATCGGGGTCAGGACGTCCGCAACGTAGCGTCTTAGCTCGATGCGGTTCATGCATGGGGAGCAGACCAGCGGCACATCGGCCCAGCGCACGAGGTAGCGCGTGCGCGGCCGGAAGAACCCGAACTCCCCCTTGTTCTCACGCGTCTCGACGCGGATCGTGGCGGTGCCAGGAGCCCCGCCGCAGCACGGGCAGACGGCGGGCGGCGCCGCCGGGCTTGCGGGGGCCGCGGGTCGCGGGTCGTCCCGGGCCGGCCCTCGCATCGGCATCGGCGCCAGCGTGGAGGGCATCGACGGATCGAGATCCGCTGCCACTGCTGGAGACGGGTTCGTCGAGGGTGGACGGGGCGCGTTGCAGTGGACGCACGCCTGGAAGGACGCTGCGTACGTCTGGGCGCATCTCGGACAGGTGATGGGGGCCATGGAGCAAGAGGAGGCAGGACGGGCGGGAATTCGACGACGACCATCGGACGGCAGGGAGCCAGTATCGCAGTCGCCTCGACGAGCGGCAAGCGAATCGGCCCCCATGCGGGGCGACCCACGCCGCCGCGCGGGACCTCAGGCCCGCGACGTCCTTCGCGCCGAGCCGAGGATCGCTCCAAGGAGGATCAGGACCCCGCCGATCGCCGAGGTCTTCGAGAGCGGGTGATGGAGGACGGCGCAGACCCCCAGGGTGGACAGGAGAGGCGTGAGGTAGGCGAGGGCGCCGACGACCGACACGCGCCCGCGTCGGATCCCCAGTTCCCACGCCGGGGTTGCAAGCCCCATGGGAAGCGCTCCGAGGTAGACTGCGGAGGCGAGCGACGCGCCCCCCGGCGGGCTCGCGCCCGAGGCGGCCATCCAGGCGACGCCCAGGGCGGCGGAGAGGGCCGTGCCGAGGGGGAAGGCAGGGGAGCGGAGCGGGCGGGCCTTCAGCAGGTTCGTGAAGCTCGCCCAGCAGATCGCCGCCGCGGTCGCGCAGGCGTATCCCACTATGCTCCGCGAGGAGAACCCGATCGATGCCGAGCCCCCGATCACCAGCGCCGCCCCCGCGAATCCGAGGACGGCCCCCGCGACGACCCGTCGGGAGAGGCGCTCTCCGCAGATCGGCGCGGCGAACAGCACAGTCAGGAGCGGCCAGAGGTAGTTGAGGAGGTTCGCCTCGACGAGCGGGGCGCGATCGAAGGCGACGAAGAGAAGGGCGTGATAGAGGCCCATGCCGTATGCGACGAGGAGCGCGTCCCGGGCGCGAGGACGGAACATCGCGCCGATCGATCGGCCCCGCAGCCTCTCGACGAGGGCCATGCACACGGCCGCCGTGGCGAGCGCGACGGTGAAAAGCGCGGCGGGGGAGACGCCCCGAAGCGAGCCGCCCGCCACCGTGGCGAGCGAGGCCCAGATCGCGATCGCGGCGAGCGCCGGCCACTCGGGAAACAGGCCTCTCACGGACGGTGCCTCTCATTCGAAGTGCGACTTCGCGAGGCGACATCCTATCCGCCGGTCCTGCGCCGCTCAACCCCGAGGCCCGGGGCCGCCGTGCTTCGGCGGCTCCGGGCCGGTGTCCTGGCCTCGATGGGGTCACGGCTGCTAGTCGGCGCTCTGGAACCGCTTGAGCGTGTGCGCCTTGTTCCAGTTCTTCGGATCGACCTCGTCCTTGCCGAGCTTGGCTTTGAGCGTCGCCTCGTCCTTGACGCTCTTCGGGTCGATCACCCGTCCCTCCTCCGTCGACTGGAGCGCGGCGGCGAACAGCATCTTGATCTTGTTGCCGAACAAGGTGACGATCGTGATGAGCGCGATGGAAATCAGGGCGACGATGATGATGTACTCCGTCATCCCCTGGGCGCGACGACGGCCGGACGTGGACTTCCCGATTGAATGCGCGAACATGACTGCCTCCATCTCAATATAGGTCCTGGGCTTACGAGCGACCCCTCGTGAGCGAAACCGTCGGACAACACCTGCCCCGTTGCACACCAGGCAGGGCGACCGCGGGAAGCGTTCCCGCTGACCCCTACCAAGTCGCGCGCACCGTCGGCGTTCTTAGGGAAAGTCCCGGATTCCCTGACGACCACGCCCCTCGCCCTCCGCGACGGCCCGGGATCTGGTGCCAGATCATCGCCTGGGGCGCGCCCGCGAACGTGACGCGGGAGGCGCGCCTGGCGGACGCGGCCCTGGCGTGGCACCGGCGCGGCCTCGCGATGCGCGAGCCCGGAAAAGGGACGGGTGGATATGTCGCGTGGGACCCAGAGAGGCTACCTGTCCGCTGACGTCAGGGCCTCCAGGAGGGGCTGCCACCTTGGGTCGTCTCGCAGCGGGGCCAGGTCGGGGAGCCCCTTCGCTTCCGCCTCGTCGTCCCATCCGAGGGACACGGCCCGGAAGAGCAGCTCGAAGGCGCGGTCCCGATGCCGCGCCGCGGTGTCCGGATCGACTACGGTCCGTTTCGCACCGGGGGCGTCCTGACCCTGCGATAGCAGCGCGTGCACGCATGCCAGGGCGCGCGCGGCGAAACAGAGCTCCGTTCGCAGCTCGGGGTCGGATTCTTCTACCTTGGACGCCGCGGAGAGGATGCCCTCGAAGAGCGGTCTGGCCGAGGCATAGTCCTGTGCGTCGAACCGGGCGTCGGCGATCTCCATGTCGGTCGCCCAGGACGATCCGGCCTTGGCCCTGGATCTCGCAAGGGCGCCGCGACTCCACGCGTCCTCCGGGGCGAGTCGCACAGCCGCTTCGTACTCGGGGATCGCCTCCTCGTACTTCCCCATCCACTCGAACAGGCGTCCACGATCGCGGCGCGCTTTCCATCTTGCCGGGTCGCCTCGGATGGCCTCCGCCAGATCGGCGAGGGCGGCGTTCCAGGCAACGGTGGGATCTTGCCGTCCTCTCTGCAACTCGCGGCCCAGGTACATCCGCGCTTGCCCCCTCAGCTCGCACAAGTCGTCGCTCTTGGGATCCGCCGCGATCACGCTGTCCAGGTCCGAGATCGCGCGTTCGAAGGCCTCGATGGCCGGGCGCCTCATCTCGTGCAGGATTCGCCCCAGTTGATGCAGGGTCCGTCCGCGCCTCACGACGACCTGCGGGTTCCCAGGCGCCGCCTGGAGGACCTGCTCGTAGTCGTCGATCGCCTGCCGCGCCTGGTCGAGTGCGGCCTCTGATTCGACTCCGGGAAGGGTGGAGACCAGGTACCTGCAGTCCGCACGGTCCACCAGAACCTGGAGGTCCTTCGGTTCGCCCCGGGAAAGCTCGGTGAGGTCCGAGATCGCCAGATTCGAGACACGGAGTCTTTCCTCGTTGGATAGCCCCGCGAGGCCTGAGAGCTCGATGCTCGCATCAACCCTCTGCCTGAGAACCTCGACGACGCCGGGGTGAGCCGCGAGGACATGCGTGAAGTCCTCGATTGCTCCCCTGTACCGGGCGCTGGCGTCCACGCCGGTCTGAGTCATGTGCCGGGCGTGGATGAGGCGCGCGCCGCCTCTCAAGTATCGATAGGACGACTCGGCCTTCGGGTTTAGCTGGATGGCTCGCTGGTATGCCGCGTCCGCGTCCTCGAAGTGATTGCCCGGATCCTGCCCCTCGGAGGCCAGCGTCGCCGCGGCGACGTGGTGGACCAGTCCGATGTGGGATTGAACTTCGCCCCACCGACTCCACGACTCCGAAAGACGCGCGAGGTCTTCCAGGGCGCGGACGCTTTCACCGCTCGCGAACGCCGCCTGCGCGCGCGCATTCAACAGGTAGGGCCGGATCGGCGCGAGGGTCGGGCTGTCGATGACTCGTCCCAGGCCCGTCCACGCGTTCGCATAGTCTCCACGCACCAATTGGGCGAGCGCTTTCGACGCTGCGTCCAGCGCCTTCTCCTCGTCTCCGTCCGACAGTCGCGCCCGACGGAGCGCCACAAGGACTTCTTCGAGGCGCTCTCGAAGCAGCTTCCTCTCCCGCGTCTCCGGGGGCGGGGCAGGGAACTCAAGTCCCTGAGGCCCGGGCACCGGTGCGGGCCACTCCACATGCGCGACATAGCTGTGCAACAGCATCAGCGCCTGGCGGACGTGTCCGTGCGGGACGTCCGGGTCTAGCTCCCGCGCGTTCACAGCGCGCTCGTACGCCTCCTCCGGACTGCCGGCGAGGTACTGTATCCACGAGGACAATCCCAGAGCGGTTGCCTGAGACGTCGAGTCCCTCGGCGTCGTCGCGAGGAAGTGCTTCAGCGCCGACAGTGCCTCCGCCTTCCGTGCGTCGAGTTGCTCCGTCGGAATGGCGCTGTCGGCGAGGGCCACCTCGAGCCTGTCGAACTCGCTTGATATGGCCTCCCAGCGTCCGACGACGGCCAGCACGCGCACTCTCCGTTGTTCCAGGTCGGGGTCCTGCTGCGCGAAGGAGGGAAGGCAGAGGAGGAGGATCGGCAGTGCCGCTCTCATGTTCGACCCCCAATCATCGACGACCGCCGCGTGCGGGTAGTCATAGACAGTAGGGAGCCACAGGCCCCAATTCAAGAGATCATCGGGGACCACTCCCACTTTCCCTGCACGTCAGAGCGGATCCGCGCTGACTCGCCCACTCGACCCGTCTGGGGTAGGCGAATGGCCATGGTCCTTGCGGCCGAGGACAGCCGGTGGATACCCTCTACCCTCGCCTGCGTCGTCCCGCAGGACCAGGAGTCCCATGCGCCGCACCGCCCTCCTCGGTATCGCGCTCGCCTGCGCCGCGACGCTCCACGCCGAGGAGTCGCCGCCGTGGATCGACACGCACGCTCACCTGGACGCGAGGGTCGGCCCCGGCGAAGTCGACTTCGAGGGCGCCGTAGCCACGTGCCTCCGCGAGATGGACCGCGTCGGGGTCGCGAGGTCGCTCGTGATGCCCCCTCCGTACGTTGCGGGCCATCCCAACCTCTACGAGTGCGACGCCTTCAAGGAGGCCGTCGAGGCGCACAAGGACCGCTTCGCCTTCCTTGGGGGAGGGGGCTCCCTCAACGTCATGATTCAGCAGACCGCAGCGGACCCTCCGACGGCCACGAAGCTTAGGAGGCAGTTCGTCGAGCAGGCCCGGGCGATCCTCGACCGTGGCGCCGTCGGCTTCGGCGAGATCGCGATCCACCACCTCTCCCACTTCGAGGGGCACCCGTACGAGTCGGTCCCCGCCGACCATCCGCTGCTCCTCCTCCTCGCCGACTTCGCCGCGCAGAACGACGTCCCGATCGACGTCCACCTGGACCCCGTCGACGAGGAGATGCCGACACCGTCGAAGTTCTCCTCGCCCCCGCACCCCGAGACCCTCGTCGAGAACGTCGCGGCGTTCGAGAGGCTCCTGTCACACAACCGGAAGGCGCGGATCGTCTGGGCGCACGCGGGGTGGGACGCCACCGGGAAGCTCTCCACCGACCTGCTCCAACGCCTCCTGAAGGCGCACGAGAACCTCTACCTCAGCCTGAAGATCAACCCCACGGGCCTTGAGGATCACAGCCCGCTCGACGGCGCGGGCCACGTGCGCAAGGCGTGGCTCACGCTCCTCGGCGACTTCCCGGACCGGTTCGTGATCGGCACGGACCACTTCCACGCGGCTCCCGGCGTGGGGCGAGTGCGCCCTCCCGGGCTCGAGGGGCCCGATGCGCTCCTCGCGGCTCTCCCGTCGGAGCTTGCTCGGAGGATCGGCCGCGAAAACGCCGAGCGGATCTACCGCCTCAACTCGAAGTAGGCGCGCGCTACGCCAGCCTACTTGGAGACGTCCGAGTCCGGTTCGGGGGCCGCCAGAAGCTCCGGGCCCGAGAACTCCAGGGCCTGGATCTCCCCGATCCTCCCCCCCGCGATCCCGCGAAGGGAGCCATAGAAGGCCGCCATGTTCACGAGCGCACGGTCGAGTTGCTTCGACCGCTTCGCCCATAGGGCGCGCATCTTCTTCATCTCGTCCTCGAGGTCCTTCCTCATGTCCGTGAAGGCCTCGACGACCCCTCCGACCCGGTTGTTGAATTCCGGACTCGTGAGGTAGTTGTAGAGGAGCTGGACCTTCTCATCGCGTCCCTCCGCGGTCTGGCGGGCCACGGCGACCTCGATGAGGCCTGCGCGAAGCACCGCGGCCATGGGGACGACGACGTCCCAGGAGCAGACCCAGATGCCGTCCCGTTGGGCGAAGTGCGCGATGTCGGGCGGCAGCGTGCGGCTCACGATGGCCGCGCACGCCGCCCCCGCGGTGCGCATGTCGTCCCGCAGCTTCGGGAGCCACTCGTCGCTCCACGCCTTCGTGCGCTTGCTCTCCCAGAGGATGGCTCCGCAGTCGGCCCCGGTATCGTCCCTGATCCGCTGCTGGAGGTCCGCCCCCGGCGTCCCCTTGGCGACGTCCTCCACGTCGTCGCGCGGGAACGCGCGCGCCAGGAGGTCCTTGAGAACCACCTCCTGCGCCTCTCCCTGGATCTGCTGAGACCCCTGCGCGGCCTTGCGCTGGAGATCGTCGATCGTCCTCTGGAGCCCGAGGATCTGCTGCCGATGGTCCTCGTCGTGCAGACGTTGTGTCTCCTGGACCTCGCGCGTCAGGTTCTCCCGGACCTTCGAGGCCTCCTCGTTCAGGCGTCGTTCGAGCTCCACGGGGATCTGTCGCTCCCGGTCCTGCATCTCGCGCTCTCGTCTGAGGATCTCCGCCTCCTTCAGCGTCGCCTCGCCCAGCCGCTTCTGCGCGGCGGCCAGCTCTTCGTCCTTGAGGCGGACGGCCTCGGCGGTCGCGAGCTCCGCGCGCTCGCGGGCCTGCTTGTCGGCCTGGATGCGAATCTGGGCGGTGGCGTCCGCAAGCTTCCGCTCCATGTCGAGCGCGGCCTGCTCTTGCCGATCGGACAGTTCCCGCTCCCGTCGGAGCAGGTCCGCCTCCTTCTTCGCTGCCTCCCCCACCCGGGCCCGCGCCCGTGTCAACTCCTCTTCGGTCCGCTTCAACTGCTCCGTCTGGGCCTGAAGGCGCTCGACGGCCTGCTTCCCGGCCTGTTCGAGGGCGCCGCTCAGCCGCGCGGCGTAGGCGGTCTCGAGCTGCGACCTGATCTGCTCCTCGATCTTCGCGCGGAGGAGCGCCGTCGGCTCGAAGGCATGGCCGCACCTGGGGCAGGTAATGACCTCGGGTCCGGTGGGTGGAGCATCCATCGAGGGTCTCCTGGTGGTGCAGGCACCGAGTCGAGCGGTCCAGAGTTTGGAGGACGCCTGACCTCGCTGCAAGGTTTGTCCACTTCGACAGGGGAACCTCACCGCCTTGACTCCCTCGTGGAGGCCCCGGTAGGCTTCTCCCATGAGACGGTCGGTCGCGGCCATAGCGCTGGCGTGCGGGCTCCTCTCGGTGGCATGGCTTGCCCAGCGGGCGCGCGTCCACGATCCCAGGGCCTCCCCGCGGGCCGCCTCGACCCACGACACGGAGGCGGTCGAGGCTCCGGCGCGGATGGGGCGCAGCGGGGCCTCCCGGGAGGCCGAAGAATCGCCGTCCGCCTCCATCAGGGGCCTCGTCTTCGATCGTGATGGCCATGCGTGCGCCGCGAGGGTCCTGGCGTACGGGAATACCGCTGGCACCCCGATGGTCCTGGAGACCCGGAGCGCGGCGGACGGGGCCTTCTCCCTGGTCGTTCACGCGGGATGCTGGTTCGTCCATGCCGAAAGCGGCTTGCTCCTGAGCGACGACGAGGAGTGCAACATCGTGGACGGGGCCTCCGAGAAGGTCCGTCTGGACCTTGATGACGGCACCATCGTCACGGGCCGGGTCATGGACCCGAGCGGGAGAGGGACCTCCGGAGCCGTCGTGTCCCGCCTGTTTGTCGATGAAGTGGTCGCCACGACGGTCGCGGACGAGACCGGTGCGTTCGAAGTCCTCGCTCGCGTGCACGAGCTTGTCGACCTGCGCGCCGAGTCGCTTGGGTTCGTCGCTGGGACGGCGTCCGTGGAGATCGAGCCGTACCTGGAGGCGCACGTGGAACTGCGCCTCGGGTATCCTCGGGAGATCCGCGGTCGTGTCACGGACACGCGCGGCCTCCCCGTTTCGGGCGCGATGGTCAGGGCGCGGGCGCTCGACAGCGAGTACTCGACTCCCCACATCTCGCCATACGCGCAGGAGCCCGAGTCGCACACGGACACCGAGGGGCGATACCACCTCACCGGCCTGCGCGAGGGCCTCCATGCGGTCCAGGCCATGTCCAGCGGGTTTCTTGCCTCCATGGTGCGGGCGAACTCGGGCGACAGCGGCGTCGATCTCCAGCTCACACGCTCCGCGAGGATCGAGGGAACCGTCCTCGGCCCCGAGGGCGGCGAGCGACCGCGCGCCCCAAACGTTGAGGCGCTTCTACCCCGGTCTCCTCAGAATTTCGATCGGGCCGAGGGGCACTACGCCGAACCCGTCGATCCGTTCGCCGATCCAACGGCGTGGATCCTCGGTGCGAGGCGGCCTACAGACGCCGAGGGTCGGTTCGTGATCGACGACCTCGCGCCGGGCGATTGGGTCGTGCGAGCGTGGGCCTCCGGATGCGCCCCAACGGACTCCGAGGCGATCCACCTCGAGGAAGGCGGCGCACGAAGCGGGGTCGTCATCCGTCTTCAGCGCGCGGGTGTCATCCAGGGACGCGTCCTGGCGAAGGAGGGGGGAGCCCCCGTGCAGGCGGCCGAGGTCTGGTACCACCTGCTGGACTGGACGAACGGCCCTCTTCCGTCAGCGGCCGTAAGGACGGATGCGGAGGGATGTTTCCTCGTGCCCGACCTGGTCACCGGGAGGTATCGACTTGAAGTCCGTCACGCTTCGTTCCTGCAGTTCGAGAAGCAGGTAGATGTCGTGCTCGGGGTGGCCACCGAGGTGGTCCTGGAGCTGGACGTCGGTGCGCGTCTCAATGGACGCGCCACCGATCGCAGCGGCTGCGCTCTCGTGGGCGCGGACGTGTACGTGCTCGGCTCGAATCCCCGCGTCCACGACGTCCACGTCTTGAAGACGGACAGCGAGGGCCGGTATGTCGTCTCGGGGATGTATCCCGGCAGACACGTGCTGACGTGCACAGCCTCCCCCCGGGGAGCAACCACCTTCATCCAGCGAGCGTTCGACATCCGCGACGGTGAGTCCGTTCAGATGGACCTGACTTGCCAGGAGGGAGCGACGCTTCGGGGCAGGGTCATCCAGTCGGCGGAGCGGACTGGGTCCTCCGAGCTGCGCCTCTACTTTGGGACCGACAGCGGGGACTGCCGATTCATGGCCATCGTCGACGGCGAGGGAGGCTACTGCGTCGATGGAGTCCCGGCGGGCTCGTACCGGGTTCACGGCGGAGGCCTCGAGTCCCGGGTAGAGGTCCCGCATGGCGTGGCGGAGGTCCGAGTCGACCTCGATCTCCGATGATCCGGCGGATTGCGCCTGTTCGCGGCTGATTCGGCCCTGCTCCTGCGCGATCCGAAGCAGGCTCCTCATCTCCAGGAGAGCCAGATACGCGACCTGAACCCCGCCGTCGTGGCCTGAGTCGATGATGCGAGCCACCTCTTCCGTTCCGGCCTCGCGGACGTAGCGCTTCGCCAGGGCGCCCGTGTCCAGGATCCGGAGGACCGCGCAAGGTCCAGGATTGCCTTGCTTCGCGACAGAGGTGGAATTCTCGCTGTAGAGCTACCGACGGACCTGGTCGAGCAGGTCGGTCAGGCCCCCCGGGACCTCGATGGGCGAGTATCCGCCCATGTCGGGAATCCGGTTCGCGCCAAGGGTCTCGACTGAGAGCGGAACGACGTAGACGTTTCCGCACTCTTCGTTCCGGCAGGCGTGGACGCGCACCGTCCCTCCTATCCAGATCACATCCCGCACCGCGATCGTGCAGGACCCGCAGAGGAGGCACCTACGCCCCTTCCGGATGCCTTTGGGTGCGTGGCCATGCCCCGGGGGCTGAATCCAAAGGGCGTCGCACTCGGAGCAGACCCGGATTCGGTCGTCCCCGGCCGCGACGCGGGACCTGCGGGAACCGCAAGCGGGGCACTTCTCGCCCTTCTTCGGGGTCGGGAGACCGAGCGATCCATTCGAAGTCTCCGAGGGTGTGTTCTTCCTGTCCATGTCAGCGCTCCGCAAACCTCCGCACCAGCGCGGTCCTGATGCCCAATCCTACGGCTATCGCCCGATCCGCATGAGCGCAAGAACTCACCAGACGATTTAAGACTACGGCATCTTATCGCACGCGCGCCACGAAGCGGGCCAGCTCGTCGTGGAAGACGCGTGCGTCGACCGTCGGGCGGTCGCCCGTGAAGAACGGCGGGCCGAACAGGCGGCCGTCCGAGGACCAGCCCGCAAGCGGCCCGCTCGTCAGGACCAGCGTCAGCTCAGGGAGCGAGCGGTCCCCGCTCTTCAGGTGCAGCATCCCGCGCGAGTCGAGGTACGCGCGGCTCCCGTCCCGGAACACCGCCATGCGGAGCGCGTAGCGCGTCCCCGGGGGGCTGTAGGTCGGCTGGAACGCGACCACGGCGTCCTTCCTCGGCCGCTCCGCCTGGGAGACCGCGAGAACGAGGTCGCCCGCGCGATCGAGCGAGACCACCCACGCGAACCCGGTGTCGTGAAGGAGCGCCACGCGGCCCCCGTCCGAGACGCCGATCCCCGAGAACTTGTGCCGGAGGTTCTGCGAGTTCGTCGTCAGCAGCACCACGTCCGGCTCGATCCACGGGTGCGGGTCGCCCGAGATCGGCCTCGTCGTCCTCGCCGCAAGGTCGAACAGGACGTCCACGATCGACCCCTGGGACCGTCCCCTGAGGACGATCCGGTGCCCGTCGTGGGAGGCCCCGATCAGCTCCACCGGGCCGCCCAACGCTTCGTGGGCGTGCGGCTCGCCGTCATTCGCTGTCGCGACGACCGTCCCGTCCAGCGTGACCGCCCACGGTCCGTCGTGTCCCTCCCGGTCGAAGAGCGCCAGGAGCGGCCCCGTCTTCCGCCCAGCAAGCTGGCCTTGCCAGTTCCGCGGGATCGAGATCGCCTGCAGCCTCGCCACGAGCCCGTCCGTCGCCAGCGCGAACCAGTTCCTCTGCCCGTCGCAGAGGTACCGACCGTGCTGCCACTTGACCGACGAGGGAAGCTCGATCGACGTCGCCTGCTCGCCCGACCTCAGGTCGAAGACGTCCACGCGCTTCTTGAAGACCAGGAAGAGCGACGACAGGTGGCGGGCGACCCCGAGAGGCGGGTAGCCGCTCGCCTGCATCTCCGTCGAGGAGCACCTCCCGCCCTCCAACTCGGCGGCGAGCATCGTGATCCGGTGTCCGGGCCGCGCCCCCGCCAGGACGTGGACCACGCCGTCGGGCTCGATCGACATCCAGTGGAGAGGCCCGTGCGGCACGAGCGCGGTGAGCTGCCTCGCCCCGTGCCCCGCCCTCCCCCAGTGCATCAGCCTCCCGTCCTTGGTCGCCGCCACCACGCCGTGTTTCGCGGAGGCGCGGGACCGGCGGACGTCCACGTGGTGGGGGAGGAGGAGAGGGAAGGGCTCCACGGAGAGGATCACCGGCAGGTTCGGGCCGGCGCCCTCCGCGACGAGCGGCGCGCCGGGCATCTCGCGGCGCGGCGACTCGAAGAGGGCGTCGAGCGACAGCGTCGCCTCCGAGAGGACCCGTCGTCCCCGTGCGCTTACGGCGTACAGGCGGTAGGCGCCGCCTCGCGCCACGGTCGCGACGTAGAGCGCCTCGTCGCCCACGTCCGACAGCGCCGCGCGGAAGTCGGGGTCGGCCAGGACGTCCTCGTGCGTGATGAGGACCGCGTCGCTCGCCCCTCCCGCCGCGCGCACGGCGTCGAGGAACGCCGGCAGGGCCGCGCCGGGGTGGGGAGCCGGCTCCAGCGCCTCCAGGTGCGCGACGAGCCCCTCGCGGAGGGAGAGGTCCGCCTTCGCGATCCGCCCCGCCTCCGCGCGCCAGGCCTCCACCTCCTTTCGGCGGTCGGCTGTCGCCGCCAGGGCGAGCGCCACGGCCGTGCCGAAGACGCGGGGGACGCCCCACATCCGGATCCCCGCGTCGAGGAGGAGGAGGCGCTTCCCCGAGAGCGTGCGCGGGGGCGCCTCGCGCCTCAGGTAGAGCGCCTCGTTCAGCGCGACGCGCGCCGCGAGCGTCATGTCGTCGTGCGCGAGCTCGCTCGCGAGCAGCCGGTCGAGCGGCCCGCGGTTCGCGAGGTCCGAGTACCCGCCGAGGGGCAGCTCTTCGGGCTCCGAGAGCGACCTCGGGACGTGGACCGCGGCCATGAGGTTCTGCGCCAGGCGGGCGAGGCCGGAGAGCTCGCGGTCGTCGCGGAGCTTCGAGAGGAGCGATCGGACGCCGACCGAGGCGGGAGGCTCGACCGGAGCGGCCTTCGGGACCGCGTCGAGCCCCGTGCGGAGGCGCAGGTCGATTGCGCCCGGGGCGAGAGACTCCAGCCGCGAGCGGATCCCGCGCGTCCCCTCCAGGAGGCGGATGAAGGTCTCCTGCGAGATCGTCGCCGTGGAGGCGGGGTCGATCTCGAAGGCTCCCTCGATTGCCACGGCCACGGCGAGGCCCTCTTCCCTCGGGCCGCGGTCGCGCCACCCCTCGAAGACGGCCTCGGCGAGGACGGCCTTCGCGTCGGGCTGGGCGGGGAGCCTGGGCGCGACGACGGCCAGGCGGCGCAGCTCGGATCGCATGTCGCCGATCCAGACGCGGGCGAATCCGTCGCCGAAGAGGCGGTAGCGCTCGAGGATCCCCTCGACCTCGGAGAGGGCGCCCTCGGCGGAGCCGATCCACGCCTCGCGGCAGGCGGCGAGGAGGACGACGACGGCGCCGAAGTCGGGGAGGCCGCCGGGGGCCAGGCGGAGGATGACGCGGCTGACCTCCTCGCGGAAGGCGATCGTCGCGCCGTCGGTCCAGGTGACGACGCGGCCCCCGTCGCTCCAGCGCCAGAAGAGGAACGCCGGGGGGGTCAGATAGGAACGGGCGAAATCGATGGAGTCGGGCATTTCGATGATGGATATCTGATATCTGATATCAGATATCTGATATCAGATATGCCAGCGATTCCAATCGGGTCAGGGAGACATTTGATGGCAGATACCAGATGTCAGGAATCATCTATCGGGTATCCACACCTGTGGAGGCTCCTCCACGCCCTTCCACGCTCATCCGAACCGCGCTGCGGGAGCCCCTCACGAACGCCTCTCCCGGCACGCGCTCCCATGTCCCGTCCTCGCTGAACAGCGCCAGGTCCCCGTGCGCGAGCCCCAGCACCTCCCTCATCAC
>CAZYRM010000127.1:0-18446 GCA_964649705.1 uncultured Planctomycetia bacterium
CCCACCGCTCCGCCGCGCTTCGCGCGGCGCCTTCTCCTCGGACGCGCGGCCGCCTGCGCCTGCCCCCCGTCCAATCGCAAGTCGATTCGTGTTGATTCGTGTGCATTCGTGGATCGTCCGTCGCGCGGCATGGTATCGTCGCCGTGGAGGATGGACGCGAACGCACTTACCGAGCTGATCGACGCGCTGGCCGCGCTCACGCCACCGATCCGCGCGTTCCGGGGGTGGAAGGAGCGCGACGCCCTCGCGTCGCTCGCCGCCGCCATGCGGTTCCGCGCGAGGATCGGCGCCTCCCGCCCGCCGCTCGTCGGGCTGTTCGGCGGCTCCGGCGTCGGGAAGAGCGCGATCTTCAACGCCCTCGTCGGCCGCCCCGTCAGCCGCTCGTTCTGGCAGCGACCCACGTCGCTCGGCGTCGTCGCCTCCCTCCCCGCGGGCTTCCCGCGAGACCTCGCCCTGCGCGAGGGGACCGAGCCGCTCCTCCTGCCATGGCTCGCGCGCACGCCCGCCGGTCCGGAGCCGTCCATGGGCGCCCCCGACCGCCTCACGCTGCACGAGCACGCCGACCCGGCCCTCGCCCGCGTCGCCATCCTCGACGTCCCCGACTTCGACAGCACCACCGAGGCCAACCGCGCCCTCGCCGCGCAGCTCGCCGACTGGGTCGACCTCGCCGTCTTCGTCGCCGACACCGAGCGCTTCTTCGAGGGCGCCTACCTCGAGTTCCACGAGGCGTGCCAGCGGGGCGGCGTCCCGCGCCTCCTCGTCGTCAACAACCGGCAGGGTGTCGATCCGCTGACGCTCGACGAGCCAGACGCGCGCGAGGCCCTTCGCCGCTACGCGATGACCGCGGAGCGCTGCGTCATCCTCCCGCGCGTCCTTGTCCCGCCCGCGGAACAGCAAGCTGGCCCTGCCAGTCGCGACGGAGGCCCCGATCGTGTCATGCAGGCCGTCCTCGCCGGCCTCCGCCAGACCCCCGCGTTCGCGCAGCTCGTCTCACGCCTGGTCGCCGCCTCGCCGCGGCCCACTGCGGGGACAGGCGGCGAGCTGGCCCGCTTCCGCCAGCTCGTCGGCGCGCTCCTCGAGCGCTGTGATCGCCGCCGCGCAGCCCTCGGCCGAGCGACCGAGGACCTCGCGCGGCTCCGCACCGACTGGCGCGGGAGGCTGCGAGACTCGTTCCGTCTCTCGCAGGAGCTGGAGAACCGCGGGGAGGCCTCCGGCCTCGGCGTCTTCGGCCTGCAGCGGGGCGCCCGCACGCTCCTTTCCAAGGTGAAGGGCGACGAAGGGTCGGAGGCCCTCCCGCCCGCCGAGAGGCTCTTCCGAGAGGACCTGAAGGCCGTGCTCGATGGAGGCCTCCACGACCTGGAGCGGCGCGTGCGCGACGTGATCCTCGGCTCCGACCTGGCGAGGGACCTCGAGCTCGACCCAGCGAGGGACCTCGCGACGCCCGCGGCCGCGCTCGACGGCGTCCAGGGCGACCTCGAGCGGCTGGCCGGCGAGGTCCGCGCGACGATGGAGGACTTCTTCAAGAAGAAGGGGACCTCGGAGACGGCCGTGAGGGCGCTCTACGTGGCGACGATCGGGGCGTGGGTGGCGGGGGGCGTCTGGCTAGCGCCGGCGCTCTTCATCGGCGCGGGCGCGCAGTCGGTGCTGATGGACTACCTCCCGAAGTGGGGCATCTCCACGTTCCACTTCAAGCTCAGGAAGCCGAGGCAGAGTTGGGAGAGGCTCCTGGAGGGGAGGTCGAAGGCTGTGCTCGACGCGCACGCGGCGGCGATGGAGGCGCTCCTCGTGGATGAGCGGAGCGCGGCGAAGGTTGCGGGGCTGCTGAAGCGGATCTAGGATCGGACCGACGCCCCGACGGGCGTCGATCCACGGCGCCCTTACGGGCGCGACTCCAGCGCGGCGGGGAGGATGGCGATGGCGACTGGACCGGCCTGGGACGACGAGGACGAGCCGACGGTGATCCGTCCGGCGCCAACGGAGATGCCGCCGCCCGGCCTCGTCGACAAGCTCAACCGCCGTGGCACGCTCTGGGGCGTCGTCGGGGTCCTACCGCCCCTCGGCTTCCTCTGCCTTGCGGCCGTCGCCAAGGACCGCGGGCACTGGGGGACTGGGCCGACCTCGCCCGAGTGGCTCGCGACCGCCCTCGCCGTCGCCGCGATCGCCGGACCTCTCGCGGGGTTCCTCGGGGGCGCCCTGGCGCTCCACCACGGTCTCCGCGTCCACCGCACGCTGACTGCCGCGGGCGTGGCGCACCACAAGCCCGCGGGCCTCTCCCTCGGCTGGACCGCGCTCCTGTTCGGCGTTGCCGGCCTCGCCGTCGCCCTCTGGATGCTCGGCCGCGTCGCCGCGAGCCTCAACAGGTAGGAAGCCATGACCGATGTCGCCCACGAGCTGGAGCGCCTGAACGCCGCGCACGCGGCGTGGTTCGGCAAGGACCCGCTCGAGGTCCGCTTCCAGCCCCTCGCCGAGGGGCTCGAGGACACCCTCTTCGTCTACGGCGTCCTCGGGGCCAAGGACGTCGGGAAGTCGACCTTCCTCGAGGCCCTCGTCGGCGAGCCCGTCAACCGCGAGAAGCAGGGGCTCAACCGCGGCACCGACGAGGTCGTCGCCTTCCTGCACGCCTCCGCGATCGAGCCCTTCCGCAAGCGGCTGGAGGCGATCGGAAAGTCCGCCTTCCGATTCCTCGACGGCTGGAACGCCGATCCGATCGGCGCGGGCGGCCCCGTCCCCGTCCGCATGTTCGTCCACCGGCGAGACGACCTGGCGCGCGTCGTCTTCCTCGACCTCCCCGACTTCTCCAGCATCTTCGAGGAGCACCGCCGCATCCTCGAGGCGGTCAGCCCGTCGCTCAACGGCTTCCTCTGGCTCACGAGCACGAACTACAACCTGCAGACCTTCGCCGACATGGTCCACAAGCAGAACAAGTCGACGGGGAACTACTGGTACCTCGTGAACAAGGCGGACCTCATCGCGGACGACTACGGCACGGCGGAGCTCGCGGCGTTCCGCGAGCGCGTCGCCCAGGACCTCGCGCGCAAGGTCCCGAAGGAGGCCCGCGTCGAGGTCCTCCTCGTCAGCGCCCGCAGGCCCGCCGAGTTCGACCTCCCGGCGCTGCGCAAGCGCCTCGTGCGCGAGCACGCCGCGAAGGAGATCGAGGAGGCGAAGCGCCGCAACGTGCACGACGGGTTTCACAAGGTGGCGGGGGAGATCGAGACGTACTACGGCGCCGCGGCCCTGCGCGAGGGGATCGACCGGGTCGTGTCGGAGATCCCGGACCGCGTGGCAACGGAGATACCCGACGACTACCGCGAGCGTGTCGCCACGCGGATCCTGGAGGACGAGGACGCGCTGAGGAGGCTTCGATCGAGGTACCTCTCGCACTGCGTGAAGAAGTGGCCGATCCTGCGCACGCTGCACATGATCGTCACGCCGATCGCGGGATGGGCGGCGCGGAGGCTCTCGTCGGTCCTGCTGGACGAGCCCGGCCCTCGTACGCTGGAGGAGATCGCGACGGTCGGTGGCCGGGGCCTCGCCGAGCGGGTGGCGGCGGCGCAGGGAGCGCTGCGCGAGGCGCACTGGGAGGCCCACCGAGCGCTCCGCGGGACCCGGGCGGACCTGCCTGCGGAAGACCCCGCCGCCGTGGGCCGGGAGATGCTCGCCCGGGTCGGCGCGAGGGACGCGGAGGTCCGCGAGGAGACCCTCGAGGCGGCCAAGGCTGCGTACAAGGGCCCTGGCGCGGTCATGCGGTTCTTCCTCTACTTCCCGATCCTCTGGTTCCCGTTCGTGCAGCCGGTCCTCGAGCTGGCCCTGACGATGTGGGCGGAGGAGAGCGCGGTGAAGTGGTCGAAGGTCGCGCTTCTGGCGGTCTCGGTCCTCGGCTCGACGTACGTCATCAAGAGCCTCGCGGTCCTTGCGATGGTCTACGTGCTCTTCCTGATGGGCCTCGCCGCGAGGTGCGGCGCGCGGATCACGGAGGCGCGCTCGGAGCCGCTCTTCGAGCTGTGGCGCGAGGGGCTGCCGCAGCTCATCGTGGAGCGCCTCTCGCGTCCCTACGAGGAGGCGCGCGCGGCGCTCGCTGGGCTCGCCCAGGGCGTGGACGACCTTCGCTCCCGCATCGGCGACGGACGCGCGGCCTGACGAGAGCGACTACAGCATGGCGAAGGCGAGCAGGCCGAGCGCCGCGCCGGCCGCGATGCACCGAGTCGACCTCGCCAGCCACTCGCTCCGCTCCGCGCGCGACAGGGCGTGCGCCCGAGCAGGCACGCAGCCGTCGCAGCGACGGCAGCGGAGGCGCGGCGAGAGGAGGGCGTGGACCGCAAGCACGGCCATCCCGACGGGGACGGTGGCCGCCCCGAGGAGCCCCCAGAGCGAGGCCGCAACTCCGAGCGCCACACCCACGCACGAGGCCAGCGCGAGACCTGGCGTCCCCGAGAGGTCCAGCGTCTGCCCCCCGCCGCACTCGCGGCAGAAACGCACACGGTGCGCGTTGTCCGACCCGCACTCCGGGCAGCTCCTCTCGCCCTCGTAGAGGTCGGCGCGGCACTCGGTGCAGGGGACGATCCTCAGTTGCAGCGGTCGGGCGGCGAGCTCAATCGTCATCGGAATCCTCGCATCGCTTGGGGAGCCAGGACTCGTGCGCACGCCTCGTGCCGGAGGACGGGATCCGTGCACGACGAATGCCTCGGATGGTCCAGGGGTTGCGGATGTGCGTCCGGGCGGCCTGCGCCGCGCGGTCGGGCGAAATGCAAGGTCCCTTGCATCTTGCCGAGCGGGACATCGGACGGCTTGACCGGGGGCGGAACGCGGGTACGATGGTCGCCACGTCGAATGAGGGAACCGTGATGGCCACCGCCACCAAGAAGCCGCGCTACCAGCCGCACCCGATGCTCGCGCGCGAGAAGAACACGATGGCGAAGCTCGCCGAGGCCACCGGGAAGACCTTCGCCCAGTGGGTCGAGCTGTCGCGGAAGAAGGGGGTCACGGACAAGTGGACCCTCAAGCAGTGGCTCATGAAGGAGCACGGCCTCGGGAGCATGAACGCCGACTGGGTCGTCCACGCGACCCTCTCCAACGACGTGACCGACTACGACATCCCCGAGCCCATGGTCGACGCCCTCTACTCCGGTCCGCGCGAGGCGCTCCGCCCCCTCCACGAGAAGGTCGTCGACGCGGCCCTGGCGCTGGGAAATGACGTCATTGTGACGGCGTGCAAGACGATGGTCCCCATCTACCGCAAGCACGTCTTCGCCGAGCTGGCCCCTGTCGAGGGGGGCGTCCAGGTCCGCCTGGCGCTCGGCGACGTCAAGGAGGGCGGCCGGCTCGAGCGCGGCGACGCCCGCACGCCCGGCGAGCGCCTCACGCACCAGGTCATCATCCGCGGACCGAAGGAGATCGACGCCGAGTTCCGCAAGTGGCTGGCGAAGGCGTACGAGCTGGGAGCGGAGAAGATGGACCACGCGGCGGGGGAGGCGGAGCCCCCGCCCGACCTCGCGAAGGCCCTGAGGTCCTCCTCCCCGGCCGCCCAGACGTGGGACACCTGCACGCCGGCGATGCGCCGGGACTTCATCGAGTGGATCCTCGCCTCGAAGCAGGAGGAGACCCGGTCGCGACGCGTCCTGCAGACGATCCAGAAGCTCGCCTCGGGGAAGAAGCGGGCGTACTAGCTGGACGGCCCCCCGGGGGGGCCTATACAATTTTCCGCCTCATCGGCCTGCGAGAACCTGATGCCCGTCCGCGGATACATCGCGCTCGCCCTGCACGCGCACCTGCCGTACGTCCGGCACCCCGAGCACCCCGAATTCCTCGAGGAAGACTGGCTCTTCGAGGCGATCACCGAGACCTACATCCCGCTGCTCGACGTCTTCGAGCGCCTCGTCCGCGAGCGCGTCGACTTCCGCATGACGATGACGATGTCGCCGACGCTCTGCGAGATGCTCTGCGACCCGCTCCTCCAGGAGCGCTACCTCAGGCACCTGGGGAAGCTCCTCGACCTCGCCGACCGCGAGGTGCACCGGACGCGGTCGCTGCCCGAGTTCCACGACACCGCGCAGATGTACCTCTCGCGGTTCCGCCGCGCGCTCGAGATCTTCGAGGGGCACTACCAGCGGAACCTCGTGCGGGGCTTCAAGAACCTCCAGGACCTCGGGAAGCTGGAGGTGCTGACGTGCGGGGCGACGCACGGGTTCCTGCCGATGATGCTGCGCCGCGAGGCGGTCCGCGCGCAGGTCGAGGTCGGCTGCCAGAACTACATGAAGCACTTCGGCCGCCGACCTCGCGGCATCTGGCTCCCCGAGTGCGGGTACAACCCCGGTGACGATCGCCTGCTCCACAGGGCGGGGATCGAGTACTTCATGGTCGACACGCACGGCCTCCTCTTCGGGTCGCCGAGGCCGAGGTACGGGATCCACGCCCCGATCCGCTGCCACAGCGGCGTCGCCGCCTTCGCCCGGGACATCGAGTCCTCGAAGCAGGTCTGGAGCGCGAAGGAGGGGTACCCCGGCGACGGCGTCTACCGCGAGTTCTACCGCGACCTCGGCTACGACGCGGAATACCCGTACATCCGGCCGTTCCTGCACTCCGACGGCGTCCGACGCAACATCGGGCTCAAGTACTTCAAGGTCACCGGCGAGGTGGAGCTGCACGAGAAGCAGCCGTACCGGCGCGCCGACGCGATCGAGAAGGTCGCCGGGCACGCGGGGAACTTCCTCTTCAACCGCCAGGCCCAGGTGAAGCACCTGGAGGCGGCGCTGGGGCGCAGGCCGATCGTGATCGCCCCGTACGACGCGGAGCTCTTCGGCCACTGGTGGTTCGAGGGCCCGGAGTTCCTCGACTTCTTCCTGAGGAAGACCTCTTGCGACCAGGACGAGCTGGCGCTGACGACGCCGGCGGAGTACCTGAGGCAGTCGCCGAGGCTCCAGACGGCGACGCCGTCGATGAGCACCTGGGGGAGCCGCGGATACTCGGAGATGTGGCTGAACCCCTCGAACGACTGGGTCTACCGCCACCTCCACGAGGGGGAGGACCGGATGGTAGAGCTGGCGAGGATGTTCCCCTCGCCGCCGACGCGGCTGCACGAGCGCGCGCTGAAGCAGGCCGCGCGCGAGTTCCTCCTCGCCCAGTCGAGCGACTGGCCGTTCATCATGTCGACGGGGACGATGGTGCCGTACGCGCAGAACCGCTTCCGAAACCACATGACGCGGTTCCTGTCGCTCCACGACGCCATCAAGCGCAACGCAATCGATCAGGGGGCCTTGGCGGAGATGGAGTCGAAGGACGCGGTGTTCCAGGAGATCGATTACAGGGTGTATCTGCCTTGAATGGTCAATTCTCAATGAGCAATATTCAACGAAGGCCCAAGTTCGAACGCCTCAACGGCACAGTTGCCCACGGTTGCGACTTCCGGACCTGAGACTTTCTTGAAACTTGCTCATTGGGACATGAGAGTTGTTTCATGAAGATCATCATCCTCTCGCGACGCGGCTCGTTCTACTCCACCCGTCGTCTCCGCGACGCGGCTAAGGTCCTGGGCCACGAGGTGAAGGTCCTCGACCCCCTCCGCTGCGTCCTCATCCTCGAGCACGGGCGCCAGCGCGTCCTCTACGGCGGCCGCGAGGTGAAGGGGGTCGACGTCGTCATCCCCCGCATCGGGACCTTCGGCACCGAGTACGGGATCTCCGTCGTCCACCAGTTCGAGCTGATGGGCGTGCCCGTGGTCAACGACCACCTGGCCATCGCCCGCGCGAAGGACAAGCTCGGGTGCCTCCAGATCCTCGCCTCGCGCGCCCTGCCCGTGCCGCCGACCGTCCTCACGCGCTACCCGCGCAAGCTCCACGACGCCCTGCGTCACCTTGGAGGCACGCCGGTCGTCCTTAAGCTCCTGCGCGGAACGCAGGGGACCGGCGTCGTGCTCGCCGAGAGCGCGACGGGCGTGGAGAGCGTCCTCGACGCGATCTGGAGCCTCGGCGAGGACATCATGATCCAGAAGTTCATCCGCGAGTCGAAGGGGAAGGACCTGCGGATCCTCGTGATCGGAGGCGAGGTCGTCGGCGCCATGCGCCGCACCGCGCGCGAGGGGGAGTTCCGCTCGAACATCCATCGCGGGGGGACCGGGACGATGGTGGAGCCGACGCCGACGCTCGCGAGGCTCGCCATCGACGCGACGCGGATCGTCGGCCTCGACGTGGCGGGCGTGGACCTCCTGGAGTCGGACGAGGGACCGCTGCTGCTCGAGGTGAACGCCTCGCCCGGGTTCCAGGGGCTGGAGGAGGCGACGAGCATCGACGTCGCCACGCGGATGATCGAGTACGCCGTGAAGATGGCCGCCGAGCGCGGCCGGGCGCGCACGGCCTCCGCGAGGACGCGGGAGGCCTGATGGGGATCCCCGACATCCCGCTCTACGCCGCGGTCGGCCGTCTCGCGGGGGCGCTCGCCCTCGGGACCGTCATCGGGTTCGAGCGGGAGCGGAGGGGCCAGCCGGCGGGGATCCGGACCCACGCGGTGGTCTGCATCGGGTCCGCGCTCATGATGATCACCTCGATCAAGATCGCCCAGATGGCCGCCGATCGAGGCGACCCCGCGAGGATAGCGGCGCAGGTCGTCAGCGGGATCGGCTTTCTCGGCGCGGGGGCGATCCTCAAGCACGGGACGTCGATCCGCGGCCTGACGACGGCCGCGTGCCTCTGGGGCGTCGCGGGGGCGGGACTTGCCGTCGGCGCGGGGTTCTGGTGGGAGGCGATCTTCGGGACCGTGTTCATCACCTCCGCCGTGTTCTTCCTGGACAAGCTGGGGCGCCTCTTCACCATCGGCGAGAGCCTCCGGACCTGCGTCGTCACCGCCCGAGACGTGCCGGGCGTGATCGGCCGCGTGGAGGGCGTCCTCGCGCGGTTCGAGTGCACGATCCGGTCGCTCGGAATCACCAAGCTCGTGAAGGAGCAGCGCGTGCAGATCCACGCGCTCGTCCAGATCCCCGACCACGCGGACCTCGAGGCCCTCGGCCGCGCGATGGGCGCCGTCGAAGGCATCGAACAGTACGAAATCGACTGATCCAGATGTACGGGCCACCCGATGGGTCGCCCCTCGCCACTCATCCTGACCACATTGGGCGCGACATGGCGGAACAGCCACAACGTGATCCAAGCAAGACGCGCGTCTACCACGACTTCCTCGTCTCCTCGAAGCTCCTCGTCCGGATCGCGGAGAGCGCGTGGCAGCCTCCGACGGACGTCTTCGAGACGGAGGACGAGGTCTTCGTGCGCATGGAGGCCGCCGGCGTCGACGCCTCCCAGGTCGCGCTGACGCTCGAGGGGAACCGCCTCACCGTCCGGGGGCGCCGCGACGAGCCGCCCTGCGGCAAGCGGCGCGCCTTCCGCCAGATGGAGGTCCACTACGGCCCGTTCGAGCGGGAGATCTGGGTCGAGGGGCCCGTCGACGCGTCCCGCGCGCGCGCCTCGTACGCGAACGGGTTCCTCGAGGTCGTCCTCCCGAAGGCCCGCCGCGGGCGGACGGGGCGGATCCAGGTCAGGATCGGCTAGCGCCATGCCCAAGACCGACAGCAAGGGCCCGCGCCGCACGACGAGGCTGGAGGCCTCCCTCCCGGTCCTCGCCCTGCGAGACACGGCGCTCTTCCCGCACATGGTCATGCCGATCGTCCTCTCCGACGACGACGCCCTCAGGCTCGTCGACGACGTCCTCGCGGGGGACAAGAGGCTCCTGCTCGTCCCCGCGCTCGACGATCCGAAGGAGGGGGAGGAGCCGACGCTCGCCGGCTTCGGCACGCTCTCGGAGGTCCTCAAGATGCTCAAGCTCCCCGAGGGGGGCATGCGGATCCTCCTCCAGGGGCACCAGCGCGTGAAGCTCGGGCGCGTCCTCGCACGGTCGCCGTACATGCGGGCCCACTTCTCGCCGCTCGCCGACACCGACGCCGAGGGGGCGGAGACCGAGGGGCTGTACAGGACGCTCATCGCGACCTACGTGCGGCTCCTCAAGATGATGCCGCACCTCCCCGAGGAGCTGCAGATCACCGTCCTCAACATCGACGAGCCGGGCCGCCTGGTCAGCTTCGTCCTCTCGAACCTGAACGTCACCATCGCCGAGAAGCTCCCCTTCCTCGAGGAGGACTCGCTCCGGAAGCGCCTGGAGCGCCTCCTCGCGCTGGTCAACCGCGAGCTGGCGATCCTGGAGATCGGGAGCAAGATCCAGTCGAAGGTCCAGTCGGAGTTCGGGAAGGAGCAGCAGGAGCACTACCTGCGCGCGCAGCTCCGGGCGATCCAGCGGGAGCTGGGGGAGGGGGAGGACCGAGCCGAGGAGGCCCAGGCCCTGGAGCAGCGGCTGAAGGAGGCGGGGCTGCCCGTGGAGGCGCGGAAGGCGGCCGACGAGGAGGTCCGCCGCCAGGCCCGCATGTCCCAGGCCTCGCCGGAGTACACGACGTCGAAGACGTACCTCGACTGGCTCCTCGCCCTGCCGTGGGCGAAGGAGACGAAGGACGCGCTCGACGTGACCAAGGCGAAGGCGGTGCTCGACGAGGACCACTACGACCTCGAGAAGGTGAAGGACCGGATCCTCGAGTACCTGGCGGTCCTGAAGCTGAAGTCGACGGGCGACGAGGCGCCGCAGATGAGGGGGCCGATCCTCTGTTTCCTCGGACCTCCCGGGGTCGGGAAGACGTCGCTCGGGAGGTCGATCGCGCGCGCGCTGGGGCGGAAGTTCGTGCGGATCTCCCTCGGGGGCGTGCGGGACGAGGCGGAGATCCGCGGGCACCGGCGGACGTACATCGGGTCGCTGCCGGGGAGGGTCATCGCGGGGATCCGGAAGGCGGAGGCGCGAAATCCGGTGTTCATGCTGGACGAGATTGACAAGCTCGGGGCGGACTTCCGAGGCGACCCGGCGGCGGCGCTCCTCGAGGTGCTCGATCCGGAGCAGAACCACTCCTTCTCGGATCACTACCTCGACGTCGCCTTCGACCTGTCGCGCGTGATGTTCATCACGACGGCCAACGCGCTGGACACCATCCCGGGGCCGCTCATCGACCGCATGGAGGTCATCGAGCTGTCGGGGTACACCGAGGAGCAGAAGGTCGAGATCGCGCGGAGACACCTGATTCCGAAGCAGCGCGAGGAGCACGGCATCTCGCCGGAGACGTGCGACCTGACGGACGCGACGCTCGCGGCAATCATCCGGGACTACACGCGGGAGGCGGGGCTCAGGAACCTGGAGCGGGAGATCGCGAACGTCTGCCGCAAGGTGGCGAGGCGGATCGCGGAGGGGAAGCGGCCGTGGAAGAGGATCGGGCCGGACCTGCTTCCCGATCTGCTGGGGCCGCCGCGCTACGAGCGCGAGATGGCCTCGCGGGCCGGGGAGGTGGGCGTGGCCACGGGGCTCGTCTGGACGCGCGCGGGAGGGGAGATCCTCTTCATCGAGGCGACCAGGATGAAGGGGAAGGGGGGGCTGATCCTGACCGGCCAGCTCGGGGACGTCATGAAGGAGTCGGCGCAGGCGGCGATGTCGTACCTCCGCTCCAACGCGAAGGCGCTCGGCGCGCCGGAGGACTTCCTCGACGGGAACGACATCCACATCCACGTCCCCGCGGGGGCGATCCCGAAGGACGGCCCGTCGGCGGGGGTGACACTCGCGACGGCGATCCTGTCGCTTGTCACGGGCAAGCCCGTGCGCCCCGACCTGGCGATGACGGGCGAGGTGACGCTCCGCGGGAAGGTGCTCCCGATCGGCGGCGTGACGGAGAAGGTCCTCGCGGCCCATCGTGCGGGGATCACGCGCCTCGTCATCCCGCGGAGGAACGAGAAGGACCTCGCCGAGATCCCCGCTCGCGTGCGCAAGGACCTGACGATCCACTTCGCCGACACGCTCCAGGACGTGTTCGCCGCCGCATTCTGAGCGGAAACGAGGGCATGGGAATGGGCCGCGCCATCGGAATCGGTCTGACGGCCGCGCTGGCGGCCCTGCTCGCATGCTGCGCGACGGCGCACGCGGAGGAAGACCTGCCCCCGGGGGCCGTCGCGCGGCTCGGGACCGCGCGACTCCGCCACACGGGGGCCGTCACCGGCCTGGCCTGGGCCCCGAACGGCCATGTCCTCCTTTCCGCGGGAGCGGATGGCGAGATACGGTGGTGGGACCCCCCGACCGGAGAGGTGACACGGACCATCGTCCAGCCGTCCGAGAGCCTCACGTGCTTCACCCTGTCGCCGGACGGCAATCAAGTCGCCGAGGGCCTGGCCAGCGGCGCGGTGCGCCTGCGAGACATCGCCACGGGCTTGGAGAGCCAACTGCCGTCGCCAGCCCTGGGACTCGCCCTCTCCTGCCGCTACTCCCCCGACGGACGGTTCCTCGCCATCCTCGGGACCGGGGCCCTCCTTCAACCGGAGCTCGCCTTGTACGAATTCGAGAAGCACCGAGTCCGCGGGAGACTCCCGCTGGGGTCGTTCGGGACGGGTTCGTTCGCGTGGACCCCCAAGGGCGACGGTTTCGCCCTGGGAGACGCCGACAAGACCGTCCGACTCTTCGAACTCCCCAGCGGCCGGATGCGGGCCCGCCTGAAGGGGAGCACCGGGCGCCCCTCGGCCGTCGCCTTCTCGCCCGACGGCTCGCTTCTGGCCTGTGGAGGGCGCGACGGCGGCCTCGCGCTCTGGGACGTGACGGGGGAATCGCCCACGGCGCGGGCGGAGGCCCACGAGGGCCAGGTCCTTGGCGTCGCATTCTCGCCGGACGGCGGGCGGATCGCCACCTGGGGCGCGGACGGGTCGATCCGCCTCTGGGGCGCGAAGGACCTCGCGCCGCTCCGCACCATGGAGGCATCGAGCAACGAGGTGTCCCACGCCGCCTTTTCGCCGGACGGCGCGACGCTCGCGGCCGCGTCGGGCGCGGAGGTCCAGTTCTGGGACGTCGCGACCGGGACGAGCCGATTCGCGTCCGACGGCCACTCGGCCGAGGTGACGTGCATCGCGTTCTCCCGGGACGGGCTCCTCGTGGCGACGGGGAGCCTGGACCGGAGCCTTCGGGTCTGGCGGCGCGACGGCGCGGGGCCCCCGCGCGTCCTCCGCGGGCCCCGGTCGCGCGTCCTCGCCGTGGCCCTCTCGCGCAAGGCGGACACAGTCGCATGCGGGGACGGGGCGGGCGTGGTCCACGTGTGGGACCTGGCCTCAAGCGACCCTCCGACGCGCATCGAGGGGCATGCGGGACCGGTCTGGGGGGTCGCCTTCTCTCCCGACGGGTCGCTCGTCGCCTCCGCGGGCGAGGACGGCGAGGTCCACGTCGCCGAGGCGGCGACCGGCGCCCTCGTCAAGGAGCTGGTCGCGAGCGAGGACTGCCTCCTCGCCGTAGCGTTCGCGCCGGACGGTCGATCCCTCTGGTCCGGAGACCTCGGCCTGCGGATCCGCGAGTGGGATACGGCCACGTGGGAGAGGAGGAGGCAGCTCAACGGAAAGTGGAAGGCGCGGAGCATGGCCTTCTCCGCCGACGGCCTGCGGGTCGCGGTCGCCGGCTGGACCGGGCAGGTGCGCGCGTGGGAGCTTTCCACCCGCGAGGAGCTCCTCAAGCACGATGCGGGCCCGCAGGAGGTCGTCTCGATCGCCCTGTCGACGGACGGGAGGACGCTCGCCGCGGTGGGCGCCAATTCGGACGCATGCCTGTTCGAGGTCGCCACCGGCCAGGGACTCGACGATGCGGACCTCATGGACACGGGCATGGCGAGCATCGCGTTCTCCCCCGACGGGCGCCTCCTCGCGACCGGCATGAGGGACTCGAGCGTGCTCCTATGGCGCGTTCCTCCGGCCGCGCCCCCGGAGGACACGCCGCCCCGTGTGGAGTCCGCTTGGGAGGGCCTCCTGTCGGCGGACGCGAGCCATGCGTACGCGGCCGTCTGGGCGCTCGCAGATGCCCCGAAGGAGGCGATCCCCTTCCTGAGTGAGCACCTGGTGCCGGTCCGGTTCTCGGACGAGGCGGCACGCGAGCTGCTGGCCCGGCTCGAGGAAGACGAGTTCGCCGAGCGCGAGGAGGCGGAGGGTGCGCTTGCGCGGCTCATGCCCGCGGTGGAGCCCTTCCTCCGCGACAGGCTGAGGGACGGGCTGCCGCCGGAGTCGGCGGCGCGGGTCGAGGCGATCCTTCGCGGGCGGACGCCGAAGGAACGACTCTCCGGGGAGACCCTCCGCGCGCTGAGGGCCATCCATGCGCTGGAGGAGATGGGCACGGCGGAGGCGCTGGCGATCCTCGAGGACCTCGCGAAGGGCGAGGCCTCGGCCCCAGAGACGCGCGCGGCTGCGGAGGCCCTCGCGCGGCGTTCGCGGACCGACTAAGCGTCAGCGAACGAGGTCGTTCCACCGCGGGTCGAGGCGCAATGGCGCGAGGGCGGGGTCGGAGGCAAGGCGCTCCTTGTCGGGAAGCCCCAGGTCCAGGGCACGACGGAGCCGCGAGAACGCGGCGTCGCGCAGCCTCTTCGCCTCCTCCCCGGCCGCCTCCACGGATCGCCCCGCCTCCACGCGCGCCAGCTCGATGAGCGACCTCTGGAGGAACGAGGTCACCACCGGCTGCCCCGGGCAGCCGGCGAGCGCCCTCTCGAACGAGCCGACGGCCTCCTCCCACTCCAGCAGCCCCGCGTGCACGCTCCCGATCTCGCTCTGGGCCTGCCACAGCGACGGGTTCCTCCTCGCCGCCTCCTCGTAGTCCTCGATCGCCCGCGCGAAGGCCTCCCGCTCGCTCCCGCCGCGGGCCTTCTCGGCGCGCCCCAGGTGCTTCCACCCCATCCCGCGGTAGATGTAGAGGTCCGCGAACTCCGGCCGCACGCGGATCCCCTCGCCCGCGTCCTCGATCGCCGCGCGGTACATCTCCCTGGCGTCCTCTCCGCGCGACTCCTTCACCTTCCCGAGCAGCCTCCGCGCATTCGACCTCGTACCCCACGCGCTGGGAAGCGAGCCCTTCCGCTCGATTACCGCGCCGGCGTCCGCGATCGACCGCTCGTACGCGTCGGTGGGGTCGATGCGATGCTCCTCCTGCCACTGCCCGAGCGCGAGCCGCACGCCGGCCCGATTCGCCAGGGCCTCGGGCTGGTCCGGCACGCGACGAAGGGCCATGTCCAGGTCCGCGATCGCCTTTTCGTACTCACCTCTCGGGTCGCCCCCCGTCGCTCCCAGGGCCACGCCGAGGTCCGTGTGCGCGTTCGCGCGGTTGATGTAGAGCTCCCACCGGCTGTCCGAGATCGCGATCGCCGTCTCGTACCCCGCCAGGGCCTCCTCGAGCGCCGCGCGCGGGTCCCTCCCCACGGAGCGATGCCACTCGGCGCGCGAGACGGCGATCCCCGCCCGGCAGGAGAGGGCCGGGATCGATCGCGGCACGATGAGCAGCGCCCCGTCGGCGGCCTCGCGCGCCCGGTCCAGGAGATCGAGCGGATCCCGCCCCGACGCGGCCTCGTCCTCCGCCTCGGCCTGGCGGATCGAGGCGAGCAGGAGGTGCGCCTCGACCTGCCGCGTGCGCACGCCAAGGACCGCCTGGGTGTCCTCCAGCGCGCCGTCCCAGTCGCGACGCAGGTACCTCACGTGCGCCCGCGCGTAGCGCAGGCCGGTCGCGAACGCCGCCAGGTCCGGCGCGTCGATCGCGCGCCCCAGGGCCTCGTCCGCGGGACCGAGGTCCAGCTCCTGGGCACTTCGGAATCCCTCCATCGCCGCCGAGAGGTCCCGCGCCCCCTGCTCCCCCCAGACGCTGGCCGACGCCGCCTGGGCGATCAACGCCTGGAACTCCTCGCGCACGCCGGCCATCGCGGCCGACTCCGGCGGGACGGCGAACGTCAGCCGGCCGGCCCGCCCGGAGGCGACGCTCGGAAGTTCCTGGCACTCGACGTAGGTCGAGAAGTGCGCCAGGGCCTCCATGAGCGCCCCGTACGGCACCTCGGGGTCCAGCGCGGCCGCCTCGCGCATGCGCGCGAGCCCTTCGTCCTCGAATCCGGCAAGCCGGCGCGCCCAACCCGAGAGCGCGAGCATCGTGGCGCGCGACGTCAGGTCATCCGGGGTCGCGCGCACGAAGGCCTCGACGTGTTTCCACTCCGCGGCCGTCGCCGGCCGAATCCCTTCCGAGGACCTCGACGAGTCGTACCAGGCCTGCTCCATCACGGCCAGCGCACCGCGGAGCCTCGCCCACCGGGCGAAGACCGCCGAGACGAGGCGGGCCTTCGACATGGCCCGCTCGGCCGCCGCGGCCGCCTCCTCAGCGACACGCGCCGCGGCCGCGCGGTCCGCCTCGATCGCGTCCATCCGCCGATCCACGTCCGCCAGGAGCCGTGCGGCGTCGGCGTCGTCCGGGTGCACCGCCTGCAGCCCGCGCAGCCCATCGCGCGCCGCGGCGAGGTCTCCGGCCGCGATGCGGGCGCTCGCGGCGTCCAGGGCCTCCCGGCGCTCCCAACGGACCCTCAGGAGCCAGCCGCCCGCGACGAGGAGGATCGCAACGAGGGCCGCGAGGGGCAGGAGCGACGCACGGTGGCGGGAGAGGCCCCTCAGCAGGACGCCGATCGAGGACCTCGGCCTCGCGTGGACGGCCTGGCCCGCGAGGCACCGCGCGAGGTCGTCGGCGAGCGCGCGGGCGGTCGCGTAGCGCCTCGAGGGTTCCTTCTCGAGGGCCTTGAGGCAGACCGTCTCGACTTCCACGGGGAGGTCGGGCTTCAGGCGGCGCGGCGGGGTCGGGTCCTTGGACAGCAGGTCCATGAGGATGAGGTACGGGGCCTCGCCGACGAATGGCGGTCGCCCCGTGAGGACCTCGTACAGCGTCGCGCCGAGCGAGTAGACGTCGCTCCGCGCGTCGATCGGGGCCCCGGTCGCCTGCTCGGGGGAGGCGTAGCTCGGCGTGCCGAGCATCGCGCCGGTGGCGGTGATTCCCGGCACGGAGAGGTCCCTCGCGAGTCCGAAGTCGGCGAGGCGAGGCTCCCCGTCTGGGCCGATCAGGACGTTCGCGGGCTTCACGTCGCGATGGAGGATCCCGAGCGCGTGGGCGGCGTCGAGGGCGAGGGCGACCTTCCGCACGATGTCGAGCGAGAGGGGGAGGGGGACCTCGCCGCGGCGGAGGAGGCGCGAGAGGGGCTCGCCGTCGACGAACTCCATCGCGATGAAGTGCCGCGGGCCGTCCTGGCCGACCTCGTAGACGCGGACGACGTTCGGGTGGTCGAGGCGCGCTGCGGCGAGGGCCTCCCTGCGGAGGCGCTCGAGGGACTCGGGCGAGGCGTGCTCGCCGGCGAGGAGGACCTTGATGGCGACGACGCGGCCCAGGTCGACGTGGCGCGCTCGGTAGACGATGCCCATCCCGCCGCGGGCGATCTCGCCCTCGATCAGGTACGGCCCGAGGCGGTCCGGCAGCGCCGAGCCGACGGGGTCCGGAACGGGCATGGTCGGGGTGTCTGAGGGATCGGGCAGGGGCGGTCCTCCCACGGCCGCCGCGAGTATACGAAACGCGGGGCGCCGCGGGAACCGGTCCGGAGGGTTTGCCGGGAACGGCCACGGGCGGTAGCATGCGGGCCTTCCAGGAGGACCGCGGCATGTGGAAGCTGCTCTTCGCGTCCGTCCTCGCCGCCGCGTCGCTCACGCGGGGGGAGGAGACTCGCCGCATCGACGACTTCGACCAGCCCGAGCTCTCCGACGAGTGGGTGTCGCTTGGGGCCGACCTGTGGCATGCGGAGGGGCTCGTCCCCGCAGGCCTCAACTACCTGCGCTGCCGCGCCGACGACGCCGGGGCGTGGATCGGCCGCCGTACGGACGCCAGCTTCGAGGGCCTGCGCAAGGTCACCTTCCAGGCGCGATCCGAGACGGACCTGGCGCTCGTCGTCGAGCTGAAGCAGCACAACTGCGCGCCGAGGTTCTGGAGGAAGGTCGACGTCGCGGCCGGGGACTGGCAGCGAGTGGAGATACCGCTCTACCAGTTCCGCATGGACGGCGTACCGCGGATCGCCGAGTGCGACATGATCGGCTTCCGGCTGCGGAGTGCCGGCACGCTAGAGTTGGACGGAATCGAGATCGAGGCGGGCGCGGCTCCCTCGCACCTGGAGCCGATGGACGCCGTCGCGCGGCGCGCGTTTGGGGGGCCCGCCAGGGACTCCGCCGAGACGACGAATTTCCGCGTGCTCACGGACTCGGACGCGCCGGCGAAGGAGGTCGCCGAGGGCCTGGAGGCGTTCCTCGGGCTGTTCCAGGAGCGCATGGGCCTGCCGGGGGACGAGCTCGCCGCGCAGGTGACGCTCGTGATCCACGCCGAGCGCGCGGCGTACGTCGACTTCGTCGCGAGGACCGCCCGGGAGGTCTACGGCGGGGTGATCGACCCGAAGGGGATCACGGCGGGCGGCTTCACGTTCGAGCGGTACTCCTGCACGTCGTACGACCCGGAGCAGGGCGCGAAGCGGCCCGTGTTCTATCACGAGGCGTGCCACCAGCTCGTCACGCAGTGCCTCGGGCTGCGCGGACCGAACG
>CAZYRM010000128.1:0-18401 GCA_964649705.1 uncultured Planctomycetia bacterium
GGGTTTTGGGGGGGGTCACCGCCCCCCGCTGGGCGTGGGGGCGCGCGGCCCCCCGGGGGGGCCCGCCGAGCGGTGGGGCGGAGGCATGTGGGACAGAGGGTGAGCTTGCAGGAGGGTGCGGGACCAGCAAGCGCTGGCAGATACTCCAGGCAGTCCAGGGTCTCCCGCTCCTCTGTCCCCCCCATGCCTCGCCCCACCGCTCCGCGGCCCTTCGGGCCGCGCCCTCTCCTCGGGCGCGTTTCTCCTGGATCGCATCCCTTCGACTCACGATTCGTGTGGATTGGTGTCCATTCGTGGATCCACCACCGAGCCCCGAGCCAATTCCTTTCACGGCCGCCGGCGGCGCTGCTATACTCCCGAGTTCGCTGAAAGCCGCGTGCCGGAACTCCCAGGAGGAAGCCAGGTTGACGACGCACACTGCGCCGAAGGTTGTGACCGCCCTGCCCGGGCCGAACGGGAAGCGGGTGCTCGAGAAGGACGCGAAGTACATGTCCCCGAGCTACACCCGTTGCTATCCGCTCGTCGTGTCGCGCGCGCAGGGGATGTGGGTCGAGGACGTCGACGGAAACGTCTTCCTCGACTTCACCTCCGGCGTCGCCGTTTGCGCCACCGGCCACAGCCATCCGAAGGTCGTCGCGGCCATCGAGGACCAGGCCCGCCGGTTCGTCCACATGGCGGGGACCGACTTCTACTACGCCCAACAGGCCGACCTCGCCGAGCGGCTTGCCCAGATCACGCCGGGGAGCTTCCCCAAGCGCGTCTTCCTGACGAACTCCGGCGCCGAGACCGTCGAGGCCGCCATCAAGCTCGCTCGCTACGCCACGCGGCGGCCGAGGATGATCGCCTTCTACGGCGCATTCCACGGCAGGACGATGGGGGCCCTCTCCCTCACGGCCAGCAAGGCGGTCCAGCGGCGCCGCTTCGCGCCGCTCCTGTCCGAGGTGACGCACGTCCCGTATGCCTATTGCTATCGCTGCCCGTATCACCTGCGCCCCGACACGTGCGAGATGGCCTGCGCCCGCTTCCTTGAGGAGCAGGTCTTCCCGCGCTTCTGCCCGCCGGACGAGGTCGCCGCGATCGTCGTCGAGCCGATCCAGGGGGAGGGCGGGTACGTCGTGCCGCCACCCGCGTACTACCGCGTCCTCCGCGAGATCTGCGACAAGCACGGCATCCTCCTCGTCGCCGACGAGATCCAGTCCGGCCTCGGGCGCACGGGGAAGTGGTGCGCGATCGAGCACTGGGGCGTCGTGCCCGACATCGTCTGCTTCGCGAAGGGGCTTGCGAGCGGCCTCCCGATCGGCGCGATGGTCTCGCGGGCCGACCTGAACGTCTGGGACGCCGGGGCGCACGCGAACACCTTCGGAGGGAACCCCGTCGCCTGCGCCGCGGCCCTCGCGACGCTCGACCTCATCCGCGACGGGCTGATGGAGAACGCCGGGCGGGTCGGGGCGTACCTCGAGGGGAAGCTCCGCGACCTGGCCTCGCGGCACGAGGTGATCGGCGACGTCCGCGGGAGGGGGCTCATGCTGGGCATCGAGCTCATCGAGAGCGCCCGCACGCGGGCGAAGGCGCACGACCTGCGCGAACGGATCGTCGCGGCCTGCTTCGAGCGCGGGCTCCTTCTGCTCGGCTGTGGCGAGAACACGATCCGCTTCTGCCCCGCGCTGATCGCGACGGAGCGGGAGGTCGACCTGGCCATGGGGATCCTTGGCGGGGTGATGGACTCGGTCGCCTCCAGGGCGGCATAGGGGATGGCGATGGACGTCGACGAACTGAGGCGCCTCATTGCGCTGATGAACGACAACGACCTCGTCGAGCTGGAGTACGAGGAGGACGGGAAGAAGGTCCGCCTGCGAAAGATGGCCGACAACCCCGCGCCGGCGCACGCGGCGGCCCCGCCGGCTCCGTCGGCCGCGCCCGCCCCGTCGACCCGTCCGAGCGACGGGACGCAGGACGCCGGGCGCGAGGCCGACCTCGTCGAGATCAAGAGCCCGCTCGTCGGGACCTTCTATCGCTCGCCGCGCCCCGACGCTGAGCCCTACGTCGTCGAGGGGGACTCCGTCGGCGAGGACCGCGTCGTCTGCCTCATCGAGGCGATGAAGGTCATGAACGAGATCAAGGCCGAGGTGCGGGGCGTCGTGCAGGAGGTCCTCGCCAAGAACGGCGAGCCCGTGGAGTTCGGGCAGCCCCTGTTCCTCGTGAAGCGCGTCTGAGGGGTGCGATGGCAACGGAGCCGGCGCGAATGGGCGTCCTCCTCGATCGCGCGCGCGAGCTGGTCGGGACGATCGAGTCGACCTGGGACGGCGCCGAGGTGTTCACGGTGCAAGACCACCTGCGCCTGGCCCACAAGCTGGCGGAGGACCCCGCGCGGCGCGTGGCGCTGCAGAAGGCCCTCGCGGACCTCGACCGGTTCGTGCGGAGCCAGAACAATCCCGTTGGAGACCCGGGGGCCCAGGTGGTGATCGAAAACACGAGCCTGTACGCCTACCTCTCGCTCCTGCCGCCGCGGCCGGGCCAGCCGGTCGTGGCGAAGAGCCGCATGGAGCGGGCCATCGCGAGCGCGGGCGTCCGCGTCGGCGCGGACCGCTCCGCCATCGACGGGGCCTACTCGAAGTTCTCGCAGCGCCGCGAGGTGGTCCATCACCTGAAGATCGCCGCGGGGACCCTCCCCCGACGCGGCGAGGACGGCAGCCTCCAGCGCTGCGCGCCGATCCTCGAGCCCGATCTCCTCCTCTCCGGCAGGGCCCCGGCGGACCTCCTCGGCCTCTTGCGCGGGGTGAAGGAGAAGACGCTCCTCGTGCGGGTCCTGCCGCCGGGGGCGGGCGTGCCCGGCGTGACCGTGATGGGGAAGGAGATCCCCGCGCCGGGCGGTCGGGCGTACGCCGTGGTCCCCGGCGAAGGGACGGCGATTCGCGAGCGCGACGAGATCGTCTCCCTCCGCGCCGGGGTCCCGACGCTCAGGGCGGGGAGGCTCTGCATCGAGCCCTGGGAGGTCCAGGCCGGGGGCTCGAGGATCGACTCGCCGAAGGGGGTCCTCCTCGCGGGGGACCACGTGGGGGAGCGCATCCGCGCGAGGGACCTGTGCGTCGACGGGAACCTGGAGGCGGCGCGCGTGGAGGTCTCCGGGGACGTGTTCGTACGGGGCGAGGTCCGCAATGGCGCCCGCGTGCGTGCGGGCGGGAGCGTCTGGACGCGCGGCGTGGTCTCGGCGGAGCTGGAGGCCGGGGGGGACGTGAAGATCGCCGGCCCGTCGACCAGCTCGATCGTCGCGGCCGGGGGCAAGGTCGAGGCCGTGTCCGTGGTCGGCGGGACGCTCATCGCCCTCCTCCACGTGCAGGTCGGCAGGCTCGGCAGCAACTGGGGCGAGCGGACGAGGGTCTCCGTCGGGAGGGGGAAGTGGATCGAGCAGCGCCGGGAGGGGCGCGCAGACGCGCTCTCCGAGGCCCGCCGCTCCCTCGACACGGTCGTCCGCACGCGCGAGGAGCGCTCCGGCGGGCGGGAGCCGAAGGAGCTCCCCGCCGCGGATCAGGACGTCGTCCTCACCTCTCTCGCGGAGGAGGCGCGCCTGCGGAGGGAGATCTCGCGGCTGGAGGCGGAGGAGACGAATGCCCGTCGGGGCGGGAAGGGGCAGGAGCCGTCCGTCCGCATCCTGGAGGGCGTGAGCCCCCCGGTGGTCCTGGAGATCGAGGGGCAGCAGGTGACGATCAAGGAGCCGAAGGGGCCCCTGGTGGTAATGAGCGAGAACCTCTCGTCCCTGGGTCGCGAGACGCGCACAAAACGATAACGACGGCGGATCGACTTGTAGGGGCGACGCGCCGCGTCGCCCCTCGCCGGGCGGCGCCTGGCGCATGATTTGGGGAGCGTCCTTGTTCAAGAGGATCCTGGTTGCGAACCGCGGCGAGATCGCCCTGCGCGTGATCCGCGCCTGCCGGGAGATGGGGATCGACACGGTCGCCGTCTACTCGGAGGCGGACCGGAACGCGATCTATCTCCGGTACGCGACGGAGTCGATCTGCATCGGGCCGGCGCCGGCGGCGAAGAGCTACCTGGACATCTCGCGCATCATCAGCGCGGCGGAGATCACCGACGTCGAGGCGATCCACCCGGGGTACGGCTTCCTCTCCGAGAACAGCCACTTCGCGGAGATCTGCGAGTCGTGCCGGATCACGTTCATCGGCCCCCGCCCGCAGTCGGCGCGGCAGGTCGGGAACAAGGCGCGCGCGCGGGCCCTCGCGATGGAGCTTGGGATCCCCGTCGTGCCCGGGAGCGCCCTCGTCCACGACGAGCAGGAGGCCCTCTCGGTCGCGCACGAGATCGGGTATCCGGTGATGATCAAGGCCGCCGCGGGCGGAGGGGGGCGCGGGATGCGCCTCGCGCACAACGACGTCGCGCTCGTCAAGAACCTCCTCGCCGCGCAGGCCGAGGCGGAGGCCGCGTTCAAGGACTCCTCCATCTACCTCGAGAAGTACGTGGAGAAGGCGAGGCACATCGAGATCCAGATCGTCGCCGACCAGCACGACAACGTCGTGCACCTGGGCGAACGTGACTGCTCGCTCCAGCGGCGTCACCAGAAGCTCATCGAGGAGTGCCCCTCGCCGGTGATGACCCCGGAGCTCCGAGCGGCGATGGGGGAGTCCGCCGTCAAGTTCGCGAGGGGCGGGGGGTACACGAGCGTCGGGACGGTGGAGTTCCTGGTGGATCGGAAGGGAAACTACTACTTCATCGAGATGAACGGGCGGATCCAGGTGGAGCACCCGATCACGGAGATGGTGACGGGCGTCGACCTGGTGAAGGAGCAGATCCGCGCCGCGGCGGGTGAGAGGCTGTCGTTCATGCAGCCGGACCTCCGCATGAGCGGGCACGCGATCGAGTGCCGCGTCAACGCGGAGGACCCGGACAACGGCTTCCGCCCGTGCCCGGGGCGGATCCGCCTCTTCTTCCCGCCGGGCGGGCCCGGGATCCGTGTTGACACGCACGCCTACACGGGGTACGAAATCCCTCCGAACTACGACAGCCTGGTGGCGAAGATCATCGCGCACGCCCCCGACCGGGAGGGCGCCATCCGGCGGATGCGCCGCGCGCTGGAGGAGTGCGTGGTCGACGGCGTGAAGACGACGATTCCGCTCTACCTCAAGATCCTCGAGCACAGCAAGTACCTCGCGAGCGAGGTCGACACGACGTGGGTCGAGTCGACGTTCGGGAAGTAGGGGAGACGAACCATGGACCGCTTCCGACCCACCGTCCTCGTGATGGACGGCCTCCTGGCCGTGGCCGCCGTGGCCATCGCGGCCCTGTGGGCGATGGACGTCCTCAACCTGCCCGACTTCGAGCACGTCGCGCGCACGGCGAACTCCCTCCGCGCCGGGGACGTGAGCCTCGGGAGGATCCTGGTGATCCTCGTCGGGCTCACCGTGGTCGTCATGAACGTGCTCCTGCTCCTGTCGCCGATCCTGTTCGGGAAGTACGACGGGTACATCCGCTGGCAGACGAACGACGGCGAGGTGTCCCTGTCGGTCCCGGCCGCGGAGGAGGACCTCGCGCGGGCCGTGCAGCTCCTGCCGACCATTCGGGACGTGCGCGTGAGCGTCTACAAGGAGCGCAAGTCCGACGAGAAGCCGATCCGGATCTTCGTCTCGTGCTCGACCTCGGAGGGGACGCGCGTGACGGACCTGACGGAGAGGGTGCGCGAGGTCGTGAAGCTCAGGCTCCAGGAGCTGGTGGAGATCCACCAGGCGCCGACGCTCCAGGTCTGCGTGGGGAAGATCGAGCGGACCGAGGTCAAGAAGGCCGCGCCGACCAAGGTGAAGAAGGAGAAGGAGCCCTTCGAGTCGTTCAAGGGGCCCGAGTACCCCGTCGACGCCGAGAACGAGAGCGTGGGGTAGGGCGCGGATGATCGAAGAAGTCGAGGTCGTCCTCCAGGAGCTGCGCGCCGTGCTCGGGGCGGTCGACCCCAAGGCCTCCGAGGCGCTCTACCGGGGCGTCCGGTCGGCCCGCCGCGTGATCGCCGCGGGGATGGGGCGGAGCGGGCTCGTGGCGAAGGCGTTTGCCCAGCGCCTGTCCCACCTGGGCGTCGACGCCCGGGCCTACGACGAGATCACGCTGCCGCGCATCGGGAAGGGGGACCTCCTCGTCGCCGCGAGCGGGAGCGGCGAGACGCCCTCCACGCTTCTCAAGGTGAAGCTCGCCCGCGAGGCAGGCGCCCGTGTGGCGCTGGTGACCGCCCGGCCGAAGTCCTCGATCGGCCGCCTGGCGCGCCTCGTGGTCCACATCCCCGCCCCCAGCCGCGTATGGCGCGACCAGGCGCTCGTCGGGTCGGTCCAGCCCGGCCGCTCGCTCTTCGAGCAGGCCCTCCTCGTCTACTTCGACGCACTGGTCCTCCGCCTCATGGAGGAGGACGGTCTCGAGGACGACGACGTCATGGCGCGGCACTCAAACCTCGACTGAGGGGGCGACCCGGGCGTTGCGAGCCGCCCACCCGTCGCCTATAATCACAGGCTGGTCCCCGGAGTCGCTGAATGGACAGCTCCCGTAACTCCTGGTCCTTTCCGTTCGGGCGGATCTTCGGGATCCAGCTCCGGATTCACATCCTCTTCCTCGCCCTCATCGTTGTCGACCTGGTGAAGGCGGGGCGGTACGGGGCCGGCGTTGTCCGATACGTCGCAATCTACCTCGGCCTCCTGTTCGGATCGGTCCTCCTGCACGAGCTGGGCCACTGCTTCGCCGCGAGGCGGGTCGGCGGGCGCGCGGAGTCGATCATCCTCTGGCCCCTCGGCGGCCTGGCGCGGGTCGACCTCCCGCGTACCTGGTGGGCGAACTTCTGGTGCTCCTTCGGCGGTCCCGTGGTCAACGTCGCGATCGCCCTCGTGTGCTTCGGCGTGATGGCGTACCGCAGACAGACGATCGATCTCGACCCCATGCAGGACATCGGTCTGGACTGGGTCCGGAACCTGGCCCTGTTGAACGAGCGCCTCTTCCTCTTCAACATCCTGCCGATCTTCCCCCTGGACGGCGGCGGGATGGCGCAGGCCCTCCTGTGGCGGCGGATGGGCTACGCCGCGGGCACGCTCGTGACCATCCGCGTGGCGAAGGTCGCCCTCGTCCTGATGGGGATCTACGGGCTCTACTACGACCAGACGATGCTCATCCTCCTCGCGCTCTACTGCTACTACGCGGCCGAGCAGGAGCGGGTCGCCCTGGAGATGGGCGCGGCCGAGGAAGGATTCATGGGGTACGACTTCTCGAACGGCTACACGAGCCTGGAGGCGTCCTCGCCGCGCCCCGCGCGCAGGACCTCGTTCGCGAAGCGGATCTCGCGCTGGTTCAGCTCGCGCCGGGCCGAGAAGCAGGCGAGGCGGGAGAAGGACGAGGAGGACGAGCTGAAGGCCCGCGTGGACTCCCTCCTCGAGAAGATCGGCCGCGAGGGGATGGCGGCGCTCTCGACCGAGGAGCGCGACTTCCTCAACGAGGCCTCCAAGCACTACCGTATGTAACCGGAATGGAGCACGGGCCCGGCGCCTCTCGACGCCGGGCCCGTTTCGATTCCGTCGCAGGGCCTACATCCCGTAGCCGCCCATGCCGCCGCCCATCCCGCCCATCCCTCCGCCCATGCCGCCCATTCCCGCCGACGCTTCCTTCTTCTCGGGGATCTCGCCGACGATGGCCTCGGTGGTGAGCAGGAGCGTCGCGACGCTCGCGGCGTTCGTCAGGGCGGTCTTCACGACCTTCGTCGGGTCGATGATCCCGGCCTTGACGAGGTCCTCGTAGACCAGGGCCTCCGCGTTGAAGCCCTCGTTCTGGTTCTTCGCGGACTTCACCTTCTCGACGACGATGGCGCCGTCGAGCCCGGCGTTCTCCGCGATCTGGCGGAGGGGCGCCTCGACCGCGCGGCGGACGATGTCCACGCCGACCGCCTCGTCGTGGTCACCCCTCACCTTGTCGAGCGCCTTGAGCGCGCGCAGGAGCGCGACGCCGCCGCCGGGCAGGATCCCCTGCTCCGCGGCCGCCTTCGTCGCGTGGAGCGCGTCCTCGACGCGCGCCTTCTTCTGCTTCATCTCGACCTCGGTCGCCGCGCCGACGTTGATCTGCGCGACCCCGCCCGCGAGCTTCGCCAGCCGCTCCTGCAGCTTCTCCTTGTCGTAGTCGGACGTCGTCGTCTCCATCTCCCTGCGGATCTGGGCGATGCGCGCCTGGATGTCCTTCGTGGAGCCCGCGCCCTCGATCACCGTGCAGTTGTCCTTGTCCACGACCACCCGCTTCGCGCGGCCGAGGAAGGCCAGGTCGATGTTCTCCAGCTTGACGCCGAGGTCTTCGAAGACCGCCTTGCCGCCCGTCAGGGTCGCGATGTCGTCGAGCATGGCCTTGCGGCGGTCGCCGAAGCCCGGGGCCTTCACCGCGCAGCACTCGAACGTCCCGCGCAGCTTGTTGACCACCAGCGTCGCCAGCGCCTCGCCCTCGATGTCCTCGGCGATGATGAGGAGCGGCTTGCCCGCCTGGGCGATCTTCTCCAGCACCGGGATGAGGTCCTTCACGCTGGAGAGCTTCTTCTCGTGGATCAGGATGAAGGGGTCCTTGAGCACCGCCTCCATCGTCTCGACCTTGTTCACGAAGTGGGGGGAGACGTATCCCTTGTCGAACTGCATCCCCTCGACCCAGTCGACCGTCGTCTCGAGGCCCTTCCCCTCCTCGACCGTGATGACGCCGTCCTTGCCGACCTTTTCCATGGCGTCGGCGATCTTCTTGCCGATCTCCATGTCGTTGTTCGCGGCGATCGATCCGACGTTGGCGATGTCCTTCTTGTCGGCGACCTTCACGCTCATCTTGTCGAGCTCCTTGTGCAGGAGCTCCACGGCCTTCTCGATGCCGCGCTTGATGCCGAGCGGATTCGCGCCCGCGACGACGTTCTTCAGGCCCTCGAGGAAGATCGCCTCGGCGAGGACGGTCGCGGTGGTGGTCCCGTCGCCGGCGACGGTGCTCGTCTTGGACGCGACTTCCTTCACCATCTGCGCGCCCAGGTTCTCGAACGTGTCCTCGAGCTCGATCTCCTTGGCGACCGTGACCCCGTCCTTCGTGACGGTCGGCGCGCCGAACGACTTCTCGATGACGACGTTCCGTCCGCGCGGGCCCAGCGTCACCTTCACCGCGCGGGCGAGCTTCATGACGCCCTGCTTGATGGCCTCACGGGCGTCCTGTTCGAAGGCGATCTTCTTCGCCGCCATGGGGGTCCCTCCTGGAAATGAAAAGCTGTCGCCCCGCGGAATGGGATGCGGGCCCATCAGGACAAGCAACGTGCGTGCCGCGGGGAGGGGATTGTCGCGACGGACGGCCTTGCGGAGTCAGGGGTTGCGCCGCGGCCCGGACGCGCCCTGCGCGGCGCTGTCATATTGGCAGCGGGCCCCGCGGGGCATCAGGGCCCGCTGCCACGTTGGCAGATGAGGACCTATCCCTCGTTGGCGAGGTTCAGGCCGACCTTGCGGAGCTGGTCCTTCACCTCGTTGAGGGAGGTCACGCCGAAGTTCTTGCACGCGAGGAGGTCGTTCTCCGACTTCGCGCACAGCTCGCCGAACGTGTGGAGCTGGAGCCGCTCGAACGCCTTCCTGACGCGGGCCGACCACTCCAGGTCGGTCAGGCCCTTCTTGAGGACCTCTTCCTTCGGTACCGGCGCGCTCGGCGTGGCGGGCGCGGGGGCGAACGGCGCCTTGAAGCGCTTCCCCGCCGCGTCGCCGCCCGGCGTCGCCATCGTGAGCCCCTTCGCCGTGAGCAGCTCGCGGAGCTCCCGGAGGCTCGTCTCGCCGAAGTTCTTGCACGACATCAGCTCCTCCTCGGACTTCTTCACGAGGTCGCCGAGCGAGCGGATGCCGAGCTTTTCGAGGGCCTTGCGGACGCGGACGGAGAGCTGGAAGTCGGTGAGCGGCGTCGAGAGGACCTGGCTCCAGCGGTGCTCCCGCTTCTTGGCCTCCTCGTTGTAGTACATGTTGAGCGAGGCGACGGCGTCCTTCGCGTAGAGGTTCGCCCGCTCGTGGTTCGGGAAGACGTCGAGGACGTTCTGGTAGCACTCGAGCGCCTTCTGGTACTCGCCTCGGTCCTCGAACATGAGGCCGAGGTTGAGCGTGGCGTTCACGTACGGCGGGCGGACCTTGCGCAGGCGGTCGTAGAGCTTCTGCGACTCGTCGTCGTCGCCGCGCAGGTCGTAGTTGTGCGCGAGGCGGAACAGGGCCTTCGCGTTCTCGGGCTCGACGTCGAGCACCTTCTTGTACAGCGCGTCGGCCTCGGCGTACCTCCCGACGAAGTCGAGGACGTAGGCCTGGAGGACCATCCCCTCGGTCTTGGACTCGAACGCCTTGGGCATCTTCTCGATGAGCTTCTGCGCGTCCGGGACGTTCCCGGTGCGGATGTGCCCCTCGACGAGCGCGGCATAGACCGGCAGGCACTGCTTGTCCGCGTCGTAGAGCTTCTCCAGGAGCGTCACCGACTTCTCGGTCTGGCGCAGGTCGCGGAGGGCGAGGGCGAGGAAGTAGTCGCGCTCGCGGCTCGTGCGCGCGGCCTCCAGGGCCTTCGCGGCGCCCTCGGTGTTCCCGAGGACGTACTCGACGGTGGCGCGGCGGACCTGGGCCTTGTTCTCGCTGGAGATCTTCTGCTCGACGGTCCCGAAACTGCCGTAGATCCGCTCCAGCTCCTTGCGGTTCTCGATCGAGCTGTGGACCTTCGCCATGAGGTCGACGAGCTCCTCGATCGGGACCTCCTCGCGCTCGAGGACGGACTTGAGGTCGACACTGGGGCCGGGGGCGGCTGCGGTGGTCATCCTTCGCTCCTGTCTAGGCCTTGAAGAGGCTGAGGGTCCCGTTCCGGTACGCGCCGACGAGGGCGTGGACCAGGGACGGGTCGAACTGTGTGCCCGAGTTTCGCACGATCTCGGAGAGCGCGAACTCCAGTCCGCGCGCCTTCCGGTAGGGGCGGTCGGTGGTGACCGCGTCGAGCGTGTCTCCCACGGCGATGATCCGGGAGATGAGGGGGATCTCCTCCCCCTTCAGCCCCTCGGGGTATCCCTTGCCGTCGAACCGCTCGTGATGGGAGAGGATCTTCCGCGAGAGGTTCTTGGAGACCTTCTCGATGATGTTGAAGCCGATGGACGGGTGCATCTTGATCGTCTGCATCTCGGCCTTCGTGAGCTGGCCCTCCTTGCAGAGGACCGACTCGCGGATGACCACCTTTCCGATGTCGTGGAGGAGGGAGCACAGCCGGACCTCCTCCTTCTGCTGTTTCGGGAGCGCAAGCTCGTCCGCGATGATCATCGAGTACCGCATGACGCGGATCGAGTGGCCGTGCGTGTAGCGGTCCTTCTCCTCGAGGAACCGCACGCACACCTCGGCCAGGCGCGCGAAGCTCTCGTCGGTCTCCTTCGGAATGGCGAGGGCGGCGATGTTGGCGAGCGGCTGCAGGAGCGGCAGGTCGGCGGTTCCCAGCCTGCGGCCCCCGTTCGCCGTCACCTCCATGACCCCGATGCAGCGGTCGAAGGCGACGAGCGGCATGCCGATGAGCGACCCGTCATGCAGGACCGCCCCCAGCCGCCGCCACTCCTCCTCCACGCGCGCATCGGTGCGCAGATTCTCCACCACGAGAGGCTGCACCTCCCGCGCGACCCAGCCCGCCACCCCTTCCCCCGCGCGGAATCGGTAGCCGTCGAATTCGACGCGCCCCTTCCGCAGGCTCGCCCCGACGTAGACCTCGTCCGAGCCGGGGTCGAGAAGGAAGATGGTGCATTCCTCCGCCCTCAGGAGGGCCACCACGTTCTCGCAAATCGAGTGGAGGCATCCCTGCAGGGAGCAGTGCTGCACCGAGAGCAGGAGCTGGTTGATGAAGTCCTGCGACGACTCCTCTGGCATCAATGCCCCTCGATCGGGGCCGTCCCGTCCTCCCGAACCGCGAATGTTAACCCCCCGTTCACACGGCGTCAACACCGTTCACGCCGCCCCGGAACACTCACGTGAGTCAGCGTCGTCGCCCGCGGGGGTCCAGGAGGTCCCGGAGGCCGTCCCCGAAGAGGTTGAAGCCGAGGACCGTCACCGTGATCGCCGCGCCGGGGGCCAGCACGACCCACGGGGCCCTGAGGAAGTGCTGGCGGCTCTCGGCGAGCATCGTCCCCCACTCGGGGCGCCCCTCCTCCAGGCCCAGGCCCACGAAACCGAGCCCGGCGGCCTCCAGGATGGCCGTCGCGATGCCCAGGGTCGAGAGGACCAGGATCGGGCCGAGGCAGTTCGGGAGGATGTGGCGGAAGAGGACCCGGACGTGCCCGGCCCCGAGCGCCCGGCTTGCCGCCACGTAGTCGAGCTCCCGCTGCACCAGCACGCTCGCGCGGACCTGCCGCGCGTAGGCGGGCACGTTGACGATCGCGATGGCGATCATGAGGTTCATGAGGCTCGATCCGAGGAAGGCGACGATCGCGAGGGCGAGGAGGATCCCGGGGAAGGCGAGGAGGACGTCCATCAGGCGCATGAGCACGGCGTCGACCCACCTCCCGACGTATCCCGCGACGCAGCCGATCGGCACGCCGACCAGGGCGGAGAGGAGGACGGAGACCACGCCGATCTGGAGCGACACGCGTGCCCCGTGGCAGACCCGTGCCCACACGTCGCGTCCCAGGTCGTCGGTCCCGAGCCAGTGCGGGCCGGTCGGCCTTTCGAGCTGCGGGTACCCCTGCGCGAGCGGCTCGTAGCGGCTGACGACGTCGGCGAGGGCCGTCGTCAGGAGGAAGAGCAGGACGACGGCGCACCCGATCGTCGCGGAGCGGTTCCGGAGGAGCCGTCGGAGGAACGTCATGCGCCCCCCACACGGACGCGCGGGTCGACGAGGGCATAAAGCACGTCGACGACCAGGTTCACCAGCACGAAGGCGAGCGCGATGGCGAGCACGCCGCCCTGCAGGGAGATGTAGTCCCGGCCCGTGATGGCCTCCACGACGAAGCGGCCGATGCCGGGCCAGGAGAAGACGGTCTCCGTCAGCACGGCGCCCGCGAGGAGCGTGCCGAACTGGAGGCCCACGGTAGTCATGATTGGGATGAGGGCGTTCCGGAAGGCGTGCCCCAGGACCACGCGGCGCTCCGGGAGGCCCTTCGCGCGGGCCGTGCGGACGAAGTCGCTCGTCAGGACCTCGATCATGCTGGTCCGGGTGATCCGCGCGATGATCGCCATGGGCACAGTGGAGAGGGCGATCGCGGGGAGCAGCAGGTGACGCAGGAAGACGGGGATCAGTTCGGCTCGGCCAACGCGCAAAACGTCGATCAGCACGAAGTGCGTGGATTCGTCATAGTCGACGACGGACGGGAGGCGCCCTCCCGTCGGGAGACCGGGGGTGAAGGCGATCAGGAGGAGCATTCCGAGGAAGAAGACCGGCACGGACACGCCGACGAGGGCGAGGCCCATGGAGACGAGGTCGGGCCACCGGTTCTGGAACCTCGCCGCGACGATTCCGGCGGCGATCCCGAGAAACGTCGCGAGGAGCATCGCGGCGAGGGAGAGCTCGATCGTCGCCGGGAACGTCCGGAGGACCTCCTCGCGGACGTCGAGGTTGGTCCGGTACGAGCGCCCGACCGATCCGGTTGTGACCAGGCGCTCGAGGAACCTTCCGTACTGGACGAGGAACGGCTGGTCCCAGCCGTACTCCTTGCGGAGGCGCGCGAGGGACTCGGGGTTGGCCTTTTCCCCGAGGATCGCCATCGCCGGGTCGCCCGGCAGGAGGTGGACGGTCAGGAAGACGACGAACGACACCCCCAGCAGGACGGGGACGGCCGTCAACAGCCGTCGCGCGATGTACGCAAGGAGGCGCATGCGTCGACTATTCCAGGTCGACGTTCCGCAGGCGGATGAGGCCCATGGGGTGCAGCTTGTACCCCTTGACGGCCTTCCTCAGCGCGCAGGCCTCGGGCATGTAGAGGAGCGGGACCATCGGACATTCCTCGTGAATGACGACCTGGGCTTCCCGGTAAAGCCTTGCGCGCTCGCCCTCGTCGGTCACGATCTGGGCCCTCTCCACCAGCTCATCGTACCGGGCGTTCCGGAAAAACGATACATTGGCCGCGGTGCCGTGCACGGCCTTCTTGCTCGACAGGAGCTCGTTGAGGAAGTTGTCGGGGTCGCCGTTGTCCGTGATCCACCCCAGGATGCACATCTCGTGTTGCCCGTTCTTGGTCGCAGGGAGGTGGGCGTTGAATTCGTTCTCCACGGCCTTTACGCGGATGCCGGCCCTCGCCAGGTCCTCCATCAGCACGGCGACGACCCTCTTCGGCTCCGGCATGTACGGCCGCGGGTTGGTCATCGCCCACAGCTCCACGTCGACCCCGTCTGGGAACCCGGCCTCCGCGAGAAGCGACTTCGCCTTCTCGACGTCGTGCGGCCAGTCCTCGATCGAGTCGTTGTACCCCCACACGGTCGGCGGGATCGGGTTAACCGCGACCTGCCCGTGACCGAACGTGACGAGCTGGACCAGCCGCTTCTTGTCGATCGCGTGCGCGACCGCCTGCCGGACCTTCTTGTTGTCCAGGGGCGGCTTCTCCGTGTTCATCGCGAGGTAGCCGAAGTTCATGCCGGGGGCCTCGATTGCGGTGATCGACGGGTCCCTGTTGATCTCCCCGATGTCAGCGCAGTTGAGGCCGTCCATGATGTGGGCCTCCCCGTTGCGAAGGTCCAGGAGCCTGTTCGAGTTGTCCGGCACGACCTTGAAGATCAGCTTGTCCACCTTCGGCCGGCCGCCCCAGTACTCCTTGTTGCCCGAGAGGACAATCTTCGCGTTGGGCACCCACTTCTCGAAGCGGAACGGGCCGGTCCCGACCGGGTTCCTGCCGAAGTCAGTCTTGTGCTTGATGACGGCCGCGGGGCTGATCATCGCGGCCGGGAACATCGCGAGGTTCGCCAGGAACGGCGCAAACGGCGTCTTGAGCCGGATGACCACACGGTGAGGGCCGTCGGACTTCACGTCCTCGATGACTTCGTAGCATGACTCGTACTCGGACTTCGCGCCGTGCCGGTTCGGGTCATTCGGGTTGCGGAGGCGGTTGAGCGAAAAGACGACGGCCTCGGAGTCGAACGGCGTGCCGTCGTGGAACGTGACCCCCTCGCGCAGCTCGAAGGTCCAGGTCTTCCCGTCCTCGGACATGTCCCACTTCGTTGCCAGGGAGGGGACGACCTTCGGGGAGTCCTCGGCGAAGTCGACGAGCGTTTCGAAGATCTGGTTCGTGACCTTGACGGACTCGCCGCTCGACGTGTTGTGGGGGTCGAGGTGGTCGCTGTCGTTGCCGCGGGCGTAGACGAGCACCTTCCCCCCGCCGGAAGCATTCCCGCCCTTGGCCGTCGAGTTCGTCGCGGGGTCCTTCCCGCAGGAGGCCAGCACGGCCAGGGCCAGAACCGCGATCAGCTTCCTCATGCCTCGTCCTCTCCTTCGACTGCGTGTTCCCGCCTCGACTTCTCGCTCGCCCGCGTGCGGCCCCGGAGCCAGAGCACGACGGGGACCTCCGCGAACGGGAGGTTCTTCCGGATCTTGCCGATCAGGTACCGCCGGTACTCGCCCGTGAAGGCCTCGGGGTAGTTCACGAAGATGATGAACCGCGGGGGGTGGGTCCCCGCCTGCGTGCCGTAGAAGACGCGGGGCAGCCTTCCGCCGGGGCTGGGAGGCGTGCGCTCGTTCTGGGCCTGCTGCAGGACCTCGTTGAGCTGGTGCGTGGAGACCTTCGTCCCGGACTGGATGTGGAGCTGGCGGGCGATCTCGAAGGCCTCCCAGACGTTCTCCCCCTTCTTCGCGGAGAGGAAGGCGACGGGGGCGTAGGCGATGCCCGGGAAGCGGGCGTTCATGTACTCGATGTACTGGCCCGAATTGACCTTCTTCGCGCGCGCGAGGTCCCACTTGTTGACCACGACGACGACGGGCTTCCCGGCCTCCTCGATCTCCTGTCCCAGGTGCTTGTCGACGACGGAGAGGGGCTCGCTGGCGTCGACGACGAAGAGGACGACGTCGGCCCTGCGGATGGCCTGCTGGGCTCGAATGCGCGTGTACTTCTCGATCGTGGAGTCGACCCTCGCGCGCTTGCGGAGCCCCGCGGTGTCGATGGCGATGAAGGCGTGCCCGTCCTTCTCGAAGCGAACGTCGACGGCGTCGCGGGTCGTGCCGGCGATCTCGCTGACGATGACGCGCTCCTCGTGGGCGAGGTAGTTGACGAGCGTCGACTTTCCGACGTTGCGCCGTCCGACGATGGCGAGCTTGAGCTCGGGCACCATGTCGGCCTCGTCGGCCTTCGGGAGGGCGGCGACGACGGCCTCGCGCAGCATGTCGACGTTGACCTTCTGCTTGGCGGAGACGGCGAGGGGCTCGCCGAAGCCGAGCTGGTAGAAGTCGGCGGTGGCCGGGCGGAAGCCCGGGGTGTCGACCTTGTTGGCGACGAGGATGATCGGCTTGCTGGCGCGACGGAGCCGAGCGGCGATCGCCGAGTCGAACGCGGTGACGCCGATGCGGACGTCGACGACGAAGACGATGACGTCGGCGGACTTGAGGGCGAGGTCGACCTGCTTCTGGACCTCCTTGGCGAGGGGGTCTTTGTCGCGCTCGACGATCCCGCCGGTGTCGACGATTTCGACCATGCGCCCCTCGATGGTGGCGCGCGCGGAGACGCGGTCGCGCGTGGTCCCGGGCGTGGGGTCCTCGATCGAGATCCTCTTCTTGAGGATCGCGTTCAGCAGGGTGGACTTCCCGACGTTTGGGCGGCCGACGATGGCCACGACCGGCACGGACATCTGTGGGCTCCGAAGGGGCGGACATGATACCCGCGTCGGAGGGCCGTCGCCAGCGCAAACGGCCGGGGCGGGGTCAGAGCGAGGGGTGGCACCGGTCCCACCAGAGCTGGAACACCAGCAGCGCCCAGAGCTGCTTGCGGTGGTCCACCCGGTGCGACAGGTGCTCGTCGATCCTCCGGCGGACGGCCTCGGGTCGGAAGACGCCCTGCGCGCCCAGGCGGTCGGGCGCGAGGAGCGACTCCATCATCCCCCGGAGCGGCCCAGCCAGCCACTGCGCAATCGGGATCCCGAAGCCCTTCTTCCTGCGCGCGAGGATCTCGGGCGGGAGCACCCCTCGCATGGCCTCCTTGAGGAGGCCCTTCATGCGAAGCCTGGGCATCTTCCAACCGATGGGGACGCGCGAGGCGAAGTCGATGACGTCGGGGTCGAGGAACGGCGCGCGGACCTCGAGGGACGCGGCCATCGAGGCGCGATCGACCTTGGCGAGGATGTCGTCCGCCAGGTAGTAGGTGAAGTAGAGCCACGCCGCCTGCTCGATGGGGTGACGGAAGTGGCGCTGGGCCAGCCGATCGTCCAGCTCCGCGAGCACGTCGTCCTGGACGTCCGCAAGACCGGGCGCGAGCAGGTCGGGCAGCTCCTCGGGGCGGAACGCGGCCATCCACGTCTGGTGCCTCCGTCCGCGCGGGAGCCCCACCCCGCGCGCGAAGGCCTTCGCTCGGAAGTCGAAGCTCATGTCCCGGAAGGACGCCTTCAGCCTCGCGGCGACGGCCCGTCCCGCGACCGTGACGAACGCCGGCATCCGTTCGACGACGTCGGCGATCCAGTGGGCCTGGTAGGGAGGGTAGCCGAGGAAAAGCTCGTCGCCGCCGTCTCCTCCGAGGGCCACGGTCACGTGCCGCCGGGTGAACTTCGAGAGCAGGTAGGTGGGGATGATGGAGGAGTCGGCGAACGGCTCGTCGAAGAACGTCGCCAGCTCGGGCAGGATGGCGGCCATGCCGTCGGCCGAGAGGATCTCCTCGTGGTGCGACGTCCCGAAGTGGTTCGCGACGAGGCGCGCCCAATGCGACTCATCGAACGACTCTTCGCGGAAGCCGATCGAGAACGTCTGGATGCGCCTCGGGTCCACGAGCCGCGCCATGAGGCCGACCACGGCGCTGGAGTCGATCCCCCCGGAGAGGAAGACCCCGAGGGGGACGTCAGAGACCAGGCGCCTGCGCACGGACTCCTGGAGGACCGCCAGGAGGCGGGGCGCGGCCTCATCTCGTGGAAACTCGGGGTCCCGATCGAACGCGAGGTCCCAGTACGCGGCCGTGCGCACCTGGTCCCCCTCGAGGACCAGCGTGTGCGCGGCGGGGAGCTTCTTCATCCCCTGCCAGATGGACCACGGCGCGGGGATGTATTCGTACACCAGGAAGCGCCTGAGGGCCTCGGGGTCGATGCGACGGGAGACGTCAGGATGGGCGAGGAGGGCCTTGGGTTCCGACGCGAACAGGAAGGCCTCCGGGGTGAGGACATAGTAGAAGGGCTTCTTTCCCGCCCGGTCCCTGGCGGCCAGGAGGCGGCCCCGCTTCGAGTCCCAGAGGGCGAAGGCGAACATGCCGTTCAGCCTGGAGACGAAGGCGTCGCCCT
>CAZYRM010000129.1:0-18004 GCA_964649705.1 uncultured Planctomycetia bacterium
CGTCGGGGCGCAGCCACACGGCGGCCCCCAGCGGGAGCCTCGACAGGCTGATCCAGTCGGCGGCGGTGGGGAACCTCGTCGTGGCGCGCCTCTCTCGCGGGCTGCGGGGCCACGTGGAACCTTGCATTCCGACGACGGGAATGCAAGTCCCAGGCGCCCTTCGCGAGCGCGACGCCGCCGAGGCTACTTGCGCCCGGGACGACGGCCGCGAGGCTTGCCCTGGATCGGTTCCGAGGAGACCTCCACGTCCTTTCCCTTGAGGTGCTTGTCGAAGAAGGCGTACATCCGCGCGTCCGCCTCGTCGCTCGGGCCCCAGCCGTGCCCAGCCCCCTCCACCGGGACGAACGTCACGTCCACCCCCGCCTCCTCGAGCGCCTCGTGCAGCTCCTCCGACTGCGCGAACGGCACCACCGGGTCCTCCGTGCCGTGCATGATCAGGAACGGCGGGTCGTCCTTCGTCACCTGCCACCTCGCGCTCGCCAGTCGCGCGAGCTCCTCGTGCTCCGCGAAGGGGCCTCCGATGTACCCGTACTCGTGGCGCCCACCCTCGCCGCGGTGCTCCTCGATCGAGAGGAAGTCGCTCGGGCCGAAGCAGTCGATCGCGCACGTCACCCGGCTCGACTGATCCAGGTTCCCCCCGTCCCCCTCCAGTTCCTTCACGTCGCCCGACGTGCCCACGAGCGCCGAGAGGCTCCCCCCCGCCGAGGTCCCCCACACGCCGATCCTGTCAGGGTCCACGCCGTACTCGTCGGCGCTGGCGCGGATCCAGCGAACCGCCGCCTTGCAGTCCTCGATCGCCGCTGGGAAGATCGCCTCGCCGCACAAGCGGTACTCGATCGTGACCGTGAAGTAGCCGCGAAGCGCCAGACGGGCGTTGTCCCGCAGCCCCATCTCCTTGTTCCCCTTGCTGAAGCCCCCGCCGTGGATGTAGATGATCGCCGGCAGCTTCCCCTCCGGAGGCTCCTCGGGCCTGAGGATGTCGAGAAGCAGGGGCCGCTTCCCGACCCGCGCGAACTCCACGTCCCGTTCCCACTCCACACCCTCGGGCGCCGTGAATTCCCGCTCGCCCCGCTGCGCCAGGGCGCACGACGCCACAAAGAGAACCAGCCAGACGTGCCGGGTCATCGTCCCTCCTCCGCCATCTCGACGATCTCCTCCGAGGTCACCACCCTGAGCCGCTCCTTCGCCTCCGCGACCAGGGCCTCGTACGCGATCCAGATGTGCGCCGCCTCTTCCTTGCGCCTCGGCCGCGACTCGTCGCGCGCATCGAGGTCGTACGGCGGGTCGAGCGGCGCCTTCTTCCGGTCCTTGTAGAAGCACATCGTCCACGACTCCGGACCGAAGCGGTAGAAGTTGTTCTCGTGGATCAGCGCCGTCACGAACGGCGGCCTCGTCCCCTCCCACGCCTCCAGCTCCTCGTCCAGCCGCGTCGCGGGGTCCCACAGGTCGTGGTCCTTCCCCTCCAGGCGGTTCCACCAGAACGAGTCCGCCTGCTCCCCGTCGAGCTTCCACCGCGTGATGCTGAAGTCGCTCGGGCGGATCACGAGGCCCTCGCGGAACTCGAGCGGCGTCTCCATCTTCGTCCCCGACTCGTGGTAGGCGATCGTCATGCGAGCGCCGAGCGACTCGTAGACGCGGAGCGCCGCGGCGGCGACGCGCTGGTCGCGGCCCGGCGTCCCCACGACGACCGGCGGGCGCCCCAGCGCCTCAGCGACGAGCTTGTAGCCGCCCGGCTTCGTGCGGTCGAGGTCCCCCGTCGCAAGGTCCAGGCGGTACGTCTCGTAGTCGCGCAGCGTCTCCTCGAGCTCCTCGTCGTCGAGCCCCTCCAGGCGGGCGCCGAACCCCTCGTACAGCGGGTGCGGCGCGCGCACGTGGTAGCTGATCGTCATCCCGCTCTCCTTCAGCCGCTCGATCACGCCGGGCCGCTCGGCGAGGTACGCATCGACCATCGGCGCCGTCAGGTAGAAGTCGCCCTTCACTCCCTGTTTCTCGAAGATGCCGATCAGACGGAGGAGCGTGTCGGCGCTCTCGTCCACGTTCCGCCAGTCGTGGACGTTGACCGCGAAGGTGATGCACCCCCGGGCCTCGGCCTTCTTCGAGGGGGTCGTCGCCGAGGCGACGCGCGGGTCCTCGCCGGCGTGGTCCTTCTCCCAGCCGCGCCAGGCGTCGGCCATCTCCGAGAACGTGGCCCACTTCGCCTTCTTCGCCTTCACGAGCGGGTCGATGACCTCGGAGAGCCACGCCTCGATCACGGCAAACTGCCCGCGCGGGCCGCCGCGGAACTCGCCGGGGTGGACGGTCACGTGGAAGACGTTGACCCGGTCCTTCCGCGCCGCGCGCAGGGACGTCTCCAGGCTCTCGGTCATGAAGTCGAAGTACTTCCAGTCCCCGCCCATCTCTTCCGAGCGGCGGCTGGCGGCATAGTCCTCCTTCGAGTAGAGGCCGCTCGGCAGGTAGACGATCGCGCCGTCGGGGTCGTGCTTCGCGAAGGCCTCGAGGTCCCCCTCGACGGGCCCGCCCGAGGGGCGCCACGGCGAGAGGCCGAGGACGCTCTTGTCCGACTTCTGGATGCGGGGGTTCTTGTAGTCGCCCATCACGTCGAGGCCGGCGGCGCGGGCGGCCTCGAGGAGGCCGGGGTAGAGGTTCCCGCCGCTCCAGTACCGGACGCGCGTCGCGCCGGCCTCCTTGATCGTGGCGATCTCCTCCTTCATGCGGTCGGCCCACTCCTTCGGGGAGAGGTCCACGCAATCGCGGCCGAGCTGGGCGTCCTCGTGGAAGTGGAGGGCGATCTCGTGGCCGGCCTCCTCGAGGTCGGCGAGGATCGTCTCGCCCTCGTCGACGGCCGTCCCGATGAATGGGCTCTGGGCCTGGACGGTGAGCTTGCCGTGGTGGCCCTCGACGATCTCGGCGAGGAGGCGGATGTCGGCGACGGACTTCTCGAAGAAGGGGACCTCGTGGTAGGAGGGGGCGGGACGGCCCTGCGGCCCCTTTTTGCCGCCGCCGGCGAGCCCGTGCGGCTCGATGTGGACTCCGATGCAGAAGAGGATTGGCGCCTCCGCCGAGCCCGCGTCGTCGGCGACGGTCCGCTCCAGGGAGCCGGAGCCGTCCGGGCGCTGCGGGTACCCGACCGAGGCAAGGACGAAAACCGACAGGAGGACTTGAATCGGGCGAGTCATCGTCACCTCCGGACAGCAAGGCCACACCAGAAGAACGAACCCCCGCCCGACTTGTTGCGATTCCCCCGAGGACCGGAATTCCGGGAGTGATCGCCCTCGGCCCGCGTTTCACCTCCCACGGTCAGGGGAGCTCGAGCAGGGAGGTCCAGCCATGTCCCGCGCATCGATCGTCGTTCTCCTCGTCGTCGCCTCGCTCGGCCTGGCCGACACGGGGCCCGAGAAGAAGAAGCGGCCCGAGGTCCCGGCGACGCCGGAGGCGCGGCAGAAGGCGATCCGCGCGGGGTTGGCGTACCTCGACGACCACCTGTTCGGCCTGCCCGAGTCCGAGGGAACGCCGCGGGAGCCGTTCACGTACGCGGTCGCGGGGATCGCGCACCTGCTTGCGGCGGACGGCCAGCGGACGACGCGCGCGGCCGGGGGGACGGACGCGGTACGCCGCATCCAGAAGAAGCTGGAGAACTACCTCTCGGAAGTGGAGCGGAGGCTGAAGGACGTTGACAACCTCCCGTCGCGTCACGGCCTGATGGAGTCGTCGAAGCTGATCCAGTACACGTGGCCGGTGGGCATGGCGGGGCTCTTCTTCTCGGAGATGCGACTGAGGGGGATCCACGCGGACGAGGCGGGGCGCGCGCTCGTCCGGATCGAGGCGATCCTCGCGGACTGCCAGGAGGCGAACGGCGGCTGGGGGCACGGGAAGACGGGCGGGAAGGCGGACCCGCGGACGGAGGCGATGATCCCCGAGGAGTTCAAGAAGCTGATGAAGGCGGGCGGGGGGTACCCGTCGACGCTGCTCTCCTCGACGAACTGCGTGGCGCCGGCGCTTGGGGTGATGAAGGCGCGCTGGGGGATCCCGACGAAGACGCTGGAGAGGGCGAAGGAGTACTACCGCGCGGCGCAGCTCGACAACGGGAACTTCCCGTACGACCCGAGCCAGCGCTCGGCGGGGATGGACACGACGGGGGCGCCTCGTGCGGCGGGTGCGATCTTCGCGCTCCTCTGCATGGGGGTCCCCGAGGACGACCCGGTGCTCGCGGAGGCGAGCGAGTACGTCGCGGGACACATGGAGTACCTCTCGGAGGGTCACGGCTCGGCGACGTACGGGCTGCTCATGGGCGCGTTGGCCTGCCGTTCGCTGGGAGACCGCGAGTGGAAGGCGTTCGACGGGATGTACGCGCCTCGGATCCTGGGCTCGCAGGACAAGGACGGGGCGTTCGGCTGCATCTGCGAGGGGAAGTCGTTCGGGACGAGCTGCGACGAGGACCACCTGATGGAGATGAGCCTCTTCGCGGACGGCCAGAAGGCCTACCTCACGGCGATCCAGACGCTGATCCTGCTCCTCGACCGCACGCCGCCTCGCCTCCTCCCGACGCCGTCGAAGTCCGTGCGGACAAGATAGCCCGAGCCTGGGGCGTTGCCGCAAGGGCCGAGGATGGATGCCGCTCGGTGTCCGGGCCGTGTATTCACCACGGAGAAACGGAGGACACGGAGGTCTCCGCCGAAGCGCTGATGGGGATGTACAGCGCAGCGGCCGCCGAGTTGAACGTGGGCATCAAAACCGGGATCACACCTCCGTGCCTCCGCGCCTCTGTGGTGTACGCGACGTCAGTGCGGCCGGGATCGAGCGGCCTCCATGCGAACGACGCAAGCGGCTATTCCGTGACCGCTTCGGACACTCGCACATGAGCAACCGCGCGGGGCACGCACGCTTCTCCGCATCACCGCGCGGCGCTTCCGGTCCAGGGGGCAGGCAGACCGAGGCGTTGGCCTCAATGGGCGCCGTTCTCCTCCGCTCCGCGCAGGTGCCGCCAGTAGCGCTCGGGGTGCTCCAGGATGCCGCGGGTGATCCGGTAGTGGCTCGTGTCCTCGAGGCGGGTCTCCGCGATGCGACCCTCGGTCATCGCAAGCAGGCGCGCCCCGGGGTAGGTCATCAGGATCGGGGAGTGCGTGGCGATGAACACCTGCGTGCCGGCCGCCACGAGGTCGTCCAGGTAGACGAGCAGCGAGAGCTGGCGCTGCGGGGAGAGGGCCGCCTCGGGCTCGTCCATGATCACGACGCCGCCCGGCTGGATCCGGTGCTCGAACAGCGCGAGAAAGGCCTCCCCATGCGACCGCGCGTGAAGCGAGCGGCCGCCGTACGAGAAGTAGGGGTTGCCGTCGAAGTCGGGGTCGTGTTCGCGCTGCTCCAGCAGGTCGGCGAGACGCACCAGGTTCTCCGCGCGCACGAAGTAGCCGTCCCACGGGCGGTCGCGCCAGCTCGCCTCCAAGGCGCGGGCGAGCGGGGAACGCGGCGCTGTCGACTGCGAGCTGCCGTCGAACTCGGTCTTTCCGCCTCCCTCTACGGGCAAGCGGCATAGGTCCGCGATCGCCTCGAGGATCGTCGACTTCCCCGAGCCGTTCTCGCCGATGAAGTACGTGATCAGCGTCGTGAACTGGAGGCGGAAGCCCTTCACGAACGGGAGGCTGAACGGATACGCGCTCCAGTCATCGGCGCGACCTGGGTTGATCGCGACCGACAGGAGGTGCGGCACGCCGGGCGGGCCGCCCTTCAACGCCCTGGGCTCCTTCCGCGCTCGACCCATCCGGAAACCACCGCCTCGCGTCCCGCTCAATGCGCGCGAGTGTAGCCCCGGCGAATCGGACGCACAAGCCCGCCTACGCCGCGAGGGCGTGCGCGCGGCGCAGGATGATGGCGTCGATCTCCTGCTGCACCGCCGACGAGTGGCCCTTCGTCAAGGTACGGAGGAACTGGATCGTGAACAGAGGCAGCAGGATGAACGGGAAGGCGATGTTCGCCGTGAGCACGTTGACCAGCGCGTTCTTTACGATCTGTCCGCGCATGCAGTGGGGGCACATCGTGTAGGTCGCCGCGCGCCCACCGGCGGCGATGCCGAGGAAGAGGACGAACTGAGCCATTCGATACCGCTTCAAGCTCTCTGTCGGTCGATGGCAGTTCGGGCACGGCACGGGAAGGCTGGTGGTGGTGTTCGACATGGCGCGGCTCCTCTTTGAATGAACTCGATCGAGAGAATCGCAATCCAAGGGCCAGTCGACGAGATCCACGCTGACACCACAACGTATGGTGACGCCATATGTTGCAATGAGATATGCCCCGAGGCTCAGTCAGCCCTGTCTGTCCCGGGTTCCACTGTCCTCGTTCACCGCCGCGCGCGAGTGACACCACGGCGCCGAGCGGGTATCCTCTCCCGCCCATGGAACCCGCCGCGCCGAAGGCCTCCGAACGCCTCGCCCTCGCCTCGCTTGTCGCGGGGGCGCTCGGAATCGCGTTCGCGGCGATCTTCGTCAAGTGGAGTCTGCGCGGCGGGGTCGGCCCCGTCGCGACGGCCGTCTACCGCATGGTCTTCGCGCTGCCGCTCCTGGCCTGTCTCTACGCCCGCGAGCGCGTGCGCTACCCGGCCGCCCCCAGCCCGTGGCGCCGAGCGCACCTCGCCGGTCTGCTGGCGAGCGGGCTGTTCTTCTCCGCCGACCTTGCCGTCTGGCACTGGTCGATCCGGTTCACCTCGGTCACGAACGCGACGCTCTTTGCGAACTTCGCGCCGATCTTCGTGGCAATCGTCGCGTGGGGCTGGCTGAAGGAACGGATCGGCCTCGGCTTCGTGGCAGGCCTCCTCACCTCGATCGCGGGCGCCGCCGTCCTCCTCAACGCGAGCGTCCACATGGGGGGGAAGGAGCTGAAGGGAGACCTGCTCGGGATCGCGACCGCTGTCTTCTACGCGGGGTACCAGCTCACGGTGAAGCGCCTCCGCGCCACGCTCGGGACTTTTTCGTTCATGACGGCGAGCACGCTCGTCTCCGCGATCGCCCTGGCGATCGTCGGCCTCGTCGAGGGGGACTGCTTCCTCCCCACGGACCCGCGGGCCTGGTGGGCGCTCGTCGGCCTCGCGGTGGTCTCCCAGGTCGCGGGGCAGAGCTTCATCGCGTACGGCGTGGCGCACCTCCCCGCGAGCTTCTCCTCCGTGACGCTGCTGGTGCAGCCGGTGGCCGCGGCCTGCCTCGCCTGGGCGCTCCTGGAAGAGCGCCTCGGCCCAATGCAAGTCGCCGGCGGCGTCGTGGTCCTCCTGGGTATTTTCGTGGTGCGCCGTTCCATGCGACTGTAGTCTATTGCAACATGGTTGGAATACGTCGGTTGTGGTCGCCGATCGGATCCATGGGCGTAGCGTAAAGGACGCCGCGCAGACCCCGAATTCTCCTTCAGCCACGAGTCGTATCCGAAGGAGGCGCCCATGCGCACGTCTCGAGTCCTCGTTGTCGCCCTGGCCGTATCGATCGCCCACGCGACCGCGTTCGCGCAGGACCCCGCCTCCGGATTCCCTTCCGACGAGGATCGCGATCCCGTCCCCGAGCAGCCGAGCCCTGCCGATGCGCCGCCGAGCATTCCCCCCTCCGACCCGCGGAACGCGCCCAACGACCGCGCCTTCGAGGATGCGAAGCGCGAGGGCCACGTAACGGGCGAGGCGGCGGATAAAGGCTACGCAGGACTGCCGGGATCGGACGACGTCGAGGACGGATCAGGCGGCTCCCTGGAGGACCGTGTGATGCGGGCCGAGGCGCGGTGCGCACGGAGGGAGCGTGAGGCCGCCGATGCGCGACGCGCGTGCGACGAGGCAAAGCGAGCCCTCGATACGTGGCGGATGCGGTCTGCGCAGGGGAGCGACTCGTCGGAGGGAGGCCGGCTCGCGAACGTCCTCGAACTGCTCGAGGGAGAGGCGCTTCAAGCCGACCAGGCCCTCGCCCTGGCACGGCAGCAGGAGGAGGCCCTCAAGAAGCAGGTGGAGGCCGCGGCGGCGGCGATCGAGGAGCGGATCGGCCAACTGGTGAAGGAGGTCTTCGGGTGGATGGGGGGGGACCCCGACGCGAAGCTCAACGAGACCGAGCAGGCGGCGATCGAGGCCTTCCGCCAGGCGGCCCGCGCGTATTTCGAGGCGGAGGCGGACGCGGCGGCGGCCGAGGAGGCCGCGCGCAAGGCGGAGGAGGCCGCGGACCAGGCCGAGCGAGAGGCGCAGGAGGCGACGGACCGCGCGGCGAAGCAGGCCGCGGACGACGCGGCCGAGGCGCAACGGCTGGCGGACCTGATCCAGAGGCTCGAGAAGGAGCTCGCCGACGCGCAGCGCGCCGCGGACTCGTACGGAACCGCGGCGAGCGGCTCGTTCCGGCAGGGGCACATGGACAACTACCGGACGAACAACGAGCTGGCAAAGCAGAAGCAGCAGGAGGCCCGCGACCTGCAGAAGCAGATCGACCAGGCGAAGCAGCAGCAGACCGCCCATGTCGCGGCAGCCGGGCAGCGCGCGCAGCAGGGCGCGCAGGCGGTCCAGGGGGCGCAGCAGGCCGCCACGCCGGCGCGGCAGGCCGCGGGACAGGCGCGGCAGGAGGCGGACCGGGCGGGGCAGGCGAAGCAGGGGGCGCAGGGAGCGGCGCAGGCCGCGTACGCCGGGATGCAGGGGGCGTCGACCGCGGCCCAGGCTCGCGCCAAGGAGGAGGCAGAGGCGCGCCGCCAGGCGGAGCTGGAGCGAGAGAGGCGGGCGCGCGAGGCGGCCGAGGCGCCGAGCACGGAGACCGACCCCATCGCGGACGCCGCGGAGGCGGACTGGGACAAGTTCGTCGCCGCGGTGGAGGCGGCGGGAGGCGAGGACGAGAGCGACCTCGTCGCGGCGCTGCGGCAGTCCAAGACGGCGATCCGGGTCGGGGCGAGCGCGGCCAAGTCGGCCTCGGCCGCCGCGGCGCGGGGAGGCTCCGTCGGGTGCGGCATCGCCCGCTCGCTCGTCGGATCGGTCCTGGGCATCGCGCACGGCGTCTACCTATGCAAGGGCTCGGACGCGGCGAAGGAGCGCGGCATCGCGCTCTTCAACGACCGCACGGCGCAGATGCTCGTGTTCATGCCGCTCCTGGACGGCAAGACGACTGCGTTCGTGCAGCACGGCACGCGGGCCTACTACGTGGTGAAGACCGGCCCGAACACGGCCACCGTGTTCCTCTACGGGCAGTCGACGGGGCTGCAGATCGTCGAGGACGTGCCGCTCCCGAATTGACGTACCCAGCGCGACCGGGTCGCGGCCGTCGAGGCGCGCTTGACGCCCCGGCCGGGGCGCCGCTAGGATGCCCGTCCTTCGCACGGAGAGGCATCCATGAAACAGGCGGTCGTCCTCGTCCTCCTCGCCGCCGCGGCAATCGCCGAGGAGCCGGGGCTGCGCGTACAGGTTGCGCTCGCCGTCGAGACGCTCTCCGAGGGCGAGCGCGCCGTCGCGAAGTTCCACCTGAAGAACGAGGGGACGTCTCCAATCGTCCTCCTCACCATCGAGCCCGACGACGGCATCGAGACACGAGGAGGGGAGCTTTCCGATTGCCTGCGCGCCGCGGGGGTGGAGGTGGCGCCCGACGCCGCATCGTTCAAGGTCACCTCGCTCCCCGCGGAGGCCGCGCAGGTTCCGGAGGTGTTCCCCTACTTCCGCAGCCTCGTCAGGCTCGAACCGGGCGCGGAGGTGGACCACGAGGTCGTCCTGAAGGCCCCCACGGGCCATGTCTACGCAGTCCACTTCTCCGTCTACCATGTGACGCTCGATCAGGCCGTCGAGCAGGGTGCCGTGTACTGCCTCGATGAGAAGGCCACCGCCGAGGACGCCCAGACGTATCGACGCGCGGACGGGGTCGAGGCGATCCGCGGGACCTCGTTCGTCCGACTCGAGAGGTTGCCCTTCCTGCCGTCCACGCACGCCGCGATCGCCGTGGAGGTCAAGCCGCGCGACTTCAGCTTCGCACAGGCCGCGAAGGAGTTCGGGGCGGTGCCCGACGCGGCGACCTGGTTTGAGGCGCGAGGCGTATGGGCCCTGGGCGCGAAGGGAAAGACGCTTCTCGTCGGGCCAGACACGCGCATCGAGCTGAACGGAGAGTACGTCCCGCTCCTCTCCGCGCTCTCGCTGGAGGACAGGGACACGCTTGCGCTCCCCGCCCCCGCCGAGGAAGACCCGCTTGGGGCCTTCCTGCGGGAGAAGGGCGCCACGGACGTCAGCGGCAAGGGCGACAGGACGCTGCTCCTGGTCCAGGTCAGGGACCTCCCTGAGGTCCTCCAGAAGGCCGACGAGCTCGGCCTCGAAGTCACCCGCGATGGATGGAAGAAGCGCCAGTGATTCGACGATCCACGGATACGCACGGATGCACACGGATGGGTTCGGTGAACAGCCGTCCCATCCGTGCGCATCCGTGCGTATCCGTGGATCGTCTCCGTTTTCTCCTCCTCCTCCTCCTTGCACTCCCCCTCTTCGCCGACGCCTCGCTCGACCAGTCCGTCGCGCGCCTGAAGTCGAAGCACAAGGTCGACTCCGCACGCGTCGGCTTGTGCGTCGTCGACCTCGACACGGGCAAGGAGGTCCTCGCCCTGGACGCCCAGCAGCCGCTCGCCCCCGCGTCCAACATGAAGCTCGTCACCACCGCCGCGGCGATCGAGCGGCTCGGCGCCGACTTCGAGTACCACACGATCCTCTACCGCAAGGGCGCCGTGGACGCCTCGGGCACGCTGAAGGGCGACCTCGCCGTGATCGGCGCCGGCGACCCGAACGTCAGCGGCCGCTTCTTCGATGGCGACCCCGCAGCCGTCTTCAAGCAATGGGCCGACAAGCTGCGCGAAGCGGGCGTCAAGTCCGTTGAAGGCGACCTCCTCCTCGACGACACGCTGTTCGATCAGGAGCTCACCGCCCCAGACTGGCCGAAGGACCAGCTCACGAACTGGTACTGCGCCCAGGTCACCGCCCTCCCCCTCAACGACGCCTGCATCGACATCTCCGTCCGCCCCGGGGCGCGCGCCGGGCAGCCCGCGCGCGTGATCCTCTCCCCCGACACGAAGTACGTCACGATCGAGAACGCCTGCACGACGACGGCCGTCGAGTCGGAGCACAGCTTCGGCCTCTCCCGCATCCCCGGCACGAACCGGATCCGGGTCACGGGGAAGGTCCTCACCGGGAGCGCCCCCGACGCCGTCTCCGTCACCGTCCACGACCCGACGATGTTCTTCGGGACCGTGCTCGCCGAGACGCTCCGCGCGAAGGGGATCGCCCTCCGCGGCACGCCCAAGCGCGTCGAGAGGCCCCTCCGCCCCAAGGACGACGGCCTCGACGCGGTCTGCTCCTATGCCGTCGACCTCAAGCGCACCATCGCCGTCACGAACAAGCGGAGCCAGAACTTCTATGCCGAGTCGCTCCTCAAGCTCCTCGGCGCCCGCGCGAAGGGGCAGGGGAGCTGGGCGACGGGCGCCTCCGCCGTCTCGGCGTTCCTCGACTCCGTCGGCGCGGCGGAGGGCGAATTCGTCGTCACGGACGGCTGCGGCCTCTCCTCGACGAACCGACTCTCCGCGCGGACGCTCGCCCGCGTGCTTGCGTACGAGTGGGGGAGGCCGCACCGCGACGCCTACGTCGAAAGCCTTGCCCAGGGGGGCGAGGGAACGCTCGAGAAGCGCCTCCGCGACGGGGACCTCGAGGGGCGGGTCCGCGCGAAGACGGGGTACATCGCGGGCGCGAGCGCCCTCTCGGGCTACGTCCAGACGCCCGAGGGCCGCTGGCTGGCCTACTCCATCCTCGTGAACCGCTTCAAGTCGCTCTCCGACGCGAAGGCCTTCCAGGACGACGTCGTCAGGCTCCTGGCGAGGGGCAAGTAGCATGGAGCTCTTCGATCGCCCGCCCGCGGAGCGAAAGGTCAACGCGCCGCTCGCAGACCGGATGAGGCCCAGGGGCTTCGCGGAGGTCGTCGGGCAGGACGACCTCGCGGGCGAGGGGTCCCCGCTCCGCGCAATGATCGCCGAGAAGAAGGTCCCCTCCATCGTGCTGTGGGGCCCTCCGGGCACGGGGAAGACCACGATCGCGCGCCTCCTGGCCGAGGGGACGGGGCTCGAGTTCATGGCGTTCTCCGCCGTCCTTTCGGGCGTCAAGGAGGTCCGCGAGGCGATCGAGCGCGCGAAGTACCTCCAGAAGACGCAGGGGAAGGAGACCCTCCTCTTCGTCGACGAGATCCACCGATTCAACCGCGCCCAGCAGGACGCCTTCCTGCCGCACGTCGAGGACGGGACGATCGTGCTCGTAGGGGCCACGACCGAGAACCCGTCGTTCGAGATGAACGCGGCGCTCCTCTCGCGGTGCCGCGTGCTCGTCCTCAAGCCGCTCGACGAGGGGCACGTCCGCACGATCCTCGAGCGCGCCCTCGCCGACAAGGAGCGCGGGCTCGGCGGGCGCGGCGTCGAGGTCGACGACGAGGGGATGCGCGTGCTCGCCTCGCTCGCGAACGGCGACGCGCGGACGGCGATGAATCTCCTCGAAATGGCGACGAACTCGCTGGGGAAGCGGGGAGGGAGGATCACCGCGGACCTCGTGAAGAAGGTCGCCCAGCGGAGGGTCCTCCTCTACGACAAGAGCGGCGAGGAGCACTACAACCTGATCAGCGCCCTCCACAAGAGCCTCCGGGGCGGCGACGCGGACGCCTCGCTCTACTGGCTGGGGAGGATGCTAGAGGCCGGCGAGGACCCGCTCTACCTCGCGAGGAGGATGGTCCGGTTCGCGAGCGAGGACGTCGGGATGGCCGACCCGCAGGCGCTCGTGATCACGCTGGCGGCCAAGGAGGCCGTCGACTTCGTCGGGATGCCGGAGGCGGAGCTCGCGCTCGCCCAGGCGGCCGTGTACCTGGCGACGGCGCCGAAGTCGAACGCCCTCTACGCGGCCTACGGCAAGGTCAAGGAGGAGATCCAGCGGACCCGGGCCGCCCCGGTGCCGCTCTGGATCCGCAACGCCGTGACGTCGCTCATGAAGGACGTCGGGTACGGGAAGGGGTACGAGTACCCTCACGAGGCCCCGGAGGCGGTCGTGGCCCAGGAGTACATGCCGGAGAACCTCGTTGGGAAGCGCTACTACGACCCGACGGATCGCGGCTTCGAGGCGGAGGTCCGCGCGAGGGTCGAGCGGTGGCGGGCCGCGCGGGCCGCGCTGGCCGCGCGGAAATCCCAAATCCAAAATCCAAGATCCCAACGAGATCCCAGATCCCAACCGGAAGGATGAGCGTCGTCAGGATCTGGGATTTCGTCGGGATCTTGGATTTTGGATCTGGGATCTCCGCGCCCGGGCCACTATACTCCGCGCCCCATTGTTGAGGAGGAACCATGAAGGTCGTCAAGCAGATCTCGATCTACCTCGAGAACCGCCCCGGAACGCTCGCCGAGATCGCCAATACGCTCTCGGACCGGAAGATCAACGTCGAGGCCTTCATGGTGTCCGAGGCGGTCGACTACGCCGTCGTGCGGATGGTCGTGAGCGACCCCGACACCGCGATCCACGTCCTGGGCGACCGCGGGCTGCTCGTCATCGAGAACTTCATCATCGCCCTCTCGCTTAAGAACCGCCCCGGCCAGCTCGTGAAGATCAGCGAGCGCCTCGGCAAGGCGAAGGTGAACATCCACTACGCCTACGGCTCCGCGGGGACCTCGGGCGGCAGCGGGTTCCTCTTCGTCCGCGTCTCCCACATCGAGAAGGCCCAGCAGGTCCTGAAAGGCCTGTAGTCCGCCCGGCGCCGTAATCCCGGGCCCGCAGCGTACCATGCTATACTGTGGGCCAAGAGGCACCAGCGTGGACGACCTTCGCCTGGGACGGTTGCTCGTCCAGAGAGGACACATCACCGAGGAGGCGCTTGACGCCGCCCTCGCTGAGCAGGACCGCCTGACGAAGACGGGCTCCCCCGTCCCGCGGCTCGGCGAGATGCTGGTGGCCCGGGGGAACGTGACCGCCGAGGTCCTCCAGGACACCCTCGCGCACCAGGCCCGCACGACCCTCCGCTGTCCGGGGTGCAGGGGGAGGTTCTCGACGTCGAAGCCGCTCCCGCCCCGCCCGCGCTGCCCGAAGTGCGGACAGGAGCTGGTGCGCGACGACCCCTCCACGATGCCCACGGCGCAGCGCCCGGTCGTCGGCACCGTGAGCGGGCCGACCCTCCTCAAGCGCCCGGAGGTCTCGCCGGCGGACCTCAAGGGCCCGCCGGGCGAGCCGATCCGGCGGTTGGGCAAGCTCATGCTCCTCGAGGAGCTGGGGCGGGGCGGGATGGGGATCGTGTACCGGGCGTGGCAGGACGACCTCCAGCGCGTCGTGGCCGCGAAGGTGGCCCACGCGACGGCGGACCGGGACACCGCCGCGCGGTTCCTCCGCGAGGCGCGGATCGCCTCCAAGCTGCGCCACCCGAACATCGTTCCCGTCCACGAGCTGGGGGAGCACGAGGGACAGCCGTGGTTCACGATGGACTACATCGAGGGGAAGTCGCTCGCGGCCCACCTCGAGGAGGGCCTCTCCCAGGGCGAGGTCCTCGAGATCGTCCGCACGCTCGCCCGCGCGCTCCACCACGCGCACGAGCAGGGGATCATCCACCGCGACGTGAAGCCGCAGAACGTCGTCCTCGGCGCCGGCGGGACGCCCCACCTCACCGACTTCGGCCTGGCAAGGCACATCCTCTCGCGCACGAACATCACGCATGCCGAGGCCGTCCTCGGGACGCCCAGGTACATGTCCCCCGAGCAGGCGCGCGGGCAGAACAACCTCGTCGGCGCGCAGTCGGATATCTACTCGCTCGGCGCGGTGCTGTACGAGGGGCTCGCGGGCGTCCCCGCGGTGGAGGCGAGCGACCTCCGCACGATGATCGACGCGATCGCGACCAAGGTGCCTCCGCGCCCGTCCGATCGAACGAAGGGGGTCTCGGCGGACCTCGACGCGATTACGATGAAGTGCCTGGAGAAGGACCCGGGGCGCCGCTACGCGACCGCGCTCGACCTCGCCGAGGACCTCGACCGGGTCCTCGCCGGGGAGCCGATCGACGCGCGGCCGCGGGGGACGCTTGAGCGGGTCGTGGGCGGGCTAAGACGGCGGCGGCCCGCGGTCGCGGCGGTCTTCGTCACGGCGGCCATCATCGCCATCGGCGTTCAAGCCTGGCGTCATCGAATCGAGTTCGAGCGGTACCGGCTGGAGGTGGAGCGTGAAAGGGGACCGGCGCCATCGGTGCCGACGCCGCCGAAGATGTCTCCCCCCGCCGCCGGCGTCGCGCCCCCGAAGCCGGCCGAGCCGGTCGCCCTCGCGACGGACCCCGCGACGCTCGCGAAACTGCTCGACGCGCTCCGGGAGGAGGCGATCGGCCGCTGCGGCCGACACGAGTTCGCGAAGGCGCGCGAGGCGATCCGCGCGAAGGGCGCGGAGCTGGACGCCGCGCACGGCCCGCGCCTCGCCGAGCTGTCCGACGCCATCGACGACGCGGAGGCGTTCTGGAGGGCCGTCGCCGGCGGAGCGCGGGCGGCAGGCAACGTCGCCGTGCGAGTCCGCGCGGTGGCGGGGACGGTGATCGGCGGGACGGATGCGCACGCCGTCGTGCGCCTGGAGGGGCAGGAGGCGCCCGTCGAGGTGCCCTACGACGACCTCGCCTCGGACGAACTCGTGCGCCTGGCCGAGGCGGGCGGGGCGCGCCCCGAGGCGATCGGCGTCTTCCGCCTGGCGCGCGGCGACGGCGACGGCGCGCGACGCGCGTGGGCCTCTTCGCCGAGGAAGGCGCCGCTCGACGCGATTGCCGCGGTCGTCGCGCCGGGCTCATCCGCGCGGGTCGACCCTGCGCCGAAGGCAGACCCGCCAGGGGTCCCCAAGCCCGATCCCCCCAAGCCGACCCCGCCGGACCCCGTCCCGCCAGCCCGGGACCTGATCGGGGAGGCCGACTTCGCCGTCGCCCCGGAGCGGACGGGCGACCTGTGCGTCTTTCGGTACGACTTCCAGCGGGCGCAACAGCTCCTCGACTGGGGCCTCAAGCCGCTCGATCTCGAGGCCACCCACGAGCCACACGGCATGAGGACCGTGGCCGGGTCGGCGTACCTGCGAAACGGGGGGATGGTCAGCGCGGCGAAGCTGAACGGCGACGTGAGGCTCCTCGCCCAGGTCTGGGTGAACTCGGGGGACGTGCCGGCCTTCGGTCTCGCGGCGGGCGGCTACGTGTGGAGCGTGCGCGAGGCCGGCAAGACCAGGCTCATGGGCCCCGGCGACCGGGAGGTCCTGTCGGAGTCCGCCGTCGCCCTGACCCGCGGGACGCGGTACCGCGTCGAGCTGGTCGTCGCGGGCGGCCGGGTGGCGGGATTCGTCAACGGCAAGCAGGTGTTCGACCGGCCGCAGCCGAGCCCGCCGAAGACGGGCGAGGCGGGGTTCTTCGCCCTCCGTGACACGACGGTCGGGATCGACGACGTCGTCCTGTCCGGGACACCGGATCCGAAGTGGCTCCAGGGTCGCGCCGCACAGGTCACCGCGTTCTCGCAGGCCTCCACACGCATGTCCGGGCAGGCGGTCCGCCTGGCGGATGGACGGTCCGAGGGGAAGTTCGAGAAGTTCGGCGACTGGGACCACCGAGGAGACGGCTTCCAGGGCGAGGCGGCGGGGAAGGGGCGGGAGGGCTGGGCGAGGCTGGTGGCCGAGGCACCGGAGGCCTTCCGCCTTGGCGTGAGGTTCCGGTTCGACGAGGGGCTCTACGCGCAGATCGTCGTCTCGACCGGGCACGAGGGCTCCTCCGCGAAGTTCATCCTCCCGGCCGACCCGAGGGCGGAGTGGAGGACGGCGGACATCCTCGCGGTCCCCGGTGCGGTGCGCTGCGTGGTCGACGGGAGCATCGTGCTCCTCCCCGAGAAGGACGACACGTGGAAGTCGGAGAGGCGGTGCATCGAGATCGGGATCGGCGACGGCGCGATGTCGGTGGGCCACACCACGATCGAGGAGATCCGGCTGCCGCGATAGCGCCCTGCGGTCCGACCTGTTCCCCGTGGGCACCTGGGGCATGGCCGAGTGTCGCCGGCGAGCGCATATCGGCAGACAGCAACGCCCGAGCGCGCCGCGGATGTCGTTTACCGCAACTCTATGTAGCACAACCTCGTGCGCTTCACGAACCCCGCAGCTCGTCCGGATTCCACGCCGCTGCAACCCCTGGCACCTCTCCTGCGCACTCATGTGCGTGACCGATGAGGACGGACGCAGTCGTGGGGCCGTCGGCCTCTGGCGCTCGACCTCGATGGGGATTGCGGGCCCGATGAGGGCCTCGCGGAGCGGAGGATCGAGCCATGAAGAAGAGCATGCTTGCGGTTGGAACCCTTCTCTTGAGCGTCGTTTCGCTGTGGGCCGACACCTTCTACACGGGCAGCATCCCGGGGTACACGCAGACGACGTACACGATTGAGGGGAACTGGGGCGACCAGATCACCGTGTCGGTCAGCGGCGACGGCAGCACGGACCTCGACCTGTACGCTGTGGACGGGGACGGCCGCGTGATGGTCTACAGCCAGAGCTACGGCGACGACGAGTCGGTCACCTGGAACGTGACGGGAACGGGCACCTTCCGCGTGGTCCTGGTGAACCGCGGACAGTGGCGCAACGACTTCAACCTCGGCGTGCGGATCCGGTAGCGGAGGCGCGAGGACTTCGGGCCGGGCGGCTTCGGCTGCCCGGCTCGATTCCATTCCCAGGCACCAGGACCAGGAGAGGTGCCTCGTCAGTGGCCACTCCGTATGGCGCTGCACAAGATCGGGACCAGATGTCGAGGGCTGGAGTAGCGCGCGCAGCGCACCGGCCCGCTTCGTGGCCCCCTCTGACGCTCGCAGGGTGTCCGGCCTGCAACTCTATCCGAGATTCTCTCGGAACCGCCAAGGCCGCCACGATCGCCAAGGGCTGCTCGACGGTCTGGTCCGCATCCGCCGGGCCGTCCGGCCGCATGGCGCGGAGAAGACTCGTTCACGATCCACGAATGGACATCCCTGTGGGGTGCGCCTCCGTCAAGCGATACCTCGA
>CAZYRM010000130.1:0-12519 GCA_964649705.1 uncultured Planctomycetia bacterium
CTGGACGACCCGAAGATGCCGATCATCGGCGAGGGGGAGGCGGAGCCGAACGACACGTACGTCGAGCAGCTCGTCGCGAGCGCGAAGGCGGCGGTGGACGAGGTCGCGAGGCGCGGCGTGGGGGATCCGAACCGCGTCGCGGTCGGCGGCCACTCGTACGGCGCGTTCATGACGGCGAACCTGCTCGCGCACAGCGACCTGTTCCGCGCGGGGATTGCGCGGAGCGGGGCGTACAACCGGACGCTGACCCCGTTCGGGTTCCAGGGGGAGGACCGGCCGTTCTGGAAGGCGGTGGACGTCTACGTCCGCATGAGCCCGTTCACGAACGCGGAGAAGGTGAACGAGCCGATCCTGATGGTCCACGGGATTGCGGACGACAACTCCGGGACGTATCCCATGCAGAGCGAGCGCTTCTACGCGGCGCTGAAGGGGAACGGCGCCACGGTGCGCCTCGTGATGCTGCCGCTGGAGAGCCACTGGTACGAGGCGAGGGAGTCGGTGATGCACGTGCTGTGGGAGACGGACGAGTGGCTGGGGAAGTACGTGAAGGAGGCGGGGCCGAGGTAGGGCCCTTGCGGGAGATCCCAGATCCAAGATCCCAGATCCCAGCAGGATCCCAGATCCCAACATCCGGCACGGATGTAGGTCCCATGTGTTGGGATCTGGGATCTCGTTGGAATCTGGGATCTGGGATCCCGGATCTCCGTCAGGCTCACCCGCGCCCGAGGCGCTCGAAGAGCCAGTCCACCTCCTCCTCCGCCGCGGTCTTGCCTTCCGTCTCCTCCATGAGCTGCTCGATCAGCCCCTTCTTGAGCCGCTTCCGGACGTACTCGAGGAGGTGACGTGCCGTCGTCTCCGGCAGGCCCGCCTTCGCCGCAAGGTCCGCCGTCCCGGGGCGGCGGAGGTTCTCCGCCTCGAGGTACCCCTCCAGCACGACGAGCGCCTTCGCCTCCCCCTTCGCCTCGAGGTCCTGGCGCAGCTCGGCCACGGCGCGTTCGAGGTGGGCGATGGCCCAGGCGCGCTCGAAGGCCTCGTCGGGCGTCAGGTCCTTCCCCGGCAGTTCGCGAATCCCACCCGAGGACTGCGTGTCGATCCGGACCGCTTCCTTCCCCCCTCCCCTCTTGAGCGCCCTCTCGCGGTCGCGCTCGTCGCCCAGGAAGCCCTTCAGGCAGGCGAGGAGGAACGTGCGAAACTTCCCGCGCTTCGGGTCGAAGGCGCCGAGGAGGTCCTTCTCGAGCAGCGAGAGGAAGAATCCCTGGACGAGGTCCATCGCGCGCTCGTCGCTCGCGCCGCCGCGGGCGACGAAGCAGTGGAGCGGCCACCAGTAGGCACGGGCCAACTCATCGAGGGCCTGTCGGCGCTGCGCGGCGTCGGGGCGCTTCGCGCGGGAGAGGAGGCTCCAGCGCGTCAGCGGGAAGTAGCGTCGGTCGGGGGCCTCCTCCGTCATGGGCGCGATTCTCCGCGCCCCGCGTCGGCTCTGCAAGTGTTCTGCCGCCCCTTCGGGGCTCCGTCAATCTCGAGATCGCCCTTCCCAGGGCCTTCGGCCCTGGCTACATTCTCTTCGCCCCTTCGGGGCTCGATGCTCTCGATCGGGCGCGAGGAGGACCGCCACGGATGGAGACGACCTGGGTCTGTCCCGGCTGCGGGAAGACCTTCGAGGGAATCGCGTACGCCACGGGGGCGACGGCGCCCTGCCCTGATTGCGGCGTCGGTCTCTTCGTGCCGGGCGAACTCGACTCCTCGCCGACGAACATCCCGTCCGCCACGACGGGCGCGCCGGCCGAGGTCGTCTCGCCCCCGGACCGCATCGGCCCGTACGAGCTCCTGGGCCTCCTGGGGCGGGGCGGGATGGGGGTCGTCTATCGCGCCCGCCACTCGCAGCTCGGGACGACGTGCGCCGTGAAGGTCCTCGCGGGGGGCGCGTTCGCCTCCGCCGCCGCGCTCGCCCGCTTTCGCCGCGAGGCTTCGGCCGTCGCGCGGATGGGGAAGCACGCGAACATCGTCTCCGTCCACGACCTCGGCGAGCAGGGCGGAGTCGCGTACTTCGCGATGGAGCTGGTCGAGGGGAAGAGCCTGCGCCAGCTCCTGCGCGAGGGGAGGCTCCCCTGGGCCCAGGCGGCCAGGCTCGTCGAGAAGGTCTCTCGGGCCCTCCACTTCGCCCACACGCACGGGGTCGTCCACCGCGACGTGAAACCCGAGAACATCCTGTTGCGCGAGGACGGGGAGCCGCAGGTCGCCGACTTCGGCCTGGCACGCGAGGTCCTCGATCCCATGGAGGCCCCGCTGACGCGGACGGGGGAGGTCTTCGGCACGCCGAACTACATGGCGCCCGAGCAGGTCCGCGGGGAGACGGGCTCGATCGACGCCCGGACGGACGTCTACGCCCTGGGCGCGGTCCTCTACGAGGTGCTCGCGGGATGCCTCGCGTTCGGGGGGGAGAGCGAGCACGAGGTCCACGGGAAAATCCTGCGCGGCGAGGTGCTCCCTCCGCGGGCCGTGCGCGCGGACGTGCCGCGGGACCTGGAGACGATCTGCCTCAAGTGCCTCGCGCCGGAGCGGGAGCGGCGATACCAGACGGCGGAGACGCTCGCCGAGGACCTCGCGCTCTTCCGCGCGGGGGAGCCGATCCGAGCCCGCCCCGAGGGGATCGCGGGGAGGTGGTCGCGCCGGGTCCGTCGGCACAAGACCGTGACGGCTCTCGTCGCGGCGCTCGTCGTCGTGGCCTCCATCGCCGGCGTGTTCCTCTGGAAGGCCCATCGCGAGAACCTCGCGGAGTCGGAGCGGCGCGCGGAGGCGGAGCGGGATCGCGCCGCGGCGATCGAGGAGGCGCTCCGCTCGCTGACGCTCCGGGGGCGCGACCTCGTCGAGGCGGGCTCGGCCTGGCGGGCCGCGGGCGACCTGGCACGGTGCAAGGCGACGATGGGACACCTCAGGGAGCCGATCGAGGAGCTGCGGCGCAAGGCGCCGGACCTGGCCGAGTCCTGGTACTACGAGGGGTGGCTGGAGATGATCCAGGACCGGCCGGACAAGGCCGAGGCGGCGATGACGCGCGCCATCGAGCTCGCCTCCTCCCCCAAGGCCTCGGGGGGCTCGAAGGGAATCCTCCCGGTGGCCTTCTACGAGCGGGGGATGCTGCGCGCCAGGAGGCGGCACCGCCTGTGGGAGGAGAGGCGGCTCGAGCTGCTGCGCTCGCGCGGGGCGGGCCTGCCGTTCGACCAGGCGCCGCCGCCCCCCACCGCGGCGGACGTCGATGCCGCGTTCGCCGACGTGGCGGCGGTCCGTCAGGAGGCGATCGCGGACCTGCAGGCGGGCCTCGCCCTGGGTTTCAGGAAGAGCCCTGCGCGCGAGCCTGGAGCGCGAGGGATCCTGGCGCTGCTGGACGGGGACCTCGCGGGCGCGGAGAAGGCGCTCGCCGAGTCGCTCGCAAAGGACACGCACCTCGTCGAGATCTACGGGACGCTGGCGGCGCTCTTCGAGGAGAAGGGGGACTGGGCGACGGCGGCGGACTGGTACCGGCGCGGACACGACGCGGACCGCGGGTACGTCCCGCACCTGGAGGGCCTCGCGTACGCGTGCATCGAGATGGCGAAGCGCGAGCAGGACCGGGGGGAGCGCGAGCGGGCGGGCGGGCTCCGCCGGGAGGCCCAGGAGGCGCTCGCGAAGGCCCTGGGGCAGGACTCGCGTGCCGTGAGGGCGCTGGAGCTCCGCTCGGAGCTCCACCTCGACGAGGCGGAGGCGGTCGGGCACGCGGGCCAGGATCCGACGGACGCGCTCGACCGCGCCCTCCTCGCGGCGGACGATGCGATCGCGGTGGATCCGGCGTCGCGGCGGGCGATGGCGGTCCGCGCGATGGTGCACTACGAGCGGGCGATGCGGGCGGGCGAGGGCGCGGGGCCGCACCTGGCGAAGATGATGGAGGCGGCGGAGGCGCTGGCGAAGGCGGCGCCGGACTCGACGAAGGCGGTCATCGACCTGGCGCTCGCGCACGAGCTCCTCGGCGAGCACGCGCTGGCGCACGGCCGGGACCCGAGCGCGGAGTACGGGGCCGCGATCGAGGGGTACGAGCGCGCGATCGGGCTCGATCCGCGATCGCTTGCGGCCGCGGTGAACCTGGGGAATGTGCTGGGGAGCCTGGGACGGTACGAGCTGACGCGGTGGAAGGACCCGGCGGGCCGCTACGATCGGGCGCGCAAGGCGTTCGATCGCGCGGCGGAGCTGGCGCCCCTGTCCCCCGCGGTTGCGAACGGGCTGGGGTGCCTCCTGGAGTCTCTCGGCAAGTCACGGGCGGCTCGGGGGAAGGACCCGCTCGGGACGTATCGGGAGGCCATGGCGGCCTTCTCGCACGCGCTCGATCTGGACCCCACGTTCGCGGAGGCGATGGTGGGGCGCGGGAACGCATGGACGGCGATCGCGAAGTGGCAGCGCGACCACGGGGCAGACCCTGCGGAGGCGTTCCGCGAGGCGCGGGCTTCGCTCGATGCGTCGGTCGCGGCGAACCCGTCGTACGCGCTGGGGCACACGAACCTCGCGAATCTCCGGGTGACGATTGGCGACTGGGAGCGCCAGGCGGGGAGGGACGCGACGGGCGAATACGAGGGCGCGGTGGCGGGGTTCGACCGCGCGATCACGCTCGACCCCTCGATCTGGCAGGCGCATCTCGGGCGCGCGATGGCGCTCGAGGGGCTGGGGAGGTACGAGGAGGCGATTGCGGCGGGCGAGGAGGCGAGGAAGCTGGTCGGCAACGCGGTTCCGATGGTCGGTGAGGTGCTTGGGCGGGTGCGTGCGAAGTTGCGCGACGGAAAGTAGGTCGTGATTCCGGATTCGAGATCCCAGATCCAGGATCCCAGATTCCAACGAGATCCCAGATCCCAACAGGAGATGATCCGGCGTGGCGCTACTCCGTCTTGGGCGTCCCGAGGCGTTCAATGATGGCGCTGAGGATGCGGATGAGCTCGTCCACGTCGTTGAGCTCCCCTGCCAGCGGGAACCGATCTGGCCAGAGACCTCGCAGGAGCTTGAGCCAGTAACGCGTCTCTTGGGCCTCCCGCCGCGCGATCGCGAAGATCCGTCGCTTCTCCGCCCTCGAGATGGCGCCGTCCGCTTCCTCGACGTTCGCGCCGACCGACGGCCCCGATCGCGCGAGCTGTCGCCGAATCGCCTTCCCCTCCGCGCTCGAGGGTATCCGCGACGTCAGGCGCAGGATGTTCAGCGCGAACGCCAGGGCTCGTTCCCGCAAAACGTAGCGCTTTCCCCCACCGCCACCTTCCCGGTCTCCCCCTGTTGGGATCTGGGATCTCGTTGGAATCTGGGATTTGGGATCTGGATCTCCGCTCATCACACTCCTCCTGTCCAGTGCACGCCCCTCAGTAGAACAATCGGCATGCCAGGAGAGCAGGAATGTACTAACACATTACGCACCAGCAGGATGCGTCGTTTCGCTCAGAACGCCTGCCGCGTCGAAGTGGGGTGATTTCCATCAGTCGCGCCGGTGCACTGCTGGAATCGACGACGGTCCACCCCCATCACGACATGGAGGCGGATTGCGTGGTGCACGCAGGAATTCGATTGCGGAGTTGATGAGAGGCCACGCTCCTCGAACCACCTCTGGATTGCAGCAGGTCGTGCGAAGTACACTCCGAGGACGTTGCCTTCGAGGACAGCAGGATGGAGAGGCAATCCGACGATCGTCCCCCCGACGCCGCGCAGGCCCAACCAACGGAGAGGCTCGCCCAGGATCTCCTCGGCCGGGTCGCAGACACGGGGGCCTTTGGCTCCGGACCGGCCGTCCCCTCAGACCTCGGCGCGGTACAGCCCACCATCCTTGGGACTCAGACCGGTATTCCCGGCGCCCGGGAGGGCCCGCGGGCCGTCACTCCCGACGCCCCGACCCTTCGCACCCCTCAGTCCGAGTGGTGCTGGCCAAACGTGCCGCAGAGGTTGGGGGCGTATGATCTGGTCGGGGAGCTGGGACACGGCGGGATGGGGATCGTCTTCCGCGCGCAGCACTTGAAGCTCGGGAACGAGTGCGCAGTAAAGGTTCTCATCGCTGGCGAGCACGCTTCGCCCGAGGCGATTGCGCGCTTCCAACGCGAGGCCGCGGCCGTCGCCAGGATGGGGAAGCACCCGAACATCGTCACCGTGCACGACCTCGGCCAGGAGGGGACGCTCTCCTACTACGCGATGGAGCTGGTGGAGGGGGAGTCCCTGAGGAGGCGTCTGGTCGAGCGTCCCTGTACGCCCAGAGAGGCGGCCGCGCTTGTGGAGAAGGTGGCGAGCGCGCTGCACTTCGCCCACGGGCACGGGGTCATCCACCGGGACATCAAACCGGACAACATCGTCGTGCGGGCGGACGGCGAGCCTCAGGTGATGGACTTTGGACTCGCGCGAGACCTCGACTCTGGGTCGCAGCTCAGCGCGGTCGGTCAGGTCATGGGCACGCCGGCCTACATGGCTCCCGAACAGGTCCGAGGAGACGTCTCCGAGACGGATGCGCGAACGGACGTCTACGCGCTCGGAGCCGTGCTCTACGAGATGCTCACGGGGACCCCTCCTCACGGCGGCCACGACCTGGGCATCATCTTCGCACAGGTGCTCTCTGGCGACGTAGTCGCGCCCCGGAGGCTTCGACCGGAGGTCCCTCGCGACCTGGAAACGGTGTGCCTCAAGTGCCTGGAGCTCTCGCCGTCGAAGCGCTACCCGTCTGCGGAGGGACTCGCCGACGACCTCGCTCGGTTCCAGCGCGGGGAGCCCGTACAGGCACGTCCGGTCGGGAGGGCAGAGCGCGGGCTGCGGTGGGTGCGTCGGAACCCCGTCCCCTCCGCGTTGGCGGCCTTGGTGCTCGTCTCCCTCTTTGGGGGGATCGGACTCGCTGAGTGGCGCGCCTCCTCGCAGAGGACCGCGGAGTACCAGCGGCTCGTGGCAGACGCGGACACGCGCCTTGCGCGGCTGCCGGGCGATCGTGACGAGGCGATCCGCGAACTCGTGACCATTGACGAGCGCCTGCGGGCGGCGCAGGAACTCATGGCGGCGCACGGCGGTGGGCCACTGGCACGCCGGTACCAAGTGAATCGCTGCCTGGGAGACTTGGCGCTGGAGGGGCAGGACTACCTCCTATCGAGGTTGGCGTTCTCGGTATGTCGTTCTGTCGATGCGACGCGAGCCGATGCGGAGGGCTTGGACCGGAAAGTGGAAGAAGCGGAGCAACGGGAGGCACAGCGTCGGAAAGAGCGGATCCAGATGGCGCTAGACGACATCTCCAAGTGGCTTGGCCGGCCCGGGCGCGAGCTCGGGGCGCCGGACCTGGAGGACTACGTATTCGAGGTTTCTGGGTATCGAGACGAGCAGACCGTCGGGCTACTTCGCGAGGCGCTGCAGCCTCTGAGGGAGAAGGGAAGGCGGGAGGGCAAGAAGACGCTCTGGACCCAAGAGGAGCGGGACCTGATGGCGTTCGCGTTCCACGTCCTAGGCCGACTCGGTCTGGAGTCGGCCGTGGGGCCGCTGGGTGGGATGATGGGTGTGCTCTGGGATCACTCTCTGGCGGTCGAGTGCGGCACGGCGCTGTGCAATACGCGGCAGGTTGGCGCAAGCGGGCCGCTCTGGGGGGCCAACCTCCGATTCGGGGTCAACTCCCCCACCTGGCGCGCAATCGAGCACTCCTTCGATCGCATTCCGTCCGCCGCACTCCGCCCCGGCCACGTGGACGAATTCATCCTGCGCGGCCTTGCGCGGCAGGCCAAGGGCGACGCGGACGGGGCGATCGAGGATTTCACACGCGCGATCCATCTGGACCCAACGAATGGAGCCACCTTCTGCAACCGAGGTAACGCACGATTGGCCAAACGGGATCTGGTGGGCGCGGTTCAGGACTTCGACCGCACGATCGAACTCGATGCAAATTGCGACGCGGGGTATACAGGGCGTGGCCGAGTGGCGCAAGAGAGGGGAGATGTGGACGGGGCGATCAGGGATTTCACGCGCGCGATTGAGCTCAACCCGGAGGACCCTATCGCGTTCTCCAACCGTGGAAACTCTCGGACTGCGAAGGGGGATGCGATCGGGGCGATCGACGACTTCGGGCGTGCAATCGAACTCGATGCGAACTCCGCTGCTCCATTCATCGGGCGCGGACTCGCGCGGATGAAGCGTGGGGACGTGGCCGGCGCAATCGAGGACTACGACCGCGCGATATCGCTCGACCCGAAGAGCCCCGACGCGTTCGTGAACCGGGGGAATGCGAGGACAGCCAAGAGCGACCTGGACGGGGCGATTGAGGACTATGACCGAGCGATCGAGTTTGACCCCAGAAACGCCGCCGCGTTCAACAACCGCGGCTTGGCGCGGCAGGACAAGGGGGATGTCGATGGAGCTCTCGGTGATTTCAACCGAGCGATCAGTCTCAATCCGGAGGACGCCGGCGCACACTACAATCGGGGGGCTGTGCGCGTGGCCAAGGGGGATGTGGGCGGCGCCATTGAAGACTGCACTCGCGCGATCCAACTCGATCCGAGTAGTGCCAATGCGTACCTCAACCGTGGCCACGCGCGCACGGCGATGGAGGACTACGTCGGGGCGATCGAGGACTACAATCGGGCGCTCGCGATTGACGCGAAGATGGCCGAAGCACTCAGCGCGCGTGGGGCCGCACGCCACGTCAATGGAGACCTCGATGGAGCGATCCAGGACTACACGCACTCACTGCAGCTCACTCCCGATGAAGCCCGGGTCCTGGCCCGTCGCGCGGTCGCGTTTCAGGCCAAAGGGGAGGTTGCGGGCGCGAGCGAGGACTGGGAGCGGTTTCTGGAGTTGGCCGTCAAGAACTCGATCGCGACCCAGAACGGGTTCACCTGCGCAGACGCACACTACAATCTGGCGTGCCTATCGTCTCTCGCAAGCGCTGGGAAGAGCCGGGCGGACGCGCGGCCAGAACCGGTGAATACGGCGGAGGCACTGCGGCTTCGTGACGATGCGTTCAAGCACCTTCGCGAGGCGGTCGAGCTGGGCTTCGCCGACGAGAAGCAGATCAGGGCCGACACCGACCTCTCCCCACTTTACGCCGACCCACGGTGGGGTGAACTGCTGAAGCGCTTGTCCAAGTAGCTCGCTGATCAGGACGCAAAACGGCCGCAGGGAGGGATCCGTGACGAGATCCCAGAGCCCAACCCCTGCGGCCGCACTCACCTGTTGGGATCTGGGATCTCGTTGGAGTCTGGGATTTGGGATCTGGATCTCTGGCGCGGGTCCCCAACCAACCGCCAGGACAGGCCCTGAAAGGACACTAGATCGGGAAGCGGACCACGAGCGCGAGCCGCTTCCCCTTCCGGTCGACCTCGAGCTTCGGCGTGTCGTAGACGCTCATCGCGTGGAGCTGCTTGTCGACCTGGATCGGGTCGAAGATGATCGCCCCCTGGAAACGGAGCAGCTTGTCCCCCTGGCGGATCCCCGCCGCCTGCCCCACGCCGCCCCTCTTCACCCGGACCACGACGAACCGTTCCCCCTCCAGCCTCACCTCGACGCCCAGGGCCGAGATCGGCAGGGCCGGCGCCGGCGCGGGGCCGGTGAACCACACATAGTCCCCGCGACGCTTCGACACGTCGCTCGACTCGATCTTCGCCGGGTCCTCCACCTCGGTCGGAAGGACCGTCAGGAACGGCAGGTCGTTCCGCCGGTGCACCCGGCTCGGGATCCCCGTCCGCTCCTCCACGTGCCCGCGTCCCGCGTAGACGATCACCTGCACCTCGTCCGATCCCCGCTCGTCCATGTACCTCGCCACCGACTCCGCCATCGTCTCGTCCCAGAGCACCATCCCCTCGTAGTACCGCTGGAGCTGCGCCTCGTCCTTGATCGGGTGCGCCGCCTGCAGCTCGTCCAGCACCCTCTTCCGGTGCCTCTCGTCCTCCAGGTCCACCTCCGCCGCGACGCCCGCCCGCTCCTTGTCCGTGAGGGACTCCAGGCCCCCCTTCGAAACCTTCCGCGCCGTCTCCTGCGGGGCGTTCAGCGCAATCGCGTCGAGCTCGTGCTCGCGCGCGAAGTCGAGGAGCGGGCGGTAGAACTCGAAGTCGTACCCCCACACCTGGGCGTACCGCGACTCGCGCAGGAACGTCGCGACGTCCGTCTCCCCCTTCACGTACCGGTCGATCGCCTTCTGGCACGGGCGCGGGAACATCTCGAACGCGATGGCGATCTCGTGGTTCTTCTCGTAGAGCGCCTCGAGGACCGCGAGCTGGACCTCGTGGTGCTCCGGGTGGTTATGCGTCTCGCCGACGTAGACGACCCGCGCCTTCGCGAGGGCGCTCCAGAGCTTCTCGCGCCCGAGCACCTTCTTTCCCGAGGTGTCGACGACGACGCCCTGGATCTCGTCCGGCGACGTGGCGTGGAGTCGGGCCAGGAGGTCGTCGGGCTGCGAGAGGACGGCGACGGCGAGGAGCACTGCGAACATCTTTGAACTCCGGCAAGGACGGGGAGCAACACCCTACAACGCGGGCCCCGGTTTTTCCAGCCCATCCTCGCGCGGGGCCTGATATCATCCCGGCCACGAGGAGAGGACTACCCCCGATGCCCTTCCGCGCGCGCATGTTGAACGGGAAGAGCGAGGACAGCGCGCTCTACGTCGAGGTGCAGAACTGGCACTCCACGCTGCTCTTCGACTGCGGGCAGAACCGCCTGCCGTTCGGGGAGCTCCTTCGCCTCTCCGACGTCTTCCTCTCCCACATGCACATGGACCACTGGATCGGGTTCGACCACCTCCTGCGTCCCCACATCAACGTCCCGCAGGCGAAGACGCTCCGCATTTACGGTCCGAAGGGGACCGTCGACAAGGTCTACCACAAGCTCCAGGGGTACACCTGGAACCTGACGCAGGACTCCGTCTTCGCCATCGAGGCCCGCGAGGTCCTTCCCGAGGGCATCCGGTCCAGGACGTACGCGTGCAACCGCGCGTTCGAGCCCGAAGGCGAGGCCAGGATGGAGGCCAGGACCGACGTCCTCCTCGACACGCCGTTCTTCACCGTGCGGTGCGCGATCCTCGACCACGGGATCCCCTGCCTCGCCTTCTCGCTCGAGGAGAAGACGCGCTACCGCGTCGACCGCGAGGCCCTCGATCGCCTTGGCCTCCCCGAGGGGCCGTGGCTCGCCCGCTTCAAGGACCGCGTCCAGGCGGGCGCGCCGGACTCGGAGGAGATCGACGCCGATGGGCACAAGGCACGCATCGGGGACCTGCGCAAGCAGCTCATCCAGGTCGTGCCGGGGCACAAGCTGGCCTACGTCACCGACACGATCTACAACGACGAGACGGTCGCGCGGGCCGTCGCGCTGGCCCGGGGAGCGGACCACTTCATCTGCGAGGCCGTCTTCCTCGAGGAGGACGCGAAGCTCGCGGAGCAGAACTTCCACATGACCGCGCGGCAGTGCGGGCTCATGGCCCGCGCGGCGGGCGTGCGCAGGGTGGAGATCGTCCACCACTCGCGCCGCTACCGCGGCAAGGACGCCCAGTTCCTCGCCGAGGTCCGTTCCGAATTCCCCCACGTGTGCTGATGCGAGTCCACCTGACACGCCGCGGAGTCGACCTCGGCACGCTCTCCACCGTCGCGCGCGCGGCCTCTCTCGACCGCGCCGAACCCGTGCGGATCCAGCGCCTGTTTCGCGAATCGCGGACCCGGGTCGGGCTCGTCCATCGGCTCCGCGCCGGCGAAGACCTCTCGGACATCGCCCGCGCCCCGAGGGGCTTTCGCTGGGAGGGGACGACGCAGAACCTCGCCGACCCGCTGGAGGTCCAGAGGCTCCACGTCGGGCCCGGGGAGCTCTGGATCAAGGTGAACTGGCTCTCCACGTGGCAACGCGACGCCTCGATCCGACTTCGCCTGGGCTACGGCGCCGAGGGGATCGACGACTGGGCCGCGGACGCGGGACGGGACAAGCGGCTGGTGGGGCTGGTCGAGGGGCTCTTCCCGGAGACGCGGCGGGTGACGAGGAGCAAAGCGCTCGCCCGTCGGATCGGCCGAGTGCGCTTCCTCAAGCCGATCGTCTACGCGAACGCGCCCGGCGGAGGCGCCCTCTTCCACCACGACCACGGTCCAGGCCAGGACGGCGTGGTGTACGCGCAGCTCGTCGGGCGCACGGCGTGGTTCGCCGTCCCGTGGCGGGTCCTCGTCCGCCACGTCGAGGGGCACCTGGGGCGCCCCGTGCCTCGCCTGTGGGAGCGCGCCGAGGCGCACGACGCCGCGATCGCGAGGGTCCTCGACCGGAGCCGTCGCTTCGCGCGCCGCCTCGCCGCGGACGGGTGGCTCTTCGTCCTCTCCCCCGGCGACGCGATCGTCCTCCCCTCCCCCACACGCGCCGACACGGCGTGGCACTCGGTCTTCTGCGCGAGCCGCGGGGAAAACCTGGCGGTCTCGATGGGGTTCGCCCGGCGCTGAATCCCGGAATGGGATTGGGCGCCGGGGGGGGGGGGGGGCGCCGCCCCCCCCCACGGGGGGGGGGGGTGGGGGGGGGGGGGGGTGGGGGGGGGGAGGGCGGGGGGGGGGG
>CAZYRM010000130.1:12529-17860 GCA_964649705.1 uncultured Planctomycetia bacterium
GTCTTGGGGGGCCCCCGGGGCTTCATCCGCGTATGGTGTTGGGGGGGGGGGGGTTTGGGGGCCCGCCCCGGCGCCCAAGGAGGGTGTCGATTCGAGAGGGCGCTACTTCGTGTCGGTCAGGCAGGTCTGGTAGGTGTAGTTCTGCGTGCAGAACATGGTCGCGCAGGCGGCGCTATACCTGATCCCCAAGAGGAGGGCTCCACCGACGACCTCGATCGATTCGTGCTGATTGAGCTCGCGGAGGGTCTCGCGGTTGAGCAGAAGCTTGCGGCGGCTGGGGGTGTTGTTCGTCGGGTTCATCGTTCTCTCCTTGCTTGTCCATTTGATGAGGGAGTGATGTGCAGGCCGCCTGCCAGGGCGAGCGGATCGCCACCTGACACGGATGTCATGATGCGATTGAGGGTTGCGGCGGATTCGCGCCGAGGGCGAGAGGAGGCGCCCCAGGCTCGTCGGCTGCCTCGGCTCTCCCGCGAGCCGATCCGCGAGCCAACGGGGGCCCGGGGGGTGAGTTCACTGAAGTGCGCTAACTGGAGGCGGCGCGGAGGGTTCTGGAAAGGGGGTCGGGCGGGATGTGCAGGAGGTTGGGTCGCAGGTGACGACACGTGATCCCGCCCGACCCTCAAAGACTCGCTACTCGGCGGGGACCGCGTACGGGATCTTCGCGTTCGCCACGCGGCCGAACAGCCGCGCGATCAGGCCGAAGGCCCCGACGATGATCAGGATTGCCCCGAAGGACAGGACGAACGGGAGAACGTACCCCGCTCCTTCCAGGAGGACCGCGCCGCCCTTGGCGAAGTGCTCCATCCCCTTCTGCCACGCCGCGCCCATCATCGCCCCGACCTTGGTCTTCGCCAGGCGCTCCGGGTTGTCGGAGAGCGACAGGTCGATCCGAACGACCTCGATCGTCTCGTCCTTCACCTCGGCCCCGCCCCTGCCGGCGTTGAACGTCACCATCTGCGCCGTGATCCGCTCCGTCAGCACGTCCCCGAGCCGGCGCAGCTTTCCGAAGACCTCCGTGAACCTGTCCGAGGGCACCGCGAGGCGGATCCGCCCGTCGTGGGTCGTCGGAGAGCCGCTCACGTCGATCGCCTCCAGCGTCCCCTTCGCGCCCGCGACGAGCTTCTCGATCTCGGCGAGGGAGTCGAACACGTCGTTCACGCGGACCGACAGGGACGCTTCCCGCTGGTACGCCCGCCCCTCGCTGCCGAACGAGAGGTTCGAAACCCCGCGCGACGGCCCGACCTCCGCGTCGACGGCCCTGGCGCTCAGCAGGTTGTGCTGCTCGACCTCCATCCCCATCGAGTACGCGTTCTGGGGCTGGACACGGGCCGCGGCCCGAGGCGTGGCGCCTCCCGTCTGCATCTCCGCGACGGCGTCGTCGTGGTAGAAGCCCGCCACGCAGACGGCGGTGGCCAGGGTGAACATGGAAATGACGGCGATCTTGCGCGTGCGACCCATGGGTGACCTCCTGTAACCGGTATGCTCAGGAGTCGCCCGGGCCGTCGCGTTTCTTAGTGCAAAACCGCGCTATTCCGCAAGCAGGCCGCGGATCATGTATTCGACCACGGTCGCCTGGGAGGGGTGGCCCTGCCAGCGGACGCGGCCGCGCTTGTCGAGCAGGAAGAGGTGCGGGATCGTCAGGACGCGGAACGACGAGAAGGTCTTCTCTCCGTCGTCGATCGCCACGGGGAACGGGAGGGCCTGCTGCGCGGCGAACTCCTCCACGGCCGCGCGGTCCTGGCGGTCGTCGAGGCCGGTCACCCCCACGACGACGAGCCCCGAGGGGGCGAACGCCTCCGACCACTTGACGAGCGAGGGCACCGCGGCGCGGCAGTTCTCCTCCCACGTCGTCCAGAAGGAGAGCAGGACCACCTTGCCGCCGAGGTCGGGGGTCGCGCCGATCCACTCCTTCGGCGAGAGCGCCGGCCCTTCGGCGAGGAGGAGCGGGAACGTCGCGCGCAGGCCGTCGAGGAGGCCCTTCGCGCCCGCGCGCCAGCGGCTCTCCGGGTAGCGCTCGATGAACTCCTCGAGCCCCAGGGCGGCCCGGTCGATGATCCCCGTCTCGTAGGCGCGGTAGACTGTCGCGAGGAAGCCTCCCTCCTCCGCCACGGAGGCGAGCACCTCGGAGCGGATCCGCTCCACGCCCTCGAGCTCCAGCTCGAGCGTGATCGTGAGGGTGTCGACCTTGTCGGGCGCGGTCGCGGTGACGCCGACCTTGCCGCGGAGGGAGACGAGGATCCCGAGCTCGGCGTCGAACCGCATGGAGACCTCGCCGGGCGCGAATGCCAGCGCCGGTCCCTCCGCCGGCTGCGCCGCCTCCACGGCGAACGTCGAGGCGATGTCGAGCCGCCCGCCCTCGGGCGGCGCGGCCAGGGTGTAGTCGTACTTGCAGACGAGCGGCCCGGGGCGGAGCTCGCGCTTCCACGCGGCCCCGGCGCCGACGGGCTCGTCGGGCAGGATCTGGATGTCGGAGAGGGAGCGGAGGAGCGCGGCGTCGAGCGGGACCTTCGTGAGGTCCCCCTGCTCCCGTCCCTGGTCGTCGAGCGTGTAGAAGGCGAGCTGCTTCGTCGCGCGCGGGAGCGTGGGCTGGATGTCGGCCCGCGCGGCCTCGAGGCGGTCCTTGCCGTCCTCGGAGTAGGCGAGGATCCGCGCGTCCTCCATGTCGTCCTCGGAGGAGAGTGTCAGCCGCGGCGGGTCGTTGGACCGGTCGAAGAGGAGGAGCGTGCGGCGGCCCGTGCGCTCGAAGGTAATCGACTGGCTCCGCTCCCCGACGCTCGCGTCCTGCTGGTTGACGATGCGGACGCGGTACCGGAGGACCGTCCCGGGCTCGGATTTGTACCGGAGGAGGACCGGATCGGAGCCGTCGGCGGCGAGCGGAAGGACGAGGAGCAATGCGATGAGCTGCTTCATGGCGGAGCAGCATAGCGCCGTGCGCGGGCGGCTGCAAGGAGCGCGGAGCGGTTCCCGGCGGCATGGGTCAGGCGTGGGTAACACTCCCGGCATCATCAAGGTCGGGAGCGCGTCTCGCCAACAAGTCCCAAGACTCAACGACCAACTCTCACGCAACGTCCAGGGTGAAAGGCTGAAGGACTGCCGAGTTCGAGACTTGTGACTTGGCGCTTCCTTGAGAGGTGGTCATTGAGCCTTGAGCGTTGTGATGCGGGGCGCATCACTCGTCTCGGTCGCGTCGTGCTACCCACAGACGAGGTAGATTGGACCACGCCCTCCCGTCTACTTGTGCTCTTCGCAGCAGGGGGCGTTCTCGTCGACGGGCGACATCGGCGGCATCGTGCCCCCTTCGAGACGGGCCACCTCTTCCAGGATCGCGTCCAGGTCCACCACGCCGGTTGCGAGGACGGTCGTGAAGCGCTCCACGACGGGGGCGAGCGCCGGGTCCACTTCGCTCATCCGGCGGAGGACGGGGAGCGCGTCCGCGCGCCCCGCGCGCACCGCAGCGAGGATCGCCACGTAGCGGACGTCCTCGTCGGCGTCGCGGCCATAGGCCTCCTCGATCTCGCGCAGGGCCTGCCCGCGGTGCGCCGCGCGGACCTCGCCGAGCTTGTCCATGGCGGCGATCCGGACCGCCACGTCCGCGTCCTTCCGGAGGAGCCCGACGACCGAAGAGAGCTGCCCGTCGTCCGCCTCTTTCATGGAGAGCGCCTCCACGGCCGGGGCGCGCACGCACGCATCCGAGGAGTCCGCCGCGCGGAGGAGCGTCGCGTTCAGCCGCGCGCACGCCTCGGGCGCGACCTGCGCCTGCCTCTGGAGGGAGTAGACCGCCTCCGTGCGGACCAGGGAGTCGGGGTCGCCGAGGGCGATTCCGAGGAGCTGGGCCTCCATCGCCTCGCCGCGCGGGCGCTCGCCGAGGAAGGCGATCGCGGCCATGCGACGCTCGGGTGAGGCGTCGCGGAGCGCCATCTCGAGGAAGGCCTCCACGAGCTCGCGGGCGTCGGCGATCCGCGGGTCCCGCGACAGCGCCTCCGCGACCGCGAAGAGGACGTCGGAGTCCGTCTCCTTGGAGAGGGCCGAAACGACCTCGATCGCGCGTGCCACGTCACCGTCGATCCGGGCCAGGAGCTCGTCGATCCTCGACTCGATCCCGGAGGCGACCTTCGAGGAGACGGCCCCGCGCAGGTCCGCGCATGCGTCCACGCCCGGCGCGACAGTCGGGGCTTGAGGAGGGGCGACGGGCGGCGCGGCCGGGGCCGGTTCGGAGAGGATCGCGCCCATCTCGACCGTGGGAGCCGCGGCCTGCGGACGCGGGGCGCGCTGCTCTTCGCGTCCCGCGATCCGCACGGCGGCCGCGACGACCAGGAGGAACACTACAACGGTCAGGATGCGCGACATGGCTCTCTCCGCTCTCGCTAGTCGAGGCCAGGGTAGTTGTAGGGAAGCGAGTTGTACCGGGTGACCCAGTTGCCGACGCGGCCGGGCACGAACTGCTTCGAGCCGTAGCGGCGGACCTCCCAGTGCACGTGCGGTCCCGTCGAGTTGCCCGTGGAGCCCTCGAGGCCGATCCTCTGCCTGCGGCCGACGGCCTGGCCCGAGCTGACGTCGCGCCTGGACATGTGCGCGTAGTAGCTCGTGTAGCCGCTGCGATGGCGGATGATGACGAGGTTGCCGTACCCGCCGCTCCAGCCGGAGAAGATGCACGTGCCGCTGCGGCCCGCCGTGATCGGGGTGGCGTTCGGCCCCGCGATGTCGAGCGCGCCGTGGTTGCCGTAGGAGCGGCTGCTGTAGAAGCTGCTCGTGAGCCGCCCGCTCTGCGGGTAGACGAAGTCTGCGGCGAAGGCGGTTCCCCCGACGGCCACCAGGGCCAGCGCGAGGCCTCCAACCCACCCTGTCGACGTGAGGCGCTTCATGTGAATCTCTCCAAAAGGTCCAAGCGTCGCTCGTAGGTGAGCGCAAGGGGCTCTCCGGCGGGGGCTGAGCGGGACAGAAACGGCCCCACGGCGTAACTCACGCAGCGACAAGCGCCTCGGTGGACCGAAGTGAGCGCGCATCCCGGATCCCGTTCCGGGTGGCCTCTGCCCGTTACGAATCGGAACAGGTGTCCGGCCAGTCGGGTGGTCAGGGACCGAAGTGCGGCAGCGTCGCTTCGAGCGCTATCCTGTGGGTCCCTGTGGGCGCCTGCGGCCGAAATCCAGATCCCAACCCCTAGATCCCACCGCGGGCTCCGCCGCAACGCAAGCGGGAGCGCCGTCCGGCCGGTTTTTCACCACTGAGGCACTGAGGCACTGAGGACGCACGGAGGTGTGGTCAAGGCCTCCGCAGGGGTGACCAGGAAGCGGCCGCGTCGCCCGAGGAGAAGGCGCTGCCCGAAGGGCAGCG
>CAZYRM010000131.1:0-17479 GCA_964649705.1 uncultured Planctomycetia bacterium
AACGACGCTTCCCAGGGCTTCGCCCTGGGCTGGACCATGACGCCCCTTCGGGGCTCATCTTGACGGCGATGCCACTGAGCGGACCGACCTGGCTTCACGCTCGACCGCGGCAGAAGGTGATGGGCGTCGGACGACAAGTGTCCCGGCCTAGAGGACTCGAAGCCAGACGGTGCGCGCGGCGAGGACAACCGCACTGAGGAGGAAGCCGAGCGAAACCCAGCCGCGGAGGCCGCGGCGGAGGCGCCAGACCGAGGAGAGCGGGGCCAGCGGGGCGGCTTGGCCCGGCTGGAACACGTCACGCGCGGGGCGGTGCGCAAGCGCGAGCACCGTGAAGAGGCTCACGAGCGTCACCATCGCGACGATGGCGAGCATCGCGGGATGGCCGAGGTAGCCGCGCCCGATGCCGCTGGGGCGGCCGAGCCTGCCCAGGCTCGGGATCGTCCCCCAATAGAGCTGGTCGATCAGACTGACCATCGTCAGCACGAGCACGATGATCCGGCTCCGCGCCGATCGCCTGAACAGGAGGGCCCCGGACCAGCCAAGCGCGATCGACCACGCCAGGACCCCCGTCGCGAGGAGACCCGCACTGCCCGCCATGAAGTGCACCCACACGCTCGACGTGGAAGGCGCCGAGCTTCCCAACCAGAGGAAGTACGGCACGTACGCGACGGCCAGCTCGATTCCCCGGAGGATCGTGATCCACGCCACGGCGCGGACCATGACCTCCGCCTCCCACAGGCGGACGGGGATCCGCCGGCCGACGACCTCGATCAGCTCCTCATCAAGCGCTTCGTCCCTCACGCCCGCCGATCATAGCACGAGGGGCGCGAGGATCTGCATCCCCGCGCCCCCGTATCTGTGTGCATCTGTGTGTATCTGTGGATCGTCTACCGAACCTCGAACTCCACCGGTCCGGCCAGCCCCCTCTTGTCCGGGTCGTAGTACTCGTAGATCGACGACTTCTCGCTCCTCGCCTTGACGGGGTACCTCGCCGTCAGCGTGTACTCGAACGCCTGCGTCTCCCCCGCCTTCATCGTGTCGACGTACAGGATGACCTCGCGGCTCGTCATCTCGAACTTCGCAAGCCGCTTCTGCTCGACCAGCGTCCCCAGGTCGTCGATGTCGACCTGGAACCCCGGCGGCACGCCGACGGAGAGGATCACCATCCTCGCGATCCCCGCCTGCCGGTTCGTCGCCTTGAGCGTGCACTTCACCTTGTCGTTCTTCGCGAGCTCCGTGCGGTCGTACGACACCTCGATCGAGAGCGGCTCCTGCGCCTCCGCGCGAGGCCCGTTCCACGGCAGGTAGTACTTCCCCACCACCTGGTAGAGGAGCGACCCCTCGCCGTTCCACTCGATCTCGACGTCGTTCGCGCCCACCCGGACCCGGTCCTTCGCCTCGACCATGCGCATGACGTCCGAGGTCTCCGGCGTCACCTCGAAGCGCCCCGCCTCCTGGCCGTTCACGCGCACGATCGCCGTCCCCTTGACCTGAGACGCGCTCCCGGGACTCGCGGCGATCAGGGCCTTGAGCGCCAGGATGGTCGACTGCGTGGCGCCCCAATTCCCGTTCGCGTCCTTCACGCTCACGATCCAGTCGAGGGCCTGCGTCACGACGTTCGGGTGCCTCCCCGCCTTCTCCATCGCGAGGATCACCATCGCAGTCGTCTCCACGTCCACGGCCGTCCCGCCGCCGTAGGAGACCACGCTCGTGCCGCTCGTCCAGTGCGCCTTCTTGTCGTCGACCACTTTCATGGCCGCCAGTTCGTCGAGCAAGCGGACCCCCAGGGCGTCCTTCGGGTCGGCCGTGAGCAGCGCCAGGGCCGAGGCGCCCAGGATGTACGGGTCCTTGCACTGCCCGACGTGCTCGCGGAGCCACGTCATCCCCCTCTGCACGCGCTCGTCGGTCGGCGCCGTGCCCGTCTCGCAGAGCGACCACAGGACGTACGCCGTCAGCCCCAGCTTCTTCATGTCGCCCGAGAGCTGCTCGACGCGCTCGCCGTGCGTCCCTCCAGGGATGCTCCAGGCGCCGTCCGCCTCCTGCTTGGCGAAGAGGAACTCGCGTGTGCGGTCGATGATCCTCGTATCAAGGTCGTACACCTTGCTCGTGTCGTAGAACTCCTGCATCCCGTACGCCGAGAGGTACACGAGCGGCTCGCCGTTCCCCCACCAGTCGAACCCGCCGCCCGGCCGCTCGAACGTCAGGAGGTGCTGGTAGCCCAGGCCGATGAACTCCTTCGCCTTCATCTCGATCTCGGGCGTCACCCGACGGGTGCGCCTCATGTAGTCCAGGGCGAGGACGTTGGGATACGCCCTGGACGACGTCTGCTCGAATCAGCCCCCCGGCAGGCAGAGCATCGAGTCCATTCCGTCGACCACCTGGGCGAAGACGCCCGGGTAGACCCGCACGAGGAGCCCCGAGGCCCCCTCGACGCAGCCGTCGGGCACCTCGAAGCGGTGGGCCTTCTTCCCCTCCAGGCGGTCGGAGGCGCTCCACGTGACCTCGCGGCCGTCGGGGATGACCTCGATCCGGCGCTGCATGGCGTCCGCGAGCGACGCGCTGGTCGCATCGATGCGGAGCGCATGCCGTCCGACCGACTTCGCGCGGAGCGTAAACGTGACGCCCTCGACCTTCTCGGGCTCCACGCGCACGACCGCCTCGTAGCCGCCCTCGAGCTCGTACCACGTCTCGGGCTTCAGCTTCACCGTGACGTCCTGACGGGTCTTGCTGTAGTTCATCACGGAGACCGGGATCGTCACGGTGTCGTTCTGCGTGAGGTACGGAGGCAGGCCGACGTCCAGGAAGAAGTCCTGGAACACGGGGATAGCCTTGGTCGTGCTCCCCATCCTGCCGTCGAGCGAGTTCGCGAACGCGGAGGCCTCCCACCGCGTGATCGTGTCCGCGAGCGGCACCGTCAGCCTCGCGCGCCCCTGGGCATCGGTCACGACCTCGGGGGCAACGAAGAGCGTTTCGGGGAAGAACTCGCGGAGACGCGCCGCGGGTGCGGACGGCTGAGTCACGACTCCGCCAACCGTGAGGCCGCTCGCCCTGGGCAATTCGATGGATGCGGTATACCCGGATGTCGCCGTGAAGTTGTTGAAGTCGAGCGCTCCATTCGCGTTGAACGCGTCAAGCCCGTCGACGACGGTCGCATCGCCGGCGCGGAGCGCAAACACCATCATCCGGTCGCGTTCGCCCTCGCCGAGCTCGCGCCGTGCGTCCTGCAAGAGACCGAGGCGAACGTCGAACTCCCCGTTCATCGCCCTCCACTGCAACAGGTCGCCACCGACGACCCGGTTTTCGGCATCGAGTCCGCCCATGAAAACGCCGCGTTCCTCCCAACCCCACCCCCCCTGCCCGGCCTGCTGTTGCCACAGGTCGGCCCGGGTGACGGTAGCGAGCTTGTACGCCCCCGTCTGCTCGGTGACGGCGCTGGAGTAGAGGTCGTCGGGCGTCCCCGCCTGGCCATCGGCGCCGTTGCTGGCGAGTATGATCCCCGTCTCCCAGCTCCCGTACGCCTGGACCTGCGTGTACTTCTCGCCGAAGGGATCGAGCGTCGCCGCCGGCAGGCACAGCCCCAGTTCGGCGAAGCGCTCCACGGGGGCCTGCGTCAGGAACGCCCCCGCGATGTTCTCGCCCGCCAGGTACAGGTCGTCCGGCGTCGCCGGCTTGCCGTCGGGCCCGCCCGACCAGTACCCCTGGACATTCCCGGGCGCATAGATCGTCCCGATGTAGCTCGTTCCCCACGGGTCCTTCGCGTCCTCGGGCTTCAGGTACCCGAGCTTGACCAGCTCCTCCACGGTCGTCGACGGGGCGCCCTGCTGGAGCGCATGGTTGGTCGCCATGACCCACTCGTCGCCCGTGCCGGCCTGCTTGTCGCGGCCCGACGTGACGAGCTGCAGCTCGTGCGGGTACTTGTCCGCCCCGCAGGAGCAGAACGCCGTGTTGCACGTGTACCGGGAGCCCCACGGGTCGGTCAGCTCCGCCTCGGTGATCAGCTTCTCCCGCAGCAGCCCCTCGAGCGTCCCGTCGAGCTGCGGCTTCCCGAGCGTCCAGTACTTCTGGATCGCCGCCCAGAGCCGGTCGTACGCCTCCGCCATCGTCTTCAGCTCCGGGTGCAGCTTCCCCTCGTCCGAGGCCTTCTGCACCGCGCCGAGGACGCGCTTCCAGTCCTCGACGATCTCCTTCTCGTGGAGCCGCTCGCGCTCCTTGCCGACGTACGCCTTCGCCGCCTTCGCCAGCGCCTCGGCGTCCTGCTTCACCTCGTCCTTGATCTGCTCGTCGCGAGACGAGAGGCGCACCGGGTGCCTCTCGATCGTCTCGCTCGCCGCGAAGAGGGCCTTCGCCGCGCGGTCGCGCTGCTTGTAGGAGGTGTCGATCAGGACCTCGTCGGGCGACAGTCCGTGGATCTCGTACCTGGGCTTGAGCAGCTCCTTCTCGAGCAGGAAGAAGACCTTCTCGAGCCCGGGGGCAATCTCGGCCCGTGCCAGCACCGCCGGGTCGACCACCCAGACGCCGAGCGCGGCGAACACGGGGCGCCCGTCCGCGTCGGTCACCTGGAGGTCGAGCGTGGCCGTCTCGCCCGGCCGATAGGTCTCCTTGTCGAGGGCGATCGCGATACGCAGGTCCTCCGCGGGCGAGACGAACGCCTTTCGCGAGTCCCGCACGATGTTCAGCGACTTCTTCACCTCGTAGGCGCTCACCTCGATCACGCCGAACAGGTCATTGGGCAGCTCCACCTCGATCTGGCCGCGGCCGTTCACCAGGTCCAGGCTCCGCGTGAGGGCCGTCTGCCCGTTCCTCACGATGTCGACGTAGACGTCTCCCGTCTTTGTCGTGGACATCACTCCGATCTTCAGCCGCTCGCCGACGCGGTACGTCGCGCGGTCGAGGACGACGCGCAGCCCGTGGTCCCCCGCCCTCTCGGCGAGGTCGACCTCGGCGCGCCCCGCCTGACCCGCGGCGTCCTTCGCCTCGAGCTGCGCCTTGAACACGGCGATCCCCTTCGGCGCCTCGAACTCGAACGTCCCGAGCCCCAGCTCGTCGGTGTCGACCTCGCGCTTCAGACCGTCGGGGAGCGTCACCACGACGTGCGCCTTCGCCGGCGCGCCGTCGGGGTAGTTCGCCGCGACCCACACGATGTTCGAGAGGCCCGGCATCAGCTCGCCTCCGTCGGGGAAGGCCACGACCTGGAGGTCCCCCTCGCTCACCGTGGTCACCACGCGGGTCGACTCGATCTGCTTGCCCGGGTCGGTCAGCCTCACCTCGAACTGGGCGATCCCCTTCCCCTGGAGGAGCGGCTGCCCGACGAAGTACTCGGGGAGCAGGACGTCGGGGAAGTCGCACGCGCCGGTCGCGTCCGTCCGCGCTGTCCCGCGGAAGAACTCGTGCGGCCCCGCCTCCAGCGTGGTCCCCACGACCTCGATCTCCGCGTCCGCGACGGGCTTCCCGAAGAAGTAGTCGGCCTGGATGTGGAGCTTCACCGTCTCCTTCGGGTGGTAGTACTCCTTGTCGGCCTTCGCGACGATCTTGAACTTCGGGAGCGAGTACCGGTCGACGGTGATCTTCTTCTCGGTCGTCTCGGTCTTCCCGCCATTCTCGACGATCGCCCGCACCGTGTAGAGCCCGAGATTGATCTCGTCCCCGAGCCTGAGTGTCGTCTCGGCGATCCCGAACTTCGACGTCTCCCCGAGGGCCTTGAGGATCTTGTTCCCCTTCGGGTCCTCGATCTCGAGCGTGATCTTCGACACGCCGATCGGCTTGAGGTCGCTCTTCTTCACCGCGAGCGAGCGCACGTGGATCACCTGCCCGGGCTGGTAGAGCGGCTTGTCGGTCGTCAGGTAGATGGCTGTCGCCCTGCGGAGCTGCACGGGGTACCAGAGCTTGGTCGACGTCTCGCCTGCCTTGGTGCGGACGTCGATGGCGTAGGCCCCTTCGGGGAGGTCCGGGAGCACGAAGTCGACGGAGAGGGTCCCGTCGCGGTCCGTGGTGCCCTTCGCGAGGACGACCTCGATGTCCTGCGGCGAGTGGAGCTGCAGGTCGGCCCGGTGGATCGAGACGAGCTTCAGCTCGACCTCGGCCTCGCGGATCGGCGTCTCGTCCTTCCAGTCGCGGGCGAGGACGCGCACGCTCGTCCGGCTCCCCGCGAGGAACGACTGCTGCGTGAAGACGCGGGTCTCGAGCCGGGCGGTATTCCCGCCGGAGCCGGGGATCGGCGTGAACTTCGAGGGGATGATCGCCGCGAATCCGAGGACGATCACCGCGACGGCGACCCACTTCAGGACGGAGACCCGCGCGTTCCACTCCCACGGGCTCATCCCGCGCTTCGGCGGGGGCGCGGCCTTGTCGGCGGTCGCCTTCGCGAAGTCCGCCCCGACCGCGCGGGAGGCAATCACGCCCCCGATCACGCGGCGCGTCTGGTCGAGCTCGTCCTTCTCGCGGCGGCAGGCCTCGCACGTCGCGAGGTGGGCCTCGATCTCGGCGCGCTGTTCGGCGGAGGCCTCTCCGTCGAGGAGGGCGAGGAGGAGTTCCTGGACCTGTTCGCAGTTCTTCATCGGAGTGCTCCGGACTTGAGACGGGCAATCTCTTCCTGCACCTTGCGGTGCGCGCGGTAGAGGCGCCCACGGACGGTGTCCCGCGACGTGGAGAGGCGGGAGGCGATCTGGTCGTACGACAGGTCGTGTTCGTATCGGAGGGCGAGGACCTCCTGGAGGTCGGCGGGTAGCGCATCGAGCGCGCGCCTCGCCGTGTCCCTGAGTCCCTGCTCCTCTTCGATCTGGATGAGCTGCATGAGGGGTCCGTCTCCTTGGTCGACCGGCGGTTCCGCCCCTTCCAGCGGGCGCTGCCGTTCGCGTCGCGCCCGCGCAGTCAGGGCCAGATGGCGCGCGATTCCTGAGACCCAGGCGCCGAAACGGGACGGGTCCTCGAGGCGCACGAGGGTACGGAACCCCTCCAGGAACGCCTCCTGGGCGGCGTCGCGGGCGTCCTCCGCGTGCCGAAGGACCCCCCAAGCCGTCATGAAGACCCGCTCCTGGTGCCGCGCGACGAGGGTCTCGAACGCTGCCCGTCCCCCTCCCCGCGCGGCTTCCACGAGCGCCGCGTCGTCTGTCATCGCGTTACCTTCACCCAATACGTCGAACGAGGAACGCACCCGTCACGGAGATTGTCGGAATTCCGGCGGTAGTTCGCCGGCACTCGGTTTGCTACAGTATTCTAGGCGGAGGACCACGCCATGCGCCTTAGATCCAAGATGATCCTGCTATTCATGGCCGTCTCGCTGATCCCCCTTGCCGGGGCGGTCCTGCTGGTCCTCCATGTATCCGAAAGGTCCATCACCAAGCAGGTACGTGACACCCACCAGCGGATCGGCCAGACCTCGTCGAACCTCGCACTCGACTACCTGAGGTCGGGGGTCGTCAAGCTCGAGACCGTCTCGCTCCTCCTCGGCAAGGAGATCGAGTCCGGGGCGAAGTACATTTCGAAGGGACAAAACGACCAGGCGGCCCTGACGAACCGCCTCAACGACATCGTCAACCCCCAGGTGGACTTCGTCGACCTCCAGTACTGGAACACCGGGGCGATCCCCACGCAGGAGGTCGCAGTCCAGCAGCGGTCCGACTACAACGGGCAGGTGGCAAGCAACTACCTCCCGCAGCAGTCCTATCAGAACAAGGTCGACCTCGACCAGTGGCTCAACAACCGCGCGCAGGTCACAACGAACACGGAGCAGCCCGTCATCCAGTTCGACCAGACGTCCTGGTCGAACGCCTGCAAGGCGGTCCAGAACGTCAGCGGCGGCAACTCCTGGATCGGCGAGCAGGCCGAGACGTCCAACGTCGGCCTCGCGATCGCCGTCTCCACGCCCGTCCGCGTCCAGGGCGAGGTCCTGGGCGCGCTGGTGGCGCACCTCAGCGTCGCGCCGATCCAGCCTCTCCTGGCGAGCGCCGGAGGAGAGGGACGGTGGGTCGCGTTGCGGGACGGCTCGGGGAGCCTGATCGCGGCCTCGGGCCCCGAGATGGCGGGAGAGGTGGAAGAGACCGTCCTGCCGACGGGGTACCGCGCCTGGAACGTCGTCGTCCGCGAGCCGAAGAGCTCCGTCTACGCCCCGCTCGCCGAGGTCCGCCAGCAGGCCTGGATCTGGCTCGGCGTGGGCGCCGGGCTCGCCCTGCTGCTCGCGCTCATGGTCAGCGCGCACCTCGTGAGGCCGATCTCGACGCTCACGCTCGCCGCCGAGGCGATGAGGCAGGGGGACATGTCGGCGAGGTCCGCAATCCGCCGCCCCGACGAGATTGGCCGCCTCGCGAGCGCGTTCGACCAGATGGCGGAAGCCCTCCAGGCCCTCGACCACGCGAAGAACGAGTTCCTCTCCCACGTGTCGCACGAGCTGCGCACGCCGCTGACGTCGATGCAGCTCTCGGTCGCCAACCTGCTGGACGGAACCGTCGGCCGCCCGAGCGAGGAGCAGTCGCGCGCCCTCGCGAGGATCCGCTCCGACGTAGATCGCCTGATCCGCATGGTGAACGAGCTGCTCGACATCGCACGGATCGAGGCGGGAAAAGTCTCCCTGCGCAAGATCGACGTCGACCTCTCGCAGGTCACGCGCGACTGCGTGGAGCGCCTCGACGGAATGGCGAAGCAGCGCGGCGTGACGCTCTCGATCCAGGCGAACGGCCCCGTGAAGCGCACGTGCGACTCTGAGAGGCTGCAGCAGGTCATCCTCAACCTCGTCGACAACGCCATCAAGTTCACGCCGCCGGGAGGGACGGTGTCCGTCCGCGTCGAGGGCGGTCGCATCTCGGTCAGGGACACGGGGATCGGGATCCCCCCCGACCAGCTCGATCGGATCTTCGAGCCGTTCCACCAGGTGCCCCAGTCCGACGGGTCGAAGCACGCGGGGGCGGGGCTCGGCCTCGCGATCGCGCGGAAGCTCGTCGCGCTGCACGGCGGGACGCTCTCCGCGACGAGCGTGCCCGGCAACGGAAGCGAGTTCAGCGTGGAGCTGCCGTGACGCGCATCCTCATCGTCGACGACGACTCCCACATCGTCGAGGCGCTCGCGGAGCGATTCTCGCACCAGGGGATGGACGTCGTGACGGCCTCCTCGGGCGAGGAGGCGGTCGAGAAGCTGCGCCAGGAGCGGCCCGACGTCGTGCTCCTCGACGTGCAGCTCCCGCGCGGCGACGGCTTCCACGTCCTCGGGCGGATCCGCGAGCTTGGGATCGAGACGACCGTCGTCATGATCACGGCGTACGGCACGGTCGAGCGGGCGGTGCAGGCGATGCGCGAGGGGGCCTACGACTTCCTGCAGAAGCCGTTCGAGCCGGCCCTGGTCGAGTCGGTGATCCGCCGCGCGCTCGAGCGGTCGGGGTTCATGCGCAAGGACCGCGTCCAGAGGGCCCAGGAGGCCCCCGCGGAGGAGATCGTCTGCGAGGACCCCGCGATGCGCGCCGCCCTCGATCAGGCGAAACGGGCGGCGACGTCGAATGCGACGATGCTGCTCCTGGGCGAGAGCGGCACGGGCAAGGAGGTCGTTGCGAGGCTGATTCACCGAGAGAGCCCGCGCGCGCGCGAGCCGTTCGTCGCGGTAAACTGCGTCGCGCTCCCGGAGAACCTGCTGGAGAGCGAGCTGTTCGGCCACGAGAAGGGGGCCTTCACGGGGGCCACCTCGCGGCGGATCGGCCGCGTGGAGCTGGCCGAGGGCGGGACGGTGTTCCTGGACGAGATCGGCGACATCTCGCAGCCGTTCCAGGCGAAGCTCCTCAGGCTGCTGCAGGAGCGGAGCTTCGAGCGGGTCGGGGGGTCGGAGGCGATCCGCGCCGACGTGCGATTCGTCGCGGCGACGAACCGCGACCTCGCCGCGGCCGTGGCGGAGAAGAGATTCCGAGAGGACCTGTACTACCGTTTGAACGTGATCAAGCTGACGCTGCCGCCCTTGCGGAGCCGACCGTCGGACATCGTGCCGCTCGCGGGGCACTTCCTCGCGCAATACACGGCCGAGGCGAAGAGGCCGGGGCTCGCGTTCTCCGAGGAGACGATCGAGCTGATCCGGCGCTGGCGGTGGCCGGGGAACGTTCGCGAGCTGAAGAACGCCGTGGAGCGGGCCGTGGTCATGGCGCCCGGAGGGGAGATCCAGCCCGCCGACCTCCCGCCCGAGATGCTGCTGACTTCGGAGGGCCAGGGGAGGACGGGGTCGTACCACGACCAGGTCCTGGACCACCGCAAGAAGGTGCTGCGTGACGCCCTCGCCGCGTGCGGAGGGAACCAGACGCAGGCCGCAGAGCGGCTGGGGATCCAGCGGACCTACCTCGCCCGGCTCATCAAGGAGCTGGAGCTGAACGCACCCGAGGGGTAGCCCGCGGCGTATGGCGGCGGATACGCACGGGGATGGAAGGATACAGGGAGGCGAAGAGGTCCCAGTGTCCAGTGGCCAGATCCCAGTCAGGTCCCAGCACCCAGGCTCCAGGTCCCAGGCAGGCCCCAGGGCCCAGTGACACCGAAGTGGACCCTGGGAACTGGAGCCTGGCCCCTGGGTACTGACTGGGATCTGGCCACTGGCGACTGGGATCCCGCGAGTCTGGCTCCCATCTTGCTTGGTCAAACACATCGAACTCGGAGTACACGCATGCGCACACTGCTCCTGTCACTCGCCGTCCTCGCCGCCCCGCTCCTCGCGCAGGAGGCGAAGGACGCCGTCCCGCGCCTGTCGCAGGTGGCGCTCTTCAAGAACGGCCTCGCGATGATCGTCACCGAGGTCGACATCCCCGAGGGGGCGGAGTGGGTCCGCGTGAGGCCCCTCCCCTCCCCGATGCACGGGACGTTCTGGGTGACGTCGTCCGCCGACTCCGTCTCGATGGCCGAGGTCGTCGCGACGCGCGACGAGGTGGACGAGCAGGTCGACGCCATGACGGTGACCGAGATCCTCCTCGCGAACGTCGGCCGCGTGGTCGTCCTGACCGTCGGCGAGGACCGCTACGAGGGGACGCTCCTCTCGGTGCCGCAGGACCCGATCCCGCAGCCAAGCTCCGACCGGTTCGCCAATCCCCTCCCGCCGCGAGCCAACCTCGTGCTGATCGAGACGGCGAACGGCGTGGTCGCCCTGGATCGCGGAAGCGTCGCCCGCATCGCGTTCGGCTCCAAGGACGGCCCGCCCGCGACCACGTGGAGCCGCAAGCGCCAGGGGGCCTCCCTGCTCCTCCATACGAAGGACGCGAAACCGGGCGCGAAGGTGGCAATCAGCTATCTCGAGCGGGGCCTCTCGTGGGCCCCCACGTACCGCATGGACGTCTCCAACGACGGCGAGGGGGCCCTCGAGGCGACGGCGACGATCGTGAACGACCTCCTCGACATGAAGGAGACGCCGGTGCTGCTGATCAGCGGCTTCCCGAACCTCGCCTTCGGCGGCGTCACCAGCCCGCTGGCGCTCGGAGGTTCGTTCGACGCCTTCGCGCAGGAGATCTCGGCGGCCCCCCAGATGGGGATGCGCCGCGAGTCGGTCATGACGCAGCAGGCGGTCCTCTCGAACGCCTACCAGCCTGAGTGGGAGATGCACCGCGGCGCCACCGAGGCGATGCCGGGGCAGGCCGAGGAGGACATGTACTTCTACGACCTCGGAAAGGTGACCCTGGGCCGCAGCCAGCGCGCCTCGATTCCGCTCTTCACGGCGAAGACGCCCTACAAGCACGTCTACCGCTGGGAGATCCCCGACTACGTGAATCAGTACGACGCGTACACCTACGGGGCGCAGGGACAGCCCCAGGCCGAGGAGGTGTGGCACTCGCTGAGGATGACGAATACGCTCTCCATGCCCTGGACGACGGCGCCCGTGCTCGTCACGAAGGGCGGGAGGCCGCTGGGGCAGGACACCTGCTTCTACACGGCCCCCCGCGCCCAGTCGCTCGTCAAGGTCACGAAGGCCCTGGGCATCCACGCGGAGCAGCGCGAGTTCGAGACGGAGCGGAAGCGCGACGCGGAGCGCTGGGGCGGGTACGTCTATGACCGGATCACGATCAAGGCGGAGCTGGTCCTGACGAACTACAAGGACGAGAAGGCGGAGGTGGAGATCAGCAAGGAGTTCAGCGGCAAGCTGACCGCGAGCGAGCCTGCTGGCGACGTCAAGGCCCTCGCCCGCGGTCTGCGCCGCCTGAACCCCACGAACCGCCTGACCTGGTGCGTCCCGGTCGAACCGGGACAGGAGACGAAGCTCTCCTACGAGTACGAGGTGCTCGTCCGGCAGTAGTCGGCTTCTGGACGGCGCGCGGCGGGACTGCTATCCTCCCCGCCATGCGCGCCGTCGGTCGCAGCCTGCCAAGGGTCGAGGGGGTCGAGAAGGTCACGGGCCGCGCCCGCTACGTCGACGACCTCGACTTCCCCTCGCTTCTCCACGCGAAGACGATCCGCACCACGCTCCCCCACTCGCGCTTCCGAGTGGCGCTCGACCCCGCGTTCGACTGGTCGCGCTTCACCGTCGTTGACGCGCGCGACATCCCGGGGAAGAACACCATCGTCCTCATCGAGGAGGACCAGCCCTGCCTCGCGCGCGAGGAGTCGCAGCACGCCGAAGAGCCGGTCCTCCTCCTCGCCCACGAGGACCGCGAGGCGCTGGAAGAGGCCGCCGCGCGCGTGCGCATCGAGGCCGAGCCCCTGCCGTCCGTCGTGTCGCTCGACGAGGCGATCGCGACCGGAACGCGCGTCTTCAAGCACATCCTCATCGAGAAGGGGAACGTCGAGGAGGGCTTCCGCGGCGCCGCGCGCGTCGTCGAGGGGACCTACCGCACCGGTCTCCAGGAGCAGCTCTACATCGAGAACCAGGGGATGATCGCCGTCCCCGGCGAGGACGGCTCGATCACCGTGTACGGCTCGATGCAGTGCCCCTACTACGTCCACAAGGCCCTCAAGCCGCTGCTCGCGCTGCCCCCCGAGAAGGTCCGCGTCGTCCAGACAGTCACCGGCGGCGGGTTCGGCGGCAAGGAGGAGTACCCCTCCATGATCGCCGCCCACGCGGCCCTGCTGGCGATGAAGGCGCGTCGCCCGGTCAAGCTGGTCTACGACCGGCTCGAGGACATCGCCGCGACGACGAAGCGGCACCCGTCGCTGGTGAAGATCCGCAGCGCGGTCGCCGCGGACGGGACCCTCCTCGCCCTCGACGCGCGCGTCTGGATGGACGGGGGGGCGTACATGACGCTCTCGCCCGTCGTCCTGTCGCGTGGGGCGATCCACTCGGGAGGGCCGTACCGCTGGCCCCACGTCCGCGTGGAGGCGGTCTGCCACGCCACGAACACGCCTCCCAACGGGGCGTTCCGCGGCTTCGGCGCGCCGCAGACCCTCTTCGCCATCGAGAACCACATGGACCGCATCGCGCAGGAGCTCGGGGTCGACCCGGTGGCCCTGCGGCGGAAGAACTGCCTGCGAGACGGGGACGCCACGATCACGGGCCAGGTCCTCCGCCAGGACGTCGCCGCCGAGGAGGTCCTCGACGAGGCGCTCGCCAGGTCGCAGTACGAGAGGAAGCGAAGGGTCTTCGCGAAGGTCAAGGGCCCCGTAAAGAAGGGGATCGGCGTCTCGCTCTACTATCACGGCGCCGGCTTCACGGGGGGCGGTGAGTCGTGGCTCGCCTCGAAGGTGGCCGTCGAGGCGGCGAAGGACGGGCGCGTCCACGTCCTCGCGGCCAGCACGGAGATCGGCCAGGGGACGAGGACCGTCTTCTCTCAGATCGCCGCGGAGGCCCTCGATCTCCCCGTCGAGTCGATCGTCGTGGAGGACCCCGACACGGCGCGGGTCCCCGACAGCGGCCCGACGGTGGCCTCACGGACCACGATGATCATCGGCGGGCTCGTCCAGAGGGCGTGCCGCGAGCTGAGGCAGGTCCTGGAGGCCCATTCGGGGGCGTGGTCCCCCGAGCGGTTCCGGACGCTCGCGAAGGCCTACCTCAAGAAGGTCGGTCCGCTCAGGGTCGTCGCGCAATACGAGACGCCGAAGGACATCGTCTGGAGCGACCAGACGTACAAGGGGGATGCCTACGGCGCCTTCGCCTGGGCGTGCAATGTCGCCGAGGTCGAGGTCGACACGGTGACCGGCGAGGTCCGCTGCCCGCGCATGACGGTGGTCTCCGAGGTGGGCAACGTCATCCACCCCGTGCTCGCCGTCGGGCAGATCGAGGGTGGGACGCTCCAGGGCGTCGGCTGGGCCCTCCTGGAGAACATCGTCGTCAAGGACGGTCGCTTCGCGAACGCCCAGCTCACGAACTACATCGTCCCGACGAGCGTCGACGCCCCCGAGTTCGACGTGAAGCTCCTCTCGCGGCCCTACGCCCGCGGACCGTTCGGCGCCAAGGGGCTCGGAGAGCTGCCGATGGACGGCCCGGCCCCCGCGATCGCCGCCGCGATGCGCCACGCGACGGGCTCGCGGTTCGATGAGCTGCCCATCCTGCCCGAGACGGTCCTAGCGAGGCTCGCGAAGCGATGAAGTACGTCCTCCGCGTGAACGGGAAGCGCTACTCCGTCGACGTCCCGCCGATGAAGCGGCTCCTCGACGTCCTTCGCGAGGACTGCCGCCTCACGGGCACGAAGGAGGGGTGCGGCGAGGGGGAGTGCGGGGCCTGCACGGTCCTCGTCGACGGCGCGTCGGTGAACTCCTGCCTCATGCCGGTCTGCCAGGTGCGCGGGGCCGACATCATGACGATCGAGGGCCTCTCGGGCGGGAAGAGGCTCCACCCGTTGCAGGAGGCCTTCGCGCGCCTCGGCGGGGCCCAGTGCGGGATCTGCACGCCTGGAATGCTCCTCACGGCGTACGAGCTGCTCGCGCGGAAGAAGAAGCCGAGTTCCGGCGACGTCCGCGAGGCGCTCGAGGGAAACCTCTGCCGATGCACGGGGTACACGAAGATCTTCGAGTCGGTTCTCGCCGCCGCGGCGGGTAGTCGAGGGAAGAAGAGGGACTGAGGCTCGCCGACCATGGGACAGCCCGACCTCGTCCTGAGGAGCCGTCGCGTCGTCACCCCGGAGGGCGTCCGCCCCGCGGCCGTCTCCGTCGAGGGAGGCAAGATCGCCGCCGTGCTCGCGCCGACCGACGTGGCATCGGGCTTCCCCGTCGCCGACGTCGGCGACCATATCGTCATGCCCGGCCTGGTCGACTGCCACGTCCACGTCAACGAGCCCGGACGGACCGACTGGGAGGGGTTCGAGACGGCCACGAGCGCCGCGGCGGCGGGCGGGGTAACGACCATCGTCGACATGCCCCTCAACAGCATCCCCGCGACGACGACCCTCGCGGGCCTCGAAGAGAAGGCCGGCGCCGCCGCGGGGAGGTGCATGGTCGACTACGCCTTCTGGGGCGGCGTGGTCCCCGACAACCTGCGCGAGATGCTCCCGATGCGCGATGCCGGCGTGCGGGGCTTCAAGTGCTTCCTCGTTCCCTCGGGCGTGCCGGAGTTCGCTCACGTCACCGAGGAGGACCTCCGTCCCGCGATGAAGGCGCTGGCCCACATGGGCGGGACTCTCCTCGTCCATGCCGAGCTACCGGAGCCGATCGACCGCGCGCCCAGAGGCGAGGATGCCACTCGGTATTCGACCTTCCTCTGGTCCAGGCCGCGCGCGAGCGAGAACGAGGCCATCGCGAAGATGATCCGCCTCTGCCGCGAGACGGCCTGCCGGGTCCACATCGTGCACCTCTCGTCCGCCGAGGCGTTGCCGGGAATCCGCGAAGCGAAGGGAAAAGGCTTGCCGATCACCGTCGAGACCTGTCCGCACTACCTGACCTTCTTCGCCGAGGAGGTCCCGGACGGGGCGACGCAGTACAAGTGCTGCCCGCCGATTCGCGAGAGCGAGAACGGCGCGAGTCTGTGGAGCGGACTCCAGGACGGCGTGATCGACCTGATCGTCTCGGATCACTCCCCTTCCCCCGCCTCGATGAAGCGGGGCGACTTCCTCACCGCATGGGGCGGAATCTCGTCCCTACAGCTCTCCCTCTGCGCCGTCTGGACGCAGGCCCATGCCAGGGGCATCCCGATCTCCCAGGTCTGCGAGTGGATGAGCGGACGGACGGCCGTCCTCGCGAGGCTCGAGGGTTCGAAGGGCCGCATCGCGCCAGGCTGCGACGCGGACCTGGTCGTTTTCGACCCGGACGCGGAGTGGATGGTCGATCCATCCTGCCTGTATCATAGGCACTCCGTGACGCCGTACGCAGGCCGCACGCTTCGTGGCCGTGTCGAGGCGACCTTCGTCCGCGGTCGCCAGGTGTGGGACGGGCACGGCTTTCCCTCGAAACCGATCGGACAGAGGCTCTGATGCCGCACTTCACGGACCTTCTCGACCTGGCAGCGGAGCGCGTGGGCGGCGTGGCGCTCCTCGCGAACGACGAGTTCTTCGCGCCGAAGGAGAACCTCCTGAAGGCGGGCCGCGGCGTCTGGGCCCCCGACAAGTACACCGACCGCGGGAAGTGGATGGACGGCTGGGAGACGCGGCGTCGCCGCGCGCCGGGCCAGGACTGGTGCGTGGTGCGACTCGGGATCCCAGGCGTGATCCGGGGAGTCGAGATCGACACGGCGCACTTCAAGGGGAACTACCCCGAGTATGCCTCGATCGACGCCTGCGAGGCCGCGCAGGACGCATCCCTCGAGGAGCTGGGGAGCGCGTCGGCACGCTGGGTCGAGGTCCTGCCGAAGTCCCCTCTCCTCGGAGACACGCAGAACCGCCTCGCCGTCTTCGACCATCGCCGCTGGACGCACGTGCGACTTACGATCTACCCGGACGGCGGCGTGTCACGCCTGCGGGTCCGCGGAGAGGCGTGGCCGGACTGGGGGAAGCTGACGGGCTCCATCGACCTTGCGGCCGCGGAGAACGGCGGGGAGGCGGTCGTCTCGAACGACATGTTCTTCGGGTCCCACCACCACCTGATCCTCCCCGGCCGCGCGCCGAACATGGGAGAGGGGTGGGAGACCCAGCGCAAGCGCCGCCCGGGGCACGACTGGGCGATCCTCCGGCTCGGGATGCGCGGCGTGATCCGCCGGATCGAGGTCGACACGAACCACTTCAAGGGGAATTGCCCCGACCGCTGCTCGATCGAGGCGTGCGACGCCGAGGGGGCCTCCGTGGACGCCCTCCTCTCGTCGCGCACCACTTGGGTCGAGGTCCTTCCGCAGACGAAGCTCACGCCCCACACCGAGCACTCCTTCGAGAAGGAGCTCGTCGCGAATCCGCCCAGCACGCACGTCAGGCTGCGAATCTACCCCGACGGCGGCGTATCGAGGCTGCGGTGCCACGGGGAGCCGATGCCCTCGCCGTCGTGGGCGAGGGTGGACCGACTGAACCGCCTGGACCGGGACAAGGCGGTCTCCGAGCTCGCGAAGTGCTGCGGCGCGCGGCGCTGGGCGGGGCGGCTGGCGGATCTCAGGCCCTTCCGCGACGCGGCGCAGGTCCTGGACGCGGCGGAGAGGACGTGGTGGGAGATGCACCACGCCGACTGGCTGGAGGCCTTCGCGGCGCACCCGA
>CAZYRM010000132.1:0-17379 GCA_964649705.1 uncultured Planctomycetia bacterium
GAAGGAGACTCCCTTCCTCGACGACTGCGAGGACATGAAGGAGCTGGCGGGCGGGTCGATGTCGAAGATCTACCGCGCGCACCACAAGCCGACGAAGACGATCCGCATCGTCAAGCGGGTCACCCCATCCACGCCCGAGGCGGTGAAGAAGCTCCAGACGGAGCTCGAAATCTGCCTGGCGCTCGACCACCCGAACGTCGTCAGGTACCTGGCGTACGAGAAGCGCGACAAGTCGTACTGCATCCTGATGGAGCTGATCGAGGGGAGCAGCTTGCGCGACTACCTCCTCGACCAGGTGACCGTGCGCGGCGCCGCGGCGCCGTTCCTCTCCTACCAGTTCTTCACGGAGGTCTTCCACCAGTGCGCGAAGGCCCTCGCGCACCTGCACGAGAAGCAGTGCCTCCACATGGACATCAAGCCCGAGAACGTGATGGTCGTCGGGCTGAAGTCGGGGCAGCCGATCCCGAAGAAGCCGGTCGTGAAGATCGTCGACTTCGGCGTCGCGGTCAAGCTGGGTGCGCCCGACGTCCCGGTCGGCGGGTCGGTCTTCTACATCGCCCCCGAGGTGGTGCAGGGGGGCGGGTCCGCCGCGCTCCACCCGCGCGTCGACATCTACGCGCTCGGCGCGACGATGTACGAGCTGGCCACGGGCGAGCCGCCCTTCCTCCCGGAGTTCTTCCGGAAGAAGGACAAGAACTGGATGCACTACCGCGGCGAGTACGACCGCCTGTCCCGCGAGGTGAGGAGCGCCTACGAGAAGGAGCTCCTCAAGAACCGCCTGGAGAAGGTCGTCGACCTGGCGAAGGTGAAGTACCCCGACGGGATGAAGGCCATCCTGGAGAAGTGCCTCGAGCTCTCCAGCGGGCGGCGCTACGCGATGGACTACATGCTCGTGCGGGACATCGACGCCATCCTGAAGCTGTTCGCGCAGCACCGCACGGGGGCGCCCAGGTAGCGGCGGCCCTACTCCGGCACGACGTAGTGGAAACGCCAGGTGCCGTCCTCGAGGACGAACTCGATCAGGTGGGGGCCGGGGGTGCTCCACCGCACGAGCACGCTCGCCTTTTCCTGCCGCGTCTTGTCGATGGCAATCCTCGTGATCTCGGCGCCTCGCCACATCTCGCGCCAGCCGTTCTGGTTCGCCGTGTACTGCCGCACGAAGGCGTCGTACCCGCCGTAGGTCGCCTTCTGCGCCGAGCTCATCCGCTCGAAGTAGGACTTCACGTCCCCGGCGACGATCGCCTCGCGCATCACGTCGAAGGTCTCCCGGATGCGCGGGAGTTGCGCGGTCTCGTATTCTGCGTCGGCTGTCGAGTCCTCCGGGGGCTCGTTCCCGTGCATGTCGGTGCCGTGCTCGACGCAGCCGACGATCAGGGCGAACCCCGCCAGGATGGCGATGACGTGGCGCATGTTCTCCTCCTCCCCAACGGGCGTCCTATGTTAGCGTCGGCCCGGTTCCACGTCCAGGAGTCGCTTGCCGTCGACCCGGGGCCGGATTAGGATAGGGCCCCTCTCCCACCCGAGGCGGCACGATGGGCGTCATCCAGATCCTCGATCCCCTGGTCGTGAACAAGATCGCGGCCGGCGAGGTGATCGACCGCCCGGCGAGCATCGTCAAGGAGCTCGTCGAGAACGCCCTCGACGCCGGCGCCACGTGGATCCGCGTCGAGGTCCGCGACGGAGGCCGCCGTGAGATCCGCGTCGCCGACGACGGCTGCGGGATCGCCCCCGACGACCTCCCCCGCGCCTTCGCCAGCCACGCGACCAGCAAGCTCCGCACGCCCGAGGACCTCTTCTCCGTCCGCACGCTCGGCTTCCGCGGCGAGGCCCTCGCGTCGATCGGCGCCGTCGCCGAGGCGAGGATCGTCTCCCGCCTCCGCGGCGCGGGCGAGGGGGCCGAGATCGAGTGCCGGGGAGGGGAGATCGACGCCGTCCGCCCCGCCGGGTGCGCCGAGGGGACCTCTATCGAGGTCCGGAACCTCTTCTACAACACGCCCGTCCGCCGGCGGTTCCTCAAGTCCGCCAACGTCGAGTTCGGCCACCTCCAGGACATGCTCACGCGCTTCGCCCTCTCGGCGCTCCCCGTCCGCTTCGAGCTCGTCCGCGAGGGGCAGCTCGAGTGGAGCCTGCCCGCGGCGCCCGACTTCCTCGACCGCGTCGCCCACGCCTTCGGGGCCGAGGTGAGGGACGGCGTCCGCCGCGTGGAGGCCTCCGCGGGCGACGTGAAGGCCCGGATCTTCATCGGCACCCCCGCGATTGCGCGCCCGACGCCCCGCCTGCAGTACTTCTGGGTCAACGGCCGCTACGTCCGCGACCGCCTCATCACCCGCGCCGTCATGGACGCCACGCGGGAGCTGATCCCCCACGACCGGTTCCCCGTGGTCTTCCTCTTCATCGACCTCCCCCCGATGGACGTCGACGTCAACGTCCACCCCGCGAAGGCCGAGGTCCGCTTCCGGAACGGGTGGCAGGTCCACGACCTCGTCCAGGCCACCATCCGCGAGAGGATGCTCTCGCGCGACCTGTCGCCCGCGATCCCTCTGCCTCCCCCCGTCCCGTGGGAGAGGCCCGCCTCGCCGCTCCTCGGCGGCCCCCTTCCGCCCGCCCCGTGGGACCGCGACGACCAGGCGGAGCCCGTCCAGACCTCGCTCCTGCCCGCCGGCCCGGGCCGCTTCTTCCAGGTCCACGAGATGTTCATCGTCGAGGAGGCCCCGGGCGAGGTCCGCATCATCGACCAGCACGCCCTCCACGAGCGCGTGATGTACTACGAGATGAAGCGCCGATTCGAGGCGAACGGCATGCCGCGCCAGCGCCTCCTCCTCCCCACCGTCGTCGAGCTGGGCGTCGACCGCGCGCCGAGGCTCGACGAGATCGTCCAGGCCCTCGACGGCCTGGGCGTCGAGGCGGAGCCGTTCGGCGGCGGGTCGCTCATCGTCCGCGCCGTCCCCGAGCCCGTCGCCCACCTCGACCCCGCGGCGCTCGTCCGCGACCTCGTCGACTCCTGGGACGCAAAGGAGAAGATGTCGCCCGAGTTCATCGATCGCCTCCTCTTCCGCATGGCCTGCCACGCGGCCGTCCGCGCGGGAGACCGCCTCGGCCAGGACGAGATCGCCCACCTGCTCGACCTTCGCGAGACCGTCGAGCAGGCCTGGACGTGCCCGCACGGCAGGCCGACCACGCTCCGGATCCGGATCGAGGACCTCGAGAAGCACTTCCATCGGACGTAGGGATGCTCGCCGCCGCCCGCGAACGCCTGGCCTTCGAGACGCGGCCCCTGGCCGACGGGGTCGCGCTCCACCTGTGCCCCACGAGGCGGTTCAAGACGACCACGCTCAAGGCCTACGTCGAGGCGCACCTCGATGCCGACACGACGCTGACCGCGCTCCTCCCGTACGTCCTCCGCCGCGGCTGCCGCCGCGCCCCGACGCAGAGGCGGATCGTGCTCTTCCTGGAGTCGCTCTACGGCGCGAGCCTCTCCGTCGACGTCTTGAAACTGGGAGAGCGGCAGCTCCCGCAGTTCCGGTTGGACGTGATCGCGGACGCCTATGCGCGCGGCCGGCAGGCCCCCCTCAAGCAGGCCGTGGAGTTCCTCGGGCGGCTGCTCTTCCACCCCGTGGTCGAGCGGGGCGGATTCCGCGAGACGGTCGTCGACTCCGAGAAGGAGAACCTGCGCCACTACATCGAGGGGCTCGTGAACGACCCGATGGAGTACGCGAGCGAGCGGATGATCGAGACGATGTGCGAGGGGGAGGACTTCGCGCGGTACGAGTACGGGCGGCTGGACGAGATCGCGGCGGTCGATCCGAAGGGGCTCCTCGCCCACCACCGCCGCCTGATGGAGCGGAACCCGCTGCACGTCTTCGCGGTGGGGGACTTCGACCCCGACGCGCTGGAGCGGATGGCCGCGCGGGCCTTTCGCGCGCGACGGCGGGGAAAGGCGGAGCTGCCGTCGACGGTCGTGCAGGCGCCGCCGCGCGAGCCGCGCCGCGTCGTGGAGCACCTCCCCGAGATCGAGCAGGGGAAGCTCGTCATCGGCTGGCGCACGGGCCTGACCGTCGTCGACGCGGGGATGTCGGCGCTCGCGATGCTGAACGGGCTCTTCGGCGCGTTCTCGCACTCCAGGCTCTTCCGCCGCCTCCGCGAGAAGGAGGGGCTCGCGTACTTCGTGGAGACCGCGCTCGACAAGAGCAAGGGCCTCCTCTTCCTGAGGGCGGGCATCCCGCTCGACGCCCTCGGCAAGTCGCGCGAGGTCATCGAACAGGAGCTGGCGTCGATCGGCAGGGGGGAGATCGGGGCGGAGGAGCTGGAGATGACGCGCCAGGCGCTCAAGGCGCGGATCCGCGCGATGGCGGACAGCCCGGCCAGGATGATCACGGCGCACCTCGAGGGGATCCTGAACGGCCGGGCGATCCCGCCGGAGGAACGCGAGGCGAGCGTCGAGCGGGTGACGGCGGAGGAGGTCGCGGAGGCGGCTCGGCGGGTCCGCCTGGACACCGAGTACTTCCTTGCCGAGGGGGAGGCGGAATGACGGTCGCGATCCGTCCGTTCGATCCGGAAGACCTCCCGGAGGTCGTGGCGTGGTGGAACCGCGCGTTCGCGGACCGTCGCGGCTTCTACCCCGTGACCGGGGAGCTGTTCCAGGCCCGCGTGATCGGGAAGAAGAACGCGGTCGAGGAGTTCGAGCCCTCACGGTTCCTGATGGCGCGGGACGGGGCGCGGGTCGTCGGCGCGGCGCACGTCGGCGTGCGGTCCGAGGAGTACTGCGCGGCGGTCTTCCGGAACTGGCCGGGCGGTCCGCAGGCCTACCTCGCGATGATCGGCGTGGAGCCGTCGGCGAGGAGGCAGGGGATCGGCGGGCGGCTCTACGCCGCGGCCGAGGCGGCGGTCGCGGGGAGCGGCAGGCTGGTGATCGACGGACAGTGCGTGAACCCGTTCTACGGGAACAGCGAGGCGCCGTTCACGCCGTTCTTCGGGACGACGGAGGGGATCTCGATCCCGTGGGAGGACTCCACGACGCGGGCGTTCTTCACGAAGCGGGGGCACACGCCCCGGTTCCGCGCCCTGTCGCTGGAGGCAAACCTCCCCGACGGCGGAGCGGACCTCGCGTGGACCGAGGAGGCCGTGAAAGCGGGTTTCACGATCGACGTGCTGGCGAGCCGCCTGCCCGAGCTGGGGAGCGCGCTCGTGCACGCCCGCCGCGCGCCGTGCGAGACGCCGTACGACGCGGCGACGATCCACCGCGAGGGAATCGTGTGCGGGGTCGCGGTCGGCTACCGGATGACGCAGGTGCACCCTGCCCGCTACGCGGTCTACGAGGTCTCGGTGGCGGAGGGCCTCCGCGGTCACGGCCTCGGCACGGCCGCGCTCGCGGCGCTCCTGAGGAACGCCGCCGCGAAGGGGGTCCGGCAGGCGGAGGTCCTGACGGTCCCCGAGCTGTCGAAGGGCGCCCCGGAGATGTACGCCCGGATGGGTTTCCACGAGGTCGCCTCCTGGGCCATCTACTAACGGAGTCGCGCCCGCAAGGGCGCGGAGGAGTGACGCCCGAAAGGGCGTCATGGCGTGTGCGATGGGTAAGTGGATCGTCCTCCTGGTTGTGCTCCTCTCCGCCGGCGGCTGGTTCGCCTGGCGCCGCTGGGGGCGGGTCGAGCTCCCGGAAGTCCGCAGCGTTCGCCTGGCTCGCGGCCGCGTGACGGCGTTCGTCGTCGCGACCGGGAAGATCGAGTCGATGCAGCAGACCACGATCCGCGCCCGGATCGAGGGGCGCGTCGAGAAGGTCCTCGTCGAAGAGGGGGACGAGGTCGCCAGGGACCAGGAGCTCATCCTCTTCGATCGTCGCGAGGCCGAGAACCGCGCCGTGTACGCCGAGCAGGACCACTCGTTCGCGACGCTGGAGACGAAGGATGCCCAGGGCGAGCTCGAGCGCCTGCAGTCGCTGTCGAACATCGAGATGGAGTCGAAACAGCGTCTCGACGCCGCTCGGACCCGGTACGAGAAGGCCTGCGCCAGGGCCGAGATGGCCGGCCAGGACCTGAAGCTCACGCAGATACGCCTCGAGAAGCTCGGCTGCAAGAGCCCCCAGGGGTGCGTCCTGATCGAGAAAAAGGTCGAGGACGGGCAGTGGGTGAGGCCCGGGGACGAGCTCCTCGAGATCGCCGACGTCGATCACCTGAAGGTCATCGCGAAGGTCGACGAGGCCGACGCCCCGCGCGTCGAGGAGGAGGACGACGTGGAGGCGACGAGCGACTCGCTTCCGGGCCAGCGCTTCGCGGCGCGCGTGACGGCGGTCGCGCCGTACGCGAAGCTTGACAGGGACTCGATGATCGTCGAGGTCACGATCGTGCTGGCCGAGCCGACCCGTCTCTTGAGGATCGGCAACGAAGTCGACGTCCGGATCGTGACCGAGGAGCGCCCCGACGCGGCGTGGCTTCCGGTGGAGGCCGTGCAGGAGCGGGAGGGGCAGCCCGTGGTCTACGTCCACGAGAACGGTCTCGTCGCCGTCCGGCCGGTACAGGTGGGGATCTCGAATCCGACCCAGGCGGAGATCCTCGGCGGCCTCGCGGATTCCGATGTGGTGCTCGTCCCGGGGGACCACCCGCTGGAACCCGGACAGGCCGTGGTGGCGAAGTAGGCGAGGGGCGAGGCCCCGCCTCGCCCCTACACGTAAGACGGCCCGTTGGGTATGTAGGGGCGACCCGCGGGGTTGCCCCTCGTAGTTCGGGATCATTGCATGTCTTTGGACTCCATCGTCCATCTCCACGAGGCCGCCAAGTCCTTCCGGGCCGGCGACATCGAGGTGAGGGCCCTCGCCGGGATGTCGCTCGACGTCCCCCCGGGCGACTTCGTGGCGATCATGGGCCCGAGCGGGTCGGGGAAGTCCACGCTCCTCAACGTCCTCGGCTGCCTGACGCCGCTCACGGGAGGCACCTATCGCCTGGCGGGGGAGGACGTCAGCCGGGCCTCGAGGAACCGCCTCGCCGAGATCCGGAACCGTCGCGTCGGGTTCGTCTTCCAGCAGTTCAACCTCCTCGCGCGCCTCGACGCCGTCGCGAACGTCGACGTCCCGATGATCTACGCCGGCGCCCCGCCCGACCAACGGCGCGCGAGGGCAGAGGAGCTGCTCCGCTCCGTGGGACTCTCCGCGCGCATGGGGCATCTCCCGAGCCAGCTCTCGGGGGGGGAGCAGCAGCGCGTCGCGATCGCGCGGGCCCTTACGAACCGGCCGTCGATCGTCCTCGCCGATGAGCCGACGGGGAACCTCGACAGCGAGTCGGGGCGCGAGGTCATGGAGATCTTCCGCAAGCTGAACGAGGGCGGCGTCACCATCCTCATGGTCACGCACAACGACGAGAGCGCCGCGTACGCGAAGCGCATCGTCCGGATGAAAGACGGGAGGGCCCTCACGCCGTGATCCCGCTCCGCGAGCTCCTGAAGCTGGCCTTCGCGTCGATGGGGGCGAACCGCTTCCGCACGACGCTTTCGATGCTCGGCGTGATCATCGGCGTCGCGAGCGTGGTGGCGATCGGGTCGGTGGGGGCGAGCGGGAAGCGGATCATCCTGTCTGAGCTCGAGACCTTCGGCGTCCGCACGATCTGGGTCTTCCGCGAGTGGGACGACCAGCCGACGAAGTCGGAGCGCGGCGGGAACTGGATCGTGAACGAGGACCTCCCCGAGATCCTCGCGCGCTGCCCTCACGTAGCGCGTGTCTCGCCGCTCTACGACAAGTGGAACCTCTGGGCGAGCCAGGGGTCGAGGCACAAGAGGGTCCGCATCTCGGGCGTGGACGCCTCCTACTTCTTCATCGACAACGAGTCGATGGAGCGCGGTCGGTTCCTCCTCCCCGCTGACGTCCGGCTCAAGCGCAAGGTCTGCGTGATCGGGTCCGAGGTCTGGAAGGAGCTCTACGGGCGGATGACCGATCCCGTAGGAAAGCTCCTCGACTTCGGCTACGGGAAGTTCGAGGTCATCGGAGTCCTCGGCGACAAGAACCGCGAGTTCCTGAAGAGTATCGGGAGCATGGGTGGGGAGAACGCGAACGACCGCGTCGTGATCCCCTACACGGTCTACCAGTCGAAGTTCAACCAGCGGGGGATCCGCGCGATCCAGGCGGAGGCGGTGAGGATGGAGGACGCCCCCGCGGCGGCGGAGGAGATCAAGGCGGTCCTCTCCCGACGGCACGAGGGCAAGTACAAGTACCGCTCGGAGACGATGAAGCAGTACATCGAGACGACGGAGAGCGTCGTCGGGGTCGCGTGGTGGGTGGCGCTCGTCGCGGCGATCATCAGCCTGGTCGTCGGCGGGATCGGGATCATGAACATCATGACGTCGGCGGTCGTGGAGCGGATCCGCGAGATCGGCGTCCGGAAGGCCCTGGGGGCCAAGGATCGGGACATCCTCGTGCAGTTCCTCGTGGAGGCGGCGACTATCGCGACGACGGGGGGGCTGCTCGGGGTCGCCTTCGGCAGCGGGGCGACGGTCGCGATCGGGGCCGTGAGCCGGCGGCCGGTCGACCTCTCCTTCCACTTCCTCGCCCTGGGCGTGGCCGTCTCGTTCGCGACGGGGGTCTTCTCGGGCCTCTATCCCGCGTACCGCGCGGCGCGGCTCGATCCCGTCGAGGCCCTCCGGTACGACTAGCGGAACGGGACTTGCGCTCCGCTCCGGGATGCGCGAAGATGATCGGGCACCGGAGCGGGTCCGGATGGGTGCCCCGCCCCGGTCGGTCGGGGGTCATGTACCACGCCTATCTGATCAATCCGAGCGGCGACGGCGGGCTCTCGCCGCTGGACGCCAAGCAGCTCTGCGACGCGCTCGTCGAGGCGGGGGCCGGGTGGACCGGCCGCCCCAACGAGTACGCGTGGAACTACGCGGGGCTCGGGCCGGCTCGCATCAAGGTCCGCCGCCAGGTCGTCGACGTCCTGGTCCAGGTCGACCCCCCGGAGACGCTCGCGCAGCGGGTCGCCATCTCGCTCCGTTTCGCGCTCGACCTGGCCGGGAAGTTCGACCTCGTCCTCTTCGACCCGCAGGTCGGGAAGGTCGTCGACCCTCGCGACGTCGAGGCCATCGAGCGGACGCTGGAGCCCGAGATGCTCCGCGAGGGCGCCTTCGCGACGCTGGAGGAGGAGGTCTTCGCGCTCGCGCTTCCCGATCCGTCCGCTCTCGCGCGCGCCGTGGCGGGGCTCAGGAACGGGCTGGAGCTGCTCAAGAAGGCCGCGGCGACGATCCCGCTCCTCGGCGTGCTCCTCTCGATCGCGGTCTCGGTGGCGTTCTTCCCCGTCTACGCGATCGCGTGGCTCTTCGAGGCCTCGCGGCAGGCGCGCGCCGGAACGGCCCTCGCGTGCGTCGGCTATCTGGCGCTCCTGGCGGCGGTGCCGCTCGCCATCCACTGGATCCCCGAGATCCGCGCGCCGATCGAGGGCGTCCGCCCGTCGGTGTACGGGAGGATCGCGCAGTACTACGCGATCCTGAACATCATCTGCCTCGCGATCCGCGTCCTCGGCTGGCCCAAGCAGTCCCGCGCGACGGGCAAGACCGTGCGCCTCATGCGCGCGATGACGACGCCGCTCTAACCGCCGCGCATCCCCTTGCGCGCGAAGGCCTGGGTGATCAGCATCGCCGCCTCCCCCTTCGAGAGCCCCGGCTTGACCGCCTGCCCCAGGCTCTCCAGGAGCGCCACCTGCTTCGGCGTGGCCGCCTCGCGGCGCCAGCGGGTGAAGCGGTTGAGGAGCCCGATCTGCCCGCCGCGCTCCTCGCGGACCCAGTGGTCCGCCGCGTGGACCGCCTTTTCGAGCGACCGGGCGAGCGCCAGGCGGACACGGATCGGGCGCCCGGAGGGCTGGATGTCGCGGCGCTCCACCTCGATCTGCCCCAGGAGGTTCTCGGCGATCGAGACGTGCTCCTTCCCGGCGAGGCACAGGCGATAGCTCCCGTCGGGCATCGGGATCCAGGCGAGGTCCGTCATGTACGCCAGCTCCTCGGGGACCTCGGTCGACAGCAGGTCGATCTTCTTGAGGAGCGCCCTGACGTCCTCGACCGTGTGCGCCTCGCCGAACTTCAGGTAGGGGTGACGGATCCGGATCCGTTCCAGCTCCTTCGCCGTCTCGACGACGTCCTTCCCCTTGAGGTCGAAATTCTCCGGGAGCCCGAACAGGGTCGGCAGCGAGACCAGGCTGTGCTTCCGCGTGGCGTCGACGATGTCGATGACCGTGAGTCCGCCCTTCCCCGGCGCCGTGCGCAGGCCCCTCCCGACCATCTGCGCGTAGAGCAGGGCGGACTTCGTCGGCCTGGCGAGGAGGACACCCTCGACGAGCGGCTCGTCGTACCCCTCCGTGAGGACGTTGCAGTTCGTCAGGACCTTGACCTCGCCTCTCGAGAAGGCCGCCAGGGCCTCGACCCGCCGCTCCCGTGGCATGTCTCCCCACACGGGCAGGCACGTCACGCCGGCCGCGCGGAACTCCGAGGCGAGGTCGATGGCGTGCTGGACGTCGACGCAGAAGGCAAGCGTACGGCGGCCCTCGAGCTCCTCGCGGTACGCGGCGACGACGAGGCGGTTTCGAGCCGGGACGTTGACGCGGTCGGCGAGCTGGCCCGGGACGAAGTCCCCGAGCCTCGTCGCGACGCCGTCGAGCGACGTCCCCGTCTCCGCGCGCCACCCCGCGACGCCGCAGAGGACCTTCGAGTCGATCATCTCGCGGATGGTCTTGCGATAGACGATCTCCTGGAAGACCTCGTCGAGCCCCCGGTCGTCCCCGCGCCGCGGCGTGGCGGTGACGCCGACGAGGAGCTTTTTCGTCTCGGGGGCGAAGAGGCCGAAGTGGGCGAGGACGCGGCGGTAGCTCTCCGCGACGGCGTGGTGGGCCTCGTCGACGACGACGATGGAGAAGGCCTCGGCGGGGAACCGGCCGAGCCTCCCGCCGCCCTCGCGGCCGAGCGTCTGGACGCTCGCGACGACGACCTGGTCCTCGTCCCCCGCGCGGCGCTCGGCCTGCTCGACGCCGACGCGGAGGTCGGGGTTGGCGCGGCGGAACTTGTCGACGGCCTGGTCGAGGAGCTCCTCGCGGTGGGCGAGGACGAGCATCCGCTTCTTCATGCGCAGGTGCTGGGGGAGGTGGGCGAAGACGACGGTCTTGCCGGAGCCGGTGGGGAGGCAGACGAGCTGGCGGCGGACGCCCTTCCAGTATGCCTTCTCGATCGCCTCGAGGCACTGGCGCTGGTAGTCGCGCAGCGCGAACATGCGGAGGCCTACTTCGGTTTGCCCTTGTCGAGCGCGTCCTGGCCCGAGAAGAAGACGGTCTCGTCGGCGGCGACGCCCCGAGCCGTCGCGGTCACGGTGATCGTCGCGTTGCACTTCTTGCAGGGGAACGTCTGGCCGGGCTTGAGGCCGACGACGTTGAACTGCCGCCCGCACCCGGGGCAGCGGACGAGGAACTTGCGCTGCTCGCGGAGGACCTCCTTGACCTGGTCGGGCGAGAGGTAACCTCGTTCGATCATGAGCTCGCCGAGGCGGGGGGCGGTCATGGGGTCGCCGGTTCCTCGCTCCTTCGTCATCCGGTGCTGCAGTTCGAGGCACTCGTTGACCTCGGCGGGGGAGGCGTACTTCTTCACGACGCAGATGCGGCCGAAGAGGATGTCCTCCTTGCGCGCGGGGGCCTGCATGGAGTTCGCGAGGCGCTCGGCGTAGGTCCTCTCGACGCGGACCCGCCCGTCCTCGGGCAGGAAGCCGCGGCGGACGAGGAGGTCGCCGAGGGGCCAGGGGGCCGTGGAGGCGCCGGACGGGCTGTCGGACGCCTCTCGCAGGCATGCCTCGACCTGGGCCTGCGTGACGAGGCCCAATTCGACGGCGATCCTGGCAAGGACGAGGTCGGACTCCTTGAGGGGCATGGTTCCTCCCCGGGCAACGGAGGATTGTAGCACGCCCTGCGAGTCCGGCGCAACGAGGCTGGCCCGGGGCGGGTGCCCCGCCCCGGGCCGGGTGGCTGCTACTTTCCGCCCTTCAGCTCCGCGAGGCGCGTCTCCTGCGCCTCGAAGAACTTCTTGGCCTGTGGATTCGAGCCGAAGCGCTCCCTCAGCGCGCCCAGGCTCTCCTCGAACTGCGCGGCGTCCTTCTGCGTGAAGGCGTACTCCAGGAGGATGCTATGGAACGTGGAGAACTCGTTCTCGCCGGCGGGGACGTGGCCGGCCTTCTTCATCTCGAGGAGCTTCGGGCCCGCCTCGGCGACCGCCTCGTTCTCCGGCTTCTGGCCGATCGACTGCATGATCTCGCTGAACTCCGCGTTCGCGCGGACGCCGTCCAGGCGAGCCTGCAGGTCCGCCGAGAGCTCGCCGGCCTCCTTGATCTTCTCCTCGAACTCGGAGAGCGGGATGGCGCCCATCTCAAGCTGCGTGACGAGGAACTCGGCCTTGGCGGCCTTGTCTCCCGCGTCGGCCTTGGCCTTGAGCTCCATGTACGCGGTGGCCTTCAGGAGCGACGCCTCGAACCCGGCGGCGTCCCGCTGGCCCTGGTGCTTGGCGATGACGTTCCCTTCCGAGTCCATGAAGACGAGGTGCGGGAACCCGCGCCCGCCCTTCTTCTGGAGCAGGTCCTGGTTGGTGTCGCCCTCGATCCTCGTCGTGATGTGGCAGAACAACACGACCTTCTTGGCGAACTCGACGAACGCGTCCTCAAGGAGAGGCCCGCTCTCCAACGCGTTGCACGGGGGTCAGCCGGCGTAGGAGCGGGTGAAGTAGGCGAAGATCGCCTTGCCGCTCGACTTGCTTTCGGCGAGGGCCTTGTCGTAGTCGGTGATCCAGGTGGCCTTCGCCATGAACGGCTGCTGGAGCTTCTTGTCCCGCTTCTGCTCCAGCGACTCCTCCGCGCGGACGGCGAGTCCGCAGAGGAGGAGGACGGCGGCGCAGGCGATGCGCAGGTTCAGCACGGGTCGTCTCCTGAAAGGGAATCCGCGTCCTCGGCCCCCGCACGGGGGTCTGGGGACGAATCGCGGAATGCTATGCCCCGGCCGTCCGCCGGCGCAAGGGAATCGCGGCGGCTCGGCGGAACCGCTTGTCCGATCGGCGCGCGGGCCGTACAATCCCTGGTTCGAATGACCGCGAGGAGGGTGCGGGTGGGCCGCGACGTGTGGATCGGACTCGACCTGGGCGGGACCGCGCTCAAGGCCGGGGCCGTCAGTCCCCGCGGACGCCTGCTCGCGTGGCGAGAGGAGCTCGTGGACGACCAGGCCCCGCGCGCCGTCGCGAGGCGCATGGCCCGCGTGGTCCGCTCGCTCCACGAGGAGACGGGAGGCCGCCTTCGAGGCGTCGGCGTCGGCGTCCCGGGGCCGATCGACGTGGCCCGCGGCGTGGTGACCTCGGCGCCGAACATGCCAGGGTGGCGAAACGTGCCGATCGCCCGCTGGGTGGCGCGCGCCACGGGCGCCCCCGCGGTCATCGAGAATGACGCCAATGCCGCGGCCCTCGGAGAGTGCTGGACCGGCGCGGGGCGCGGGAGGCGCTCCGTCGTCCTCTTCACGCTCGGCACGGGGATCGGCGGCGGGATCGTCCTCGACGGAAAGCTCTGGCACGGCGCGAAGGGGGGAGCGGGCGAGCTCGGGCACGTGCCCGTGGTCCCCGACGGGCGGAGGTGCCCGTGCGGAGCGCTCGGCTGCATCGAGGCCTACGCCTCGGCGCGGGCCGTCGTGAAGCGCTTCCGCGAGCTCCGCGCCGTGCGCAGGTCCCGCATCGAAGGGGAGGACGCCAGGGAGATTTGCGACGCGGCGCGCAAGGGAGACCCCCTCGCGCGCAGCGTCGTCACGGAGGCCGGGCGGTACCTCGGCCTCGCCGTCGCCGGGGTCGTGAACGCCCTCAATCCGGAGGTCGTCATCCTCGGAGGCGGGATGTCGGCCGCGGGAGCGGTAATCCTCTCCCCGGTCCGTGCCGCCGTGCGCGCCCATGCGCTGCCGCTCATGCGCAGGGGCCTCCGCATCGTCTCGGCCAAGCTCGGGAACGCCGCGGGCGCCATCGGAGCCGCAGGATGCGCGTTGAACGCATTCGCAATTTCTGCATCATAGCCCACATCGACCACGGGAAGTCGACCCTCGCGGACCGGCTCCTCGAGCGCACGGGCACCATCGCCATGCGGGACATGCGCGAGCAGACGCTCGACTCGAATTCGATCGAGCGCGAGCGCGGCATCACCATCAAGGCGAAGGCCGTCGAGATGCTCCACACGATCGACGGCGTCGCCTACCAGCTCAACCTCATCGACACCCCCGGCCACGTCGACTTCGGCTACGAGGTCTCCCGGTCCCTCGCCGCCTGCGAGGGCGCCATCCTCCTCGTCGACTGCACCCAGGGCGTCCAGGCCCAGACCGTCGCGAACTTCTACCTCGCGATGGAGGGGAACCTCGACATCGTCCCCGTCATCAACAAGGTCGACCTCGCGTCAGCGCAGATCGAGGAGACGCTCCTCGAGATGCACAACACGCTCGGGATCGACCCCGACGAGGTGATCCAGGTCAGCGCGAAGGAGGGGAAGAACGTCGACCTCCTCCTCGAGACCGTCGTGAAGAAGGTCACCGCGCCCGAGGGCGACCCCGCCGCCCCGCTCCAGGCTCTCATCTTCGACAGCGTCTACGACGAGTACCGCGCCGTCATCGCCTACGTGCGCGTGAAGAACGGCACGATCAAGCACGGCCAGCACGTCCGGATGCTCTCGAACGACAAGATCTTCCTCGTCGAGGAGGTCGGGAAGTTCAAGCCCGAGATGGTGAAGTGCCAGAGCCTCTCGGCCGGGGAGGTCGGCTACGTCATCGCCGGGATCAAGGAGCTGCGCGACGTCCGCGTCGGCGACACGCTGACGCTCAAGGAGCAGACGGTCCCCGCGTTGCCGGGCTTCCGCGAGCCCCTCGCGATGGTCTTCAGCGGGATCTACCCGACGAACAACAGCGAGTTCTCCACGGTGAAGAAGTCGCTCGAGCGGCTCTCGCTCAACGACAGCGCGTTCACGTACGAGCCGGAGACGAGCGAGGCGCTCGGCTTCGGATTCCGCTGCGGGTTCCTGGGGCTGCTCCACATGGAGATCGTCCAGGAGCGGCTCGAGCGGGAGATGAACGTCGAGGTCCTCCAGACCGCGCCGAACGTCACCTACGAGGTCATCAAGCGGGCGAAGGGCGGCGGCGAGGAGAAGTTCAAGATCGACAACCCCGCCGAGCTCCCCGACGAGAGCCAGATCATCTCGATCCGCGAGCCGATCTCGCGCGTGTCGATCATCATCCCGAGCGACAACGTCGGCGGGATCATGAAGCTCTGCCTCGACCGGCACGGTGAGTTCCGCAGGCAGGAGTACCTGTCGCCGATCCGCGTGATGATGACCTACGACATGCCGTTCGCGGAGATCATCTACGACTTCTACGACAAGATGAAGTCGCTCACGCGGGGGTATGGTACGATGGATTATCAGATCCTCGAGTACCGCGAGGCGGACCTGGTGCAGCTCAAGATCCTCGTAGGAGGCCAGTCCGTCGACGCGCTGTCGAGCATCGTGCACAGGGACAAGGCGGAGTCCAAGGGGCGGCGGGTGCTCCAGATCCTCCGGAAGGAGATCCCGCGGCAGATGTTCGAGGTCGCCCTGCAGGCTGCGATCGGGAACCGCGTGATCGCGAGAGAGACGATCAAGCAGGTCATGAAGAACGTGATCGCGAAGTGCTACGGCGGCGACATCTCCCGCAAGCGGAAGCTCCTCGAGAACCAGAAGGAAGGGAAGAAGAAGATGAAGAACGTGGGGAACGTGGAGATTCCCCAGAAGGCGTTCATGGCCGTCCTCGCGGCCGATCGGGAGGAATAAGGGATGATCCTCGACCGTCTGAAGAGTTGGTTCAAGGGACAGCTCCCCGACCAGGTCATGCCCCTCTACAAGAACGCGAAGGACGAGCGGGAGGCCCTGGACCTCCTCCGCGCCGAGCGGCAGAAGGACGCGGAGTCGAAGGAGTCGGCGATGACGGAGCTGATGCAGCTCGCCGACAAGGAGAAGGACCTCTTCGAGAAGGCGAAGACCGAGAAGAACGAGACGGCGAAGATGCGCCTCGTCCGGGAGATCAAGTACGCCCGCCAGCGCGTCCAGGACCTGAACGCGAAGGTCCAGAACATCTACGAAAAGCGCCTGCGGATCTTCGACGAGCACATCCGCGCGATGGAGCTGGCCCTCGAGGCGAAGACGGCGCCCCTCCCCGAGGGGAAGACGCTCGAGGCGAGCGCCCTTCGCGCGCAGGAGCAGGCCGCGACCCTCGACGACCTCGCCTCGAGCGCGACCGGGCTCGCCCCCGACGCCTCGACGGGGATGGACCGCGAGGAGCAGGACATCCTTCGCGAGCTCAACCGCGCGAAGGAGGCGGACAGCGCGTAGCCCTTACGCCTCGGCGCCGCCGAAGCCCGCCATGTCGATCACGGCGAGCAGAAAGGCGATCGCGAAGCTCCCCGCCAGCAGGCAGCCGCTGAAGATGGCGGTCCAGGGGAGCGTCCACGCGAACGAGTCGGGCAGGAGGAGCGCCTCGGGGTACCAGAGCCACTGCGGGAGCGAGACGCTCTCGGGCAGATCGTACTTCGTGACGAGCGCGAAGGCGTACCAGAGCGCTCCGACCCGGGCGATCGAGATCGCGGCGCCGAGCCACAGGAAGAGGCGCGCGAACCGCCGTCGTCGCGGCGGCTTCGAGACCCCTGCGGAGCCGTTGTCCGCGCCGGCGACCATCCGCTACACCGCCATTCCGATGATCGTGCCTTCGTAGACGAGCTTGTCGCCGACAAGCCCCTGCGTCGCGAACACGGCGCGTCGCGGGCGATATTCGACGCATTTGCCGAGGTAGAGGATCCGCTCCCCGGGCCCGACCGTCGCCCGGAACTTCACCCCCTCGATCCCGCCGAACCCGATGAACCGGGGGTCGTCCGGCCCGAGCTTCTTCTTGATCCAGAAGCTCGCGAGCTGCGCGGATCCCTCGACCATCAGGACGCCCGGGAAGAGCGGCCTCCCCGGGATGTGCCCCCGCATCCAGAACTCGTCCTGGCCGATCTGTCGATACCCGACCACCTCGCCGGCCTCGATGTCCAGGTAGTGGATGCCCGTGAGCTGCTCGAACTCGTGCCGCTGCGGGTTGCACTTGTGGACCTCCTCGAGGGGGTAGGGCACCTTCGCGAGGTCCACCTTCGACAGATCGACGACGAGGGGCGGAGGCATGGGGGAGAACTCCTAGGTCTGCGAGTCCCACATGAAATCGGCGCCGCCCGATGATGTCCAGCCTTTACGGATCCACGAATGCACACGAATCAACACGAATCCTCTCGCGGCCCGATGGGGTGAGACGGAAGGCGGCCGCGCGCCCGAGGAGAAGGCGCCGCCCGAAGGGCGGCGGAGCGGTGGGG
>CAZYRM010000133.1:0-17219 GCA_964649705.1 uncultured Planctomycetia bacterium
AGGCGTTGCTCAGGAGGAGGTTCCGGAGCTCGATGACGGCCTTGTCGACGCCGGAAACGGCGAGCATCTTCGCGCGCGCCATGTCGACGTAGTTGCGCGAGATGTGCCGCTCCATCTTCGACGTGGTGGCGAAGATGGACGCGAGGAGGGCCAGGATGGTCAGGACGGCGATGGTGACGATCAGGACGACGGCGCGCTGCCGATTCGGGCGGCTATACCGCATGGATTCACCCCCACTGCAACCCCGGAGGCACCTCCGCGGCGAGGTGCGCCGATCCCTAGCGCGGACTCCTCAGCAAAGCGCATACCGTCGCTCGCCCGAAACCCCCGGGAGCCGCAAGAGCTGTAGCCTCCAGCCTTACAAGAATTTGCGATGTGCACACAGGTGCGTGGTTGCCCCGTGCCGGGGTGTGAGTTCCGGTTTCCGTTACTGAAGTACCCGGAGGTTACATGCCCGTAACAGCGGCTGCGACGGGGGATCCGTTTCCCTGCAGGAATGCCACTCTTGCAAAGGCCTGACACGCCGTACATTATGACTGGTGACGAAACTGTGTGAACCGGCCCCCGTGTCCGGAAGGAGAACACGCGCACATGATCGGGCTGGCACCGATGAAGGGGAAGCGGATCACGCTGCGTCCGCTGGTCCAGGGGGACCTCGGGGAGGTCCTTTCGTGCTATCGCGAGAACCCCGCGTTCTTCGAGCGCGTGAACGGGACATCACAAGTGGGGCCGCTGACGGTGCAGATGCAGTACGACGCGGCGGAGGCGGACCCACGTCGCGCGATGACGGGGATGTTCGCGGACGGGGGGCTGGCGGGGGTGCTGGACTTCGCGGTCGACCCGGACGAGCGGAGCTGCATGATCGGACTGGTGATGGTCCGCGCGGCGCTTCAGCGGAGGGGTCTCGCGAGGGAGGCGGTCGGGCTGCTGGAGCGGGCGCTGGCTCAGGCGGGGATCGAGCGCGTGAGGGCGGGTGTGGAGCCGGCGAACCGCGAGGCGGCCCCGTTCTGGGAACGGCTCGGCTTCGTCGAGTCGGGCACGTTCCCCGCCCAGGATGACGTCGGGGCGCGCTTTGACGCGATCCTGATGGAGAAGCGCCTCTCCGCGATCACCTAGAGTCGCGTCAGACGCCGCCCGCGAGCGTGCGGAGGCGCGCCACGCTGATGCCCGCGGGGTCAGTAGCCGAGCCCGAGCTTCTGGGCCTCGCTCGTCAGCTCGTCGAGAGCCTTTCGTCGTCGCTGGTCGTCTTTGCGTTTGTACTCCATGAGGTCCGTGAACCGGATGCGCCGGTGGGTGCCGACCTTGCGGGAGGGAATCTTCCTCTCGTCGAGGAGCTTGACGAGGTGCGGGCGCGAGACGTTCAGCAGGTTCGCCGCCTCCTGGGTGGTCAGTTCGGCGTGGATCGGGACGATGCTCACGCTGTTTCCGCGGGCCAGTTGGCGGAGGATCTCGGCGAGCGCCGCCACCGCCTCGGCTGGCATCACGGCCGACACTTCGGACCCGCCGCGCCTGACTTTGAGCTCGATGGCTGCCACGCCCTTCTTCGTCAGGAGGGACCGCAGCAGGCGGACGGCCTCCTCGGCCTGCCGTGTTTCTTCCGTAGAGGGCAACTTGCGCAGCGTGGTGGCCATGCGAAGAGGATAGCACGCATCCGAAACAAACGCAACGGCCGCAGCGACGCCAGTGCGAGCTCTCATTGACCGTCAGGGAGGTCGAAATCGCGCCGCGTGTCGCCGGCCCCCACGGAGACCTCCTCGCGCAGGCCGTCCGTTTCGACCACGTACACGCCGGAGGGAAGCCCATCGACTCCGTACGTACCGAGGCGATCGGTCGTGGCCCGGAAGGAAACCCCCGGCCGCGGCGTGGACGAGAAGGAGAGGACCACGTCGGGGACGCCCCGCCCCGCTCGACGGACCGAGCCCGTAAGGCGCCCCCCCGTCGAGAGGGTCAGGACCACCTCTGATGTCGACCCGGCGCGCAGGTCGACGCCCGCCGAGGCAATGGTCGTCTGCCCGGGCTGGGAGCGGAGGCAATACAAGAGGCAGGGGCCCGGGCGTAGACTTGCCAGCTTGAACCTCCCCTCCTCGTCCGTGTCCGTCGTGAGCGCGACGCCGTCGCCGGACGGAACGACGAGGACTCGCTCCCGACGGATGGGCCTCCCGCCCCGCCCCAGGACGCGCCCCTCGAGGCGGGCGCCCGCATCGAGGCGGAAGGTCTGAGTCACGACGGAACTCTCGGTGACCTCGAGGGTCGTGTGCAGACCCACGTACTCCGGATGCCCGACGGAGAGTGGGCGCATCCCCGGTTCCACGCCTTCCAGGTGGAAGTGACCGGAGGCGTCGGTGTGGGATCCCATGGAACCAACGCCGAGCTTGACGCCCACATCGGCGTCGCCCACCGGGGCCCCTGTGCTCGCGGAGAGGACCGTCCCCTCGATCGAGCCGCCATCACGCACTTCCAGGACGACGACGCCGGTCGTCTCCTCGTCGCGAACCTCCACATCCCGAGCCGCCGGGGCAAGGCCCGGCGCCCAGGCATGCAGGAGATACGTCCGCGGGAGCAGGCCCTCAATGCGGAACGCGCCGTCCTCGCCGAGCGGCTCGCCACGGGTCCCGAGACCCCACCCCTGCTCCATGGCCCAGGCCGTCACATCTGCCGAACGGAGGGGACTTCCATCCGAGCGTCGGACGACCTTCCCCTCGATGGCGCCTCCACGGAGCAACACGAAGTCGATCCGGTCCGAGCCCGCGAGGACGTCTGTCCGCGGCGGGGCCCTGAGTCCCTTCGCGAACGCAGTTACGCGGTGCGGGCCGGGCTTGAGGCGGGTCAGGACGTACGCCCCGGAGGCGTCGGTGATCGCGGTCCTGGGGTCGGGGTAGTCCCAGTCGTCGTCTCCACGCCAGTCTGCCTCGACCTCGGCGTCCGCGACGGGGCGGCCTCCCCGATCGGTGACGCACCCGGAGATGGACAGCGCGGACGTCAGCCTGAGGTCGATCTGGAGGCGCTGTCCGGCCTCGATGGTCGCCGCGACGGAGGACGGGCCGAACTCCGCGCGATCGGCCGTGACGACGATCCGTCCGGCGGGGACATGGAGCGCGTATCGCCCCTCCTTGTCCGTCCGCGTCCAGCTCGACAGGTCGTCCCAACTGTCGTGCGCGTAGACGAGGACGTCGTGCGTCCGCGCCCCCGCTGGGTCCTGCACGAAGCCCCAGACCATGGCGGACGGGCGCAAGACGAGGTCGACGGTCCGCGCCTGGCCGGGGTCCAGCTCGAACCACTCGGGGTCGGAGATGAGCCCCTCGGCCTCGGCGTGGAGATGCCAGTCCCCCGGCTGGAGCGTCAGGGCGAACCGTCCGTCCTCGCCCGCGTGGGCGGTCTCGACCGGCCCGTCGGGGACTTCCCTCTCCTTTGCGTACAGGGCCGCCGCGTGCGGCGCGCCGTCTTCGCCCGTCACGCGCCCCTCGACCCTGCACGCGACGGGCGCGTCGGGGGGAGGCGCTTCATCGACCCCGCGCCGCGGGTCAGCGGCGGATGCGGGTCCCTCGGGAGTGGTGGGGCCGGCAGGCGCCCTCGGGGCGGTGCGTCGCGCCGGGGTCCAGCGCGCCACGGAGTAGAGGACGCCGATGACCAGCAGAGTCACGAGTCCAGCGCTGATGCAGATCGCGGAGCGACGCATCTGTCCGGTGGTCCCCGTGAATGCGGATTTCGAGGTCGGAGTCGCGGCCTACCGCCCGCCGCCGCCCTGGTCGCCGCCGCGGTTGCCGCCGCGATCGCCGCGGCCGCCGCCGAACCAGCCCATGCCGCCGCTCTGAGCGGCGACCTCGTCGTACTTCTGCGCCTGCTCCGCCGTGAGGTGGCGCTTGATGTCCTCGTCCGTCTCCTTGCGGAGCACGTCGATCTGCGTCCGCATCGTGTCGCGGTCGAAGTTCCCGCCCGTGAACATCTCCGCCATCTTCTTCGCGCGCGCATCGAGGACCGGCTTCAAGAGCGCCTTCTGCGACTCCGAGAGCGCGAGCTGCTCGGCGAGGCGACTGAGCATCCGATCGACCCCTTGCGAGGCCCACCCCGCCGTCCGCTCCTTGTCCCTCGCGTCGAGCGTCTCCTTGACGACCGCGGCGATCGCCTTCTTCGCATCCTCCGACATGCTCGCCGCGATCCGCGCCGCCTCCTCCGCGCCAGCCGCCGAGACCGCCGACCCGCCGCCCGCGGGCTGCGCGCCGCCGCCCGCCTCGCCGCCGATCCTCGCCTCGAGCGCGGCCAGGCGCTCGTGCAGCAGCGCCATCTCCTGCCCCGCCTCCGCGGCCGTCGGGGCCGAGGAGGGGAGCACGACCGGCGTCACCGCCGCGGGCGCGGAGGCGGTCGGCTCCGCCCCCTTCCGGTCGAGCTGGGCGACCTTCGACTGGAGCGCCGAGAGCTCCCCGCGGATCTTGTTCATCTCCGTGTAGGCGACCACGGCGCCCGCCCCCGCCGCGACGACGAGGACGACCAGAAGGACCTTGCTCGCGGAAGCTCGCCGCATTCCAGTCGCTCCGAAAGACGCCGGTCGGGCCTCGAGTCCTACTTGTCGAGGACTCCCTGCGACACCAGCTCAGCCTCCTGCCTCGACGTCAGGGCCTCCTTGAGCAGCTTGCGGGCCTCCTTGAGGTCCCCGTCGAACCCCTTCGCCTTCTCGCGCATCCCGTCGAGCGCGGCGTCGATGGCCTCGTCGGTGGACGCCTTGTCGACCATCAGCTTCGCGATCACCACGCGGCCCTCCGTCCAGGCCTCGGCACGCTGCTTCTCGATCTCGGCCATCTTCTCGAGGAGGCCGCGGACCATCGTCTCGTCCTCGCCCGTGAGGCCGAGCGGCTTCATCGCCCGGTCGATGCGCGCCTTCTGCTCCTCCTCGCGGAACTGGCTCCCGCGCCCCCCGCGGCCTCCGAAGCCGCCGCCGAATCCCGCCCCGCGGACGTCCGCCTCGGCCAGGAGCTGATCGTACGCCAGGGTCTGCTTCTCGTCCAGGACGGCCCGGACGGCGTGGCGCTGGTCGTCGCGGAGCGCCTCGAGGGCCGCGCGCATGCCGCTGAACCCGCCGCCGCCCTGTTGCCCACCCTGATCGCGCAGCGACTGGATCGCCTCCATCATGATCGACTCGGTCTCGTCGAAGACCTCCTGTAGCTTCGGCACCTGCTCCTCGGTCAGGGAGAGCTTCTCCGTCAGCTCCTCGACGGTGCCCCCGAGGAGGCGCTCGGGACCCATGCCGCCTCCGCCCATTCCCTGCGCGAACGCGGGGACGGCCAGGGACAAAAGGAGAAGAACGAGGGCAAACCGCTTCATGGAGACCTCCGATGAGTTTGGTGGATGAGAAGGGTGTGTATACGCGCGCCCGCCCGATCTGTTTGCCGCAAACCGGGTTGGCGCCCGGGGCCCTGCCGCCTCGTCGCCGCGCACGTAGCCGTGGCCCCGGGCGCCCGACCCGCGGTAGAGTTCACCCGATGGACGCCCTCGAATCGGAGGCCCCCATGCGACTTGCCATGCTGACCGCCATCGCGGGCCTCGCGACCCTCCTCGCGCTGGCCGAACCTCCCGACGAAGGCGACCTCTCCGGGCCGCTGACCTACTCGAAGTCGGGCGTCACACTCGCGGGGAAGACCACCCCATGGAAGAACGTCACGTCGATCGAGGAGGCCTCCCCCGACGTGGAGACCCTGCGCGCGCAGTACCGTCAGCGGAAGGAGAAGACATCGCCGGCCGCCGCCTCCCTCGTCGCGCTGGGGAAGTGGTGCCGGGAGAACGGGCTGGAGGAGGAGGCGAAGGCGGAGTACCAGGCCGCCCTCGACGCCGCCCCGGACAACGGAGAGGCGCGAAAGGCCATGGGCTTCGCGTTCGTCAAGGACAAGGGCTGGCAGCCCGCCATCGAGGTCTACGAGGAGCGGCGCAAGGGGACCCCGGTCGACAAGAAGGAGAAGGTCCTCGAGCTCGCGAAGTGGTGCGGGGACCATGCCCTCTTCGAGAAGCGATGGGACTTGATCGTCACGCTGCTCGCGCGCGACTCCGCCAGCCGCGCGGCGATCCGCGCCTTCAAGCCGCTCGTCGACAAGCGCGCCCCCGAGACGGTCCTCCACCCGCCGTTCGCCGGTCGATGGAAGGCCCAGGACGACCCGACGGGTCACCACCAGACCATGGTCTTCGGCATCTACGCGTTCGACTTCGTCCGGGTCGACGCCAAGGGCAGCTTCCACGACGGCTCGACCGCCTCGCTGGATCACTTCCACTCCTTCGACCAGCCGATCCTCGCCGCGGCCGACGGCGTCGTGTACGAGGTCGTCGACCGCTTCAGGGACCTGCCCCCGAACGTCCCGGGGCGGTTCGACGAGGCGAACTCGGTCGTCCTCCAGCACACCGATCGGGAGTACACCAACTACGGACACATCCGCCAGGGGAGCGCAAAGGTGAAGAAGGGCGACAAGGTCGTGCAAGGCCAGGAAATCGCCCGCATCGGGAACTCGGGGTACGCGGGGTTCCCTCACCTCCACTTCGCGGTCTACCTCCTCCAGCGCACGCCGGAGGGGCAGGGCGTGTTCGTGGGGGCGCCGTATCAGTTCACGGGCTTCAGGCTCGTCGAGGCGAACGGGACGCCCTGTTCCGTGGACGTCAGGCTCGCCCGTCCCCAGGAGAACTGGACGATGGAGTGTCCGGGGCAATGAGCTGGCCGAGCCGCCGCGCCCAGGGGCCGTGGATCCACTCGACGTCGCCCGTCGGGGCGACGCGCGAGACGTGCCAGCCTCGTTCGCGCAGGGTCTCCGACATCGTGAAGGCCGCGCCCGTGTTCGACGTGTGGAGGATGACGGGGAAGGCCGGAGTGACTCCCGCGAGGTAGTCGGCCACGTCGCGCCCCTCGCCGAGGTCGACGGACACCTCGTTCGGGTCGATGAGGTCGTTATCGAGGGAGAGGAGGGCGACCTCCGCGAGGTGGAGGCGGAGCCACGCGATCAGCTTCGGCGCGTCCCAGAGCAGGAGGAGGGGAAAGTCCGCGAACCCCGCCGCCAGGACCTCGCGCATGGCGGCGATCCGCCGCGCGTCGTCCTCCAGGATCGCGATGGTGCGCTTCGGCACGCGAGTCTCCACGCGGCGCCTGGTCAGCGAAGGTCCCAGCCGAGGCGGGCACGCACGAGCCGACGGTCGCGGAGACGGCGTTGAAACCGCCCACGCATCGCGGACCACGTGCCCCGATCGAAGAGCGGTTGTCCGTCCGCAAGGGCATCGAGGGAGAGTCGGCCTTCGGCGCCTTCGCCCTGATCGGGCGGATGGGGCGTGGACGCTCGGGCCGGAGTCTCCTACTTCCCCGCCTCGATGCGAAAGGCGTCCGCGGGCGGCTCGGCGTCGAACTTCGTGTCGGTGTAGAGCTCGGTGTGGGTCTCACTTTGCCCCGGCCGCTCCCTCCGGACGATCGCGAGCGTCTCCTTGTCGATCCAGACCTTCTGCGGGATGGGCGTGATGGCCAGCATGGCATAGAGGGCCGTCCATTCGAGGACGACGCAGGGCCTCCCGTCGACTTCCTCTTCGCCCGCGAGCTTCAGGTCCTGGATCGGGATCTCCCTTTCGCCGGTTTCCATCTCGTCCCAATCATATCCGAAACGGACAAGGAGGTGACGGCCCCAGGCCTCGATCCCAGGCGCCGCCTTGCCCAACGGGTCCGACGGCTTCCCCTCGGCGTCAAGGCTCTGGACGCTCTTTCCGTCGCAGATCGTCGTCTCTGTGACTCTCTCGTCCGCGCCGAGCGTCTCGACGCGGTAACCCTGGTCGCCGCCGTACCAGACGACCAGCCGAGTCGCGGGGTTGGTGTGGCGCGTTTCGACCTTGAGGTGCACCGTCTTTGCACTCTTGTAGCGCGCTTCGACCGCGCTGAACCACTCCTCGGCCGTCTGCGGGGGCCGGTCCTCGCAGCAGGCGATGGAAGCCGCCAGGAACAGTGGGAGCGCCAGCAGGAATCGTGTCATCGGCTTTGTCTCCGTTTCGTCCGCAAGTGTACAGGATGCTCTTCGTCCGTGTCCGGTTCCAGGCATTCTCAGTATTCTCCATGCCTCGGACGGATCGGGCGGAGGTCGCGGGAGGTCGTCGACACGCGGCTCGTCGTGCGGCCCCTCGGCGAACAGGCGCCTACCCATTCCGACGGAGCGCGAGCGCGGCCATGGCGGCGGCGGTGAGGTTGCCCCCGAGGTCGGCGGCCTCGCGTAGCAGCGAGCGACGGTCCTTGTCGTCGGACGGGAGCGTAAGCGCCGCCGAGAGGAGGAGCCGCGTCCGCGTGTCGGGTTCCGCGTCGAGCGAGAGCCCCTCGCGGAACGCCGCCGAGGCCTCCGCCCCGCGCCCCAGCCGCGCGAGATGCTCCCCCCTCAGCAGGCGGAGGAGCGCCACCCGCGGCGCCTTCTCGATCGCCCCGTCGAGCAGCTCCAGCTTCTTCTCCGGCGGGATCGTGCCGTCCTCCGACACGCGCACGGCGAGGAAGGTCCCGCGCTGGAGCCGCCCCGCGAGAAGCTCCCGCGCCATCCACAGGTCGCTGCGGACGTGGAACCACCCCGGCGCCAGGCGCTCCGTCAGCTCGAGCCGACCGACCCCCTCCTCGTAGCGGTCCAGGTGGAGGAGCGTCAGCCCCCCGAGGTACGGCGGGTCGGGGTCGAACGGGTCGCAGCGGGCCGCCTTCTCGAACTCGGCGAGCGCCTTCGCGTACTCCCCCTTCGCCCCCGCCTCGCGGCCGCGCTCGATCGCCAGGCCGCTCGTGTGGAGCGTGATCCGGTTGCGGCGCAGCAGCACCTCGAACTTCCCCGTCGGGACGTCGGGCAAGTCGTCGAGCTCGTACTCCCTCTTCTCGTGAAGCACCGTCACGCGGAGGAGAGGCTCGCCGGCCCGGAGCATCGCCGCGCGCCTTCGCGCCCCCTCCGCCTCGCCGCCCGTGAGGCGCTCCGCGATGCGCTCGACGCACGCGGCGGCCTCCGCGCCCTTCCCCAGGTAGCGCTGGATCTCCACCACGTTCGCGAGGTACGCGCGCAGCCCCTGGTCGTCCCCCGACTGCTCGCAGAGCCGCCTCGCCTCGTCCATCGGATCGAGCGCCGCGGCCGCGTCGCCCGTCTGGAAGCGGCACTCGCCCAGCCACCCGAGCGCGATGGGGAGAAGCGACGTCACACCCGCGCTCGAGAGGCGGGTCATCTCCTCGATCACGGGGGCGAGGAGGCCGGCCGCGTCGGCGTAGGACGCCTCCTCCTTCAGCTTCTTGGCGGTCCGAAGCGTCTCCTGCCAGCGGAGGACGGGGTTCGTCTCCGCGGTGCCGACCAGGCGATCCAGCGGGCCCTTCCTCCCAAGCCGCTCCGCGAGGCAGCGGGCGATCGCCATGAGCCCCTGCGCGTACGCGGCGACCTTCGCCTGGTCGCGGCGGATCGCGACCGGGCAGGTCGCCCACGAGGAGAAGGCGGCCTCGATCGCCTCGGCGTTCTCGCGGCAGAGCGTCTCGAAGCCCTCCGCGTCGCCCCGTGCCGCGGCGTCGAAGAGCTGGTCGCGGAGGACCTCGCCCTTTCCCTTCAAGAAGTCGAAGAGGCCCATGCTACTTGCCCCCCGCGAGCGAGGGGAGCGAGAGCTTCGCGGGGTGGACGACGGTCACGTCCACGGACTCTGCGTCGGCGGCCTCCCAGTGATCCGCGCCGTTGTGTGTGTTCTTCTCGTAGCGCGGCCAGTTCGAGGAGGAGAGGTAGATGCGCAACTCCCAGCCCTTGGGCCACGTGGCCGCGGTTGCGGGGAAGGTGAGCACCACGTCCTTCCGAGCCCCCTCCTTCGCGTCGCGGATGCGCACGGCCGCGTCGGCGAGTAGGTACGCCTTCCCGTCCGGGTCGACGTCGCAGAGGCGCGCCATGAAGTCGCAGCACGGGCGGTCGATCTCGACCTGGAACGAGATCGTCGCCTTGCCGTTCAGCGTGAGCGGCGACGTGAGCTTCCCGGTGGAGTACACGAGGAGGTCCTTCCGCTTCTCGAGGGCGTTCTGCGTCCTCGGCCCGTGGGGGAGGGGAGGGAGGTTCGCGCCGCCGAGCGTCGGCGTGGGGTCCTTCGGGTCGCAGACGTACGAGAGGGTCTTCTGTTCGTCGGGGCACGCAGCACCGATCGAGCCGTCGGCGCCGAGGAAGAGCGACGTCGAGGTCCGATCGAGCCCATTCCACTCGTCGGCCTCCGCCCACCCCTCTTGGTTGACGCGCCAGTAGCGGATCCGCGACGTCTTGTCCCAGTCGTTCTCCTCGCCGCGGAGCCAGCGGTCGAAGTACGCCTTGGCGGAGCGGGCCGACTCGAGCTGGGCCCCCTTGAACTCGCGGTTCCCCTGCTTCGCGAGACCGACTCCGACGTGGTCCCAGGGGCCGAGGAGGAGCCTGGAGTGCTCGCGCGCGGCGGGGCCGCCCTGGGCGACGATGTCCTCGAACGTCTCGATGACCTGGTCGGGGTAGTGGTCCCACCAGCCGCTGATCATGAGGCAGGGGACCTGGATCTTCTCGGGGTGGTACGAGAGCCTCTCTGCGCCGCGCCAGATGAGCGTCCCGGGGCGCGGGTTGGCGAGGACCATCTTGGAGACGCCGTAGCCCAGGAAGTCGAGCGTCTTGACGTGGGCCTCGAGGTAGCAGCCTCCCTCGTAGTAGAACTCGTAGCGCTGTCCCATCGCGGCGATGAGGGGGACGCAGCAGACGAGGTGAGGAGGCTGTTCGGCCGCGGTGTCGAGCTGCTGCTTGCCGAGGGCGGAGCCTCCCCACGTGCCGACCTTGCCGTCGGACCAGGGCTGTTCGGCGATCCACTCGACGCAGTCGTAGCCGTCCTGGCCGCGCTTCCACTTCTTCTTGTCGACGCCGTCCATGGCGGCCTTGGAGCCGTAAAAGCCTCGCCAGTCGACGACGACGTAGGCGTAGTGCTCGCGGTCGAGGAGGCCGAGGGTATCGCTGACAGCGCCGCGGCCGACGTCGCCGGGGTCCTTGAGGTCGCCGGTGATTGGGGCGCCCATGTGGATCTTGTTGTAGGGGGTCTGAATGAGGACGCAGGGGTACTTGCCTTCATCGGGGGGGAGGTAGACGTCGGCCTGGAGCGCCTGGCCGTCGCGCATGGGGAGTTCGACGTCTTTCTGCTCGGGCGTCCATTCGGCGGCGAGGGGGAGGGCGAGCAGGAGACAGAGCAGAAGGCGCATGAACACCTCAGAGCATGGCGTCTGGCGGGAACCGTCGGCGGGCCCGCGCGAGGCGTCTTGGAACGGATATCTGATATCTGAGAGCTGATATCTGATATCAGATATGGCTGATCCCGGAAAGCAACGGGCGTCCCTGCGACCACACATATCTGATATCTGATATCAGCTCTCAGATATCAGATATCCGTGCCGGAGCGCCCATCGTGGCAAGGAGGCTCTTCCCTCAAGTCGCCGGTCGTCCCCTCCTTGTCCGGGGGCCAGGCGACCTGCGACTTGCCACCGGGGCCTCCGGTGGGGCACACTGGAGCCGCACGAGGGGGAGAATACGGGAGAACCACCATGCGGCACTCCATCTGGGCGGTGTTCCTGACGATCGTTGGCTGCGTCCCGCTGTGGGGAGACGTCGTGCAGCTCAAGAAGGGCGGCACGGTCGAGGGGATCGTCACCGAGGAGGGGGAGTTCTACGCGGTCGAGACGGCGTACGGGATCACGAAGATCCGGAAGACGGAGGTCGAGACGGTCGCCTGGGAGAAGTCGGCGCTTGCGACCTACCGGGAGCGCGCCGCGGCCCTGAAGGCGGACGACGTCGCGGGCTGGTTCGAGCTCGGGCGCTGGGCGCGGGGCGAGGACCTGACGCCGCAGGCGGACGAGGCGCTCCAGAACGTCCTGGCGATCGACCCGGACCACAAGCAGGCGAGGGAGGCCCTGGGATACGTGCAGCACGAAGGGCGGTGGCTGACGCGGGACGAGCAGATGGAGGCGAGGGGCTGGATCAAGGTGGAGGGGAAGTGGATTTCCCACGAGGAGGCGGAGCTGCGCCGGGCCCTTGCCGAGAAGGCCGCCATCGAGGCGGGGGCGCGGAGGGCGGAGGCGGAGGCCCGTACGGCGGAGGCCCAGGCGCGCGAGGCGGAGGCGGGCGCGGAGAAGGCGGGACGGCTCGCGGAGGCGAAGGCGGCGGAGGCCGCGACGGCGCAGGCTCGCGCCGCGGAGGCGCGCGACGAGGCCCAGCGCGCGCGAGACCTCAGGGAGGCGCGCTTCGCGGAGCTCGAGATCGAGCGCCTCAGGCACGCGCACTGCCCGGTCTGCGGGGGCCACGATCCGGGCGACCACCGCTGATCGCGCCACAACGGCGCGCCGAGCGTCCATGCTGGCCGCCCTCGAATCCGCTGGCGACCCGGGCGTTGTAAGTGTACACTTTGGAGTGTCTACTTGGGACGCCCATGAACGTCACAGCGAAGGACCTCAGGACCCGTGCCGCTGAAATCCTCTCCACCGTGCGCCGCGGCGGCTTGGTCACGATCACCTACCGCGGACGGGAGGTCGGCGTGATCTCGCCCGTCCGCGGCATCGTGCCCAGGCCGTTCGAGCCCATCGGCTTCGGCCTCTGGAGGGGCCGCCGCGATGTCCGCCAGGTCGGGCGTTGGCTGGACAAGCTGCGGGGTGCGAGGTACCACCGGTGATCTTCGATACCGATGTGCTCATCTGGTACTTGAGGGGGAACCCCCGCGCCCGCGCTCTCCTCGCGTCGCTGGAACACCCTGACAGGCAGGCGAGCGTTCTTGCGCACATGGAGCTGTACGCGGGGGCGCGAGGCGCCAGCGAGATGCGCGAGATCGACCGGATGATGGACTCCGTCTTCTCCCGCGTCCTGCCGATCGCGGAACCGGTGTCGGCCCTCGCGCTACGCCTGATGAAGCGATGGGCGCCAGGGCACGGGCTCCGCCCCGTCGATGCCATGGTCGCCGCCACGGCCCTGGGGGCGAAGCAGGCGTTGGCTACGGGCAACGCGCGGCACTTCCGGATGATACCGGGGCTCCGCATCCACCGGTTCTCCCCCTGAACCCACCCCGGGGCAGAGGGAGAGGCGCATACTCACCTCAGCACATGGGATCTGGCGCGAACGGCCGCTGGACCCGCGCGTGGCCTCTTGGAACGGATATCAGACATCTGAGATATGACATCTGACATCAGATATGGGTCATCCGCGTTTCCGAAGCGATCCCATATCCGATGTCAGATGTCATATCTCAGATGCCTGATATCCGTTCCAAGAGGCCACGCACGCGACGGCGCCGGGTTCGCCCAGACGCCGCACCGTCTCGCGCCCCGGCGGCCTACGACCGATTGGTCGCTGAAACGCCGCATAGATAGTAGAAGCGCCCGGCTTTTTCTTGCGGCCGGTATCTTGCCTCCTATAATCCGACTCCGACCTCCTTTGCCTTCGCAGGGACCGCCATGAAAGCCGTCGATCCCGAAACCCACTACCCGATCGTCAACCTCCACCGCCAGATGTTCCTCTGGTCCGCCCTCCTCCTCGCGTCCTGCGTCTGGATGTTCTGGGCGGACTACAACCGCGAGTGGAAGAAGTACCAGCGCGAGTTCTTCGAGAAGGAGCACGCCAAGGCCGTCCAGGCCGACCAGGACGCCCGCAAGACGATCGACCCCGAGATGGTCCGCCTCGAGGAGGCCCTCGCCAAGGCGGAGGAGGCCCTCCAGGCGAAGCAGGGCGAGATCGACGAGCTGCAGGCCACGATCGACAAGAAGGAGGTCGAGCGCGTCCGCTCGAACCAGGAGTACCTCGACGCCGACCAGGAGGTGAAGAGCGCCAAGTACTTCTGGGACGAGGCCCAGCACGAGGTCCAGCAGGGGCACGGGAGCCCCGAGCACGCCGACGCCCGCAAGCACACCTACGACGAGTGGGTCGCGACGATGGCCGACCACAAGCGCAAGACCGAGGAGGCCCAACACCTCAAGGAAGAGGCCGTGGCGAAGCGCGAGGCCATCGAGAAGCCGGCGCTCGACCTGAAGGAGAAGATCGGCGAGCTCCAGCTCCAGATCGCCAAGCTCGACAAGCGGCTCAAGGACACCGACAACGCCTACTGGGCGAACCGCGTCCGCCGCGTCCCCTTCGTCGAGATGCTCAACCCCGACATCAAGATCAAGCAGGTCCAGATCGACGCCCTCGTCGACGACTACTACTTCGCGAAGGTCGGCCACGTCGACCGCTGCCACACCTGCCACCTCGCCATCGACCGCAAGGGGTACGAGAACGAGAAGAACCCCCTCAAGACCCACCCGCGGCTCGACCTCTACGCCTCCGCCGACTCCAAGCACCCGATCGAACAGCAGGGGTGCACGGGCTGCCACTCGGGATCGGGGCGCTCCTGCACGTTCACGACGTCCAGCCACACGCCTCCCGCGTTCTCGAAGGACAAGGCGGCGATCACCGCGAGGTGGGAGAAGGACCACCACTGGCACGTCATGCACCACTGGGACGACCCGCAGCTCCCGAGCGACCTGATCACCTCCTCGTGCTGGAAGTGCCACAAGCAGGAGACGGAGCTCGAGGGCGCGGAGCCGTGGAACGACGGGCGCAAGGTCTTCGACCGCGCGGGGTGCTTCGCCTGCCACCGCACGCAGGGATTCGAGGCGACGCGGAGGCCCGGGCCGAGCCTCTATCACATCGGAGACAAGACGAACAAGGACTGGGCCTTCCACTGGGTCATGAACCCCCAGGCGGTCCGCCCGGACACCCGCATGCCGCGGTTCTTCGGGGTGAACCCCGCGAAGGAGGAGGCGCGCGACCGGGCCGAGGCCCAGGCCCTCGTCGAATACGTCTTCGCCGCGAGCGAGCCGCTCGGCGACCCGCCGCCTCCGATCGCCCAGGAGCAGGCCGACCCGGACAACGGCAGGAAGCTCATCACGACCGTGGGCTGCCTCGCCTGCCACAGCCTCGATCCGCGCCCCGAGGGGACGCCGGCGTTCAACGCCAACCTCATGACAGACGCACAGAAGAAGGACGCGCCGGGCGTGACCTACCAGACGACGTTCGGACCCGTCCTCGCCGGGATCGGATCGAAGTCGAACTACTCGTGGCTCTGGCACTGGGTCAAGATGCCCAGGCACCACTTCCCCGAGACGCGCATGCCGGACCTCCGCCTCTCCGACCAGGAGGCGGCCGACATCGCGGCGCACCTCATGACGCTGAAGGACGCGCGCGACTTCGGCGCGCCCGCGCCGGAGACGAAGGAGATCCACAACGCGGCGTGGGAGTATCTCCGCGCGAAGCACACGCTCGCCGAGGTCGGCGACCGGGACGGGAAGGCGCCCGCGTCGTACGCGGACACCCTGGCTCAGGACTTCTTCGCGACTCAGGTGATGGGCGCCACGGCCGCGGCCGACCTCGCGATCGGCGGGAAGGTGAAGGGCGCGCCGCTCGACAAGCTCCACGGACGGCTGTCCCTGATGGCCGCCGCGGGGGCCTGGAAGGACGCGGGGGCGCGGTTCGACGAGGTCGTCACGGGGCCGCTCGCGGGCGACCTGAAGGACGACGCGGCGATGAAGGCCCTCGAGCCCGGCCTCGCCCGCGCGAAGAAGATCCTCGCGGACTGGTCGGCGAGGCTCGCGTCGGCCGGCAAAGAGGAGCGCGAGAGGCTCTACCTCGGCGACCGGATGGTGAACCGGTACGGCTGCTTCGCCTGCCACAACCTGCGCGGCTTCGAGGTGACCACGCCGATTGGACGCGACTTCACGGGGCAGGACGGGATCGGGAGCAAGGACCTCGTCCAGATCGACTTCGGGTTCATGCTGAAAGACGGGGAGATCCACCACAAGGACCGCTGGGAGTGGATGGACCTGAAGATCAAGGACCCGAGGATCTTCGACCGCGGCTACGACAAGCACGGCGACGAGCGGCTCCGGATGCCGAAGTTCTCGCTCACCGAGGAGGAGAGGCACAAGCTGATCGTCTTCCTCGCGAGCCTGGTGAAGACCGACGTCCCGGTCGGGATGCAGAAGAGGCTGAACGAGCGCGAGTCGGCCATGGGGCGCGGGAAGACGCTCGTTCGGGAGCGGAACTGCGCGGCGTGCCACCGGTTCTCGCTCGACAAGCTGGAGGCCGACTACACGGACGAGGACTCGGGAAAGAAGACCCCGGTCACGCTCGAGGGCCTGGTCAACGGCCTCAACGACGACGACGAGTTCGCCTTCCTGGTCTGGAGGCACAACGCGGTGAGCGGGTACGTGCCCGGGTCGAAGCACATCGTGAACTGGGGGGACCCGTACAAGGTGCATCCGGGGTTGGGCGGGGACCTCGTCGAGGTCCTCCTGCCGGGGTACATGAAGGAGATGGGGAAGTCGGACTTCTCGGAGGCGAGGCGCGAGGTGCGCGAGAAGGCGCCGCCGGTCCTGGTGGGAGAGGGGAAGAAGGTGAGGCCCGAGTGGCTCTTCGGGTTCCTGAAGGAGCCGGTGACGCTGCGCGGGTTCCTGCAGGTCCGGATGCCGACGTTCGGGTTCACGGACGACGAGGCGACCGACCTGGTCCGCTGGTTCGCGCTGACGGACGGGGAGAAGTACCCGTTCGAACATGTGCTGGAGGGGCGGCCGCTCGACGACCCGGCGGTCGTCCAGGGGAAGGCGATGTTCGACTCCAAGGCGATCGCCTGCATCAGTTGCCACGTCGTGACGGGGAAGCCGGGGAGCGGTGGGGACAAGAAGGCGCCCGACCTGAACCTCGCGAAGAGCCGCCTCAAGGTGAAGTGGATGCTGGAGTGGCTCCGCGACCCTGCCCAGCTCGAGCCCGGCACGGGGATGACGAAGTTCCCGTGGGGGCCCGGGTACCCCGAGCTCGGCGGAGACGGCGAGGCGCAGATGAACGCGATCGTCGACTACCTGCGGCGCTTGGAAGTGAAATAGAGGCCGACGGGCTTGGGTGCCGTCGGGGATCACCTCCCCGCGGCGACGGCGGCGGAGTTCCAGATTCCAGCAAGTGAGAGTCGCAATCACCTGTTGGATCCCTCTCGCCCGACAGCTACGCGGCACGCGCAGTTGGTCTTGTGCGAGTATCCGAAGCCGTCACGGAATAGCCGCTTGCGTCCTTCGTATGGCGTCCGCTCGATGCCGGCCGCTCTGACGTCCATTTCACCACAGAGGAGCGGAGGCACGGAGGTGTGATCCCGGTGTTGACGCCCACGTTCAGCTTGGCGGCCGCTGCGCCGAGGAGAAGGGGCCGCCCGCAGGGCGGCCGAGCCGTGGG